>DASXPO010000078.1:0-9086 GCA_036493535.1 Casimicrobiaceae bacterium
GATCACGTTCCTCGATACGCCGGGCCACGAAGCGTTCACTGCGATGCGCGCGCACGGCGCGAAAGTGACCGATATCGTCGTGCTGGTCGTCGCGGCGGACGACGGCGTCATGCCGCAAACGAAAGAAGCGATCGCGCACGCTAAAGCGGGCAAAGTGCCCATCGTCGTCGCGGTCAACAAGATCGACAAGCCGGAAGCGAAACCCGACCGCGTGAAGCAGGAGCTCGTCGCCGAAAGCGTGCTGCCGGAGGAATATGGCGGCGACGTGCAGTTCGTTCCCGTCTCCGCGAAAACCGGACAGGGCATCGATGCGCTGCTCGATGCGATTCTCCTGCAAGCCGAAGTTCTGGAATTGAAGGCGCCGCGCGATGCGCCCGCGAAGGGCATCGTGATCGAGTCGCGTCTCGACAAGGGACGCGGTCCGGTCGCGACGGTGCTCGTCCACTCGGGCACGCTGAAGCGGGGCGACATCGTGTTGGCGGGCGCCGTGTTCGGTCGCGTGCGCGCGATGACCGATGAAAACGGCCGCCCGGTGAACGAAGCGGGGCCGGCGATTCCCGTCGAGATTCAAGGCATGTCGGACGTGCCGCTCGCCGGCGAAGACGTGATGGCGCTGGGCGACGAACGGAAAGCACGCGAAATCGCGCTGTTCCGTCAAGGCAAGTTCCGCGATGTCAAGCTCGCGAAGCAGCACGCGGCGAAGCTCGAGAACATGTTCGACCAGATGGGCGAAGCCGGTGTCAAGACGATGACGATGATCGTCAAGGCCGACGTGCAGGGCAGCTACGAAGCGTTGCAACAGGCGCTGACGAAGCTGTCGACCGGCGAAGTGAAGGTCAACATCGTGCATGCGGCGGTCGGCGGCATCACGGAGTCGGACGTCAATCTCGCGCTCGCGTCGAAAGCGGTGATCATCGGCTTCAACGTGCGTGCCGATGCACAAGCGCGCAAGCTCGCTGAATCGGGGGGAGTGCAGATCCGCTACTACAACATCATTTACGAAGCGGTCGATGATGTGAAAGCGGCGCTCTCGGGCATGTTGACGCCCGAGCAAAAAGAGAACCAGCTCGGCGTCGTCGAAGTGCGCGAGGTCTATCGGATCTCGAAGGTGGGCACGGTGGCCGGATGTTACGTGCTCGAAGGTGTCGTCCGTCGCGGCTCCAAGATTCGCGTGCTGCGCGACAACGTCGTCATCCACGACGGCGAGCTCGACTCGCTGAAGCGCTTCAAGGACGACGTGCGCGAGGTCAAGGCCGGCTTCGAGTGCGGACTGTCGATGCGCGGCTTCAACGACATCCAGAAAGGCGATCACCTCGAGGTGTATGAGATCGTGGAGGTTTCGCGCACACTTTGATTGAATTGCGATGAAGCGCCACTCGCAACGAGCGCAGCGCGTCGCCGATCAAATCCAACGCGAGCTCGCCGACCTGCTCGTCAATGGCGTCAAGGACCCGCGCGTGGGACGCGTGACGCTGACGCAGGTCGACGTATCGCCCGATCTGTCGCATGCCACCGTGCGCTTCTCGCATCTCGCCGGCAAGGCGCATGCGCAGGAAGCCGTCGCTGCGCTCACGCGCACCGCCGGTTTTTTGCGCAGCGAGTTGTCGCATCGTCTCGATCTCTACTCCGTGCCCCAACTCCATTTCGTCTACGACGACTCGATCGAAAGCGGCATGCGGCTTTCGCAACTGATCGACGACGCCGTCGCCGCCGACAAAAAGCGCTCAAATTGAACGTGCAAGTAAAAATCCCGCGCCGTCGCGTCGACGGCGTTCTGCTGCTCGACAAACCGGTGGGTCTCTCGTCGAATGCCGCTCTCCAGCGCGCCAAGCGCTTGTTCAACGCGGAGAAGGCTGGTCACACCGGCACGTTGGACCCCATGGCGTCAGGTCTTCTGCCGCTATGCTTCGGCGAAGCGACCAAGTTCGCCCGTTTTCTGCTCGACGCCGACAAGCATTATCGCGCGGTCGTGCACTTCGGCGTTGCGACGACGACGCACGACGCCGAAGGCGACATCGTGGCTGAACGGTCGGTGGCAATCGATCGAACAATGCTCGAGGCTGCGCTCCCTGCGTTCACCGGCGCGCTGCGCCAGACGCCGCCTATGCATTCGGCGCTGAAGTTCCAGGGGCGCAACTATTACGAGTACGCGCGGAAGGGCATCGACATTCCGCGGACACCGCGCGCCGTCGAAGTGAAGAAGGTCGCGGTGGTCGATTGGGCAAGTCCGATCGCGACCCTCGACATCCTGTGCAGCAAAGGGACTTATGTCCGCACGTTGGCCGCGGATCTTGGGACGGCCCTCGATTGCGGTGCGCATCTTGCCGCTTTGCGGCGGACCGCGACCGGTGGGTTTCGTCTCGACGATGCAATCGCGCTCGACGCCCTCGCAGCGCTGGATTCCGGCGCACGCGATGCGAGACTCTATCCGGTCGACTGTTTGCTCGGCACGTTGCCGCGGCTCGACGTGGCAGGAGACGAGGCGATGCGGCTGCGTCACGGGCGGTCGATCGATGCGCCGACCCGAACGTCGGCGCGATTCCGTGCCTACGGGCCCGACGGCGATCTCTTGGGCGTGCTCTCGCGCATCGACGACGTCCTGGTGCCGGACCGGCTGCTGCGGTACACGTGACGCAGCGTTGATTGCGGCCCGCGTAAATCTTGGAATCTAAGCGTTTTTTAAGCTATAATCGCCCTCTTTTCCAGCGACGAAATGCAGACATTGACAGAGGTTGGCATGGCCGTAACGGTTAGCGAAAAAGCAAAGGTTATCGCGGATCATCAGCGCGCAAGCGGCGACACCGGATCGCCCGAAGTGCAGATTGCGCTTCTGACCGCACGCATCAACGGTCTCACCGACCACTTCAAGGATCACACCAAAGATCACCATTCGCGACGTGGGCTGCTGCGGATGGTATCGCGGCGCCGGAAGCTACTCGACTATTTGAAGTCCCGCAATACCGACAGCTATCGCTCGCTGATCGAAAAGCTTGGCCTGCGCAAATAACTTGCGCATTTCGCAACGCTTCGATCGCAACGCGATCCCGGCAATGAGCGCGACCGACAGCGAACACAGCCTGTTCGTTGGCGAAGCGCGCCCCCTATACGTAACGGTATCCGCCCCCTGCATAGGCATCGGCGCGGCCGCCGTCATTGCGGTCTCCGCATAACGAGGAAACTGTGCAAACTGCCATCAAGAAGTCCATTCCCTACGGCCGTCATACCCTGACGATCGAGACGGGCGAGATCGCCCGGCAAGCGGCGGGCGCCGTGGTCGTAAGCCTCGACGAGAGCGTCGTGCTGGTCACGGCAGTCGCGGCGAAACAAGCCAAGCCCGGTCAAGATTTTTTCCCGTTGACCGTCGACTATCAGGAAAAGACTTATGCCGCCGGCAAGATCCCGGGCGGCTTTTTCAAACGCGAGGGACGTCCTTCGGAAAAGGAAACGCTGACGTCGCGCCTGATCGATCGGCCGCTGCGGCCGCTCTTTCCGGATGGCTTCTATAACGACGTGCAAGTCGTCGCGACGGTGCTGTCGGTCGATCCCGAAATCGACCCGGACATCCCAGCACTGATCGGCGCGTCGGCGGCCGTCGCGCTGTCGGGCATTCCCTTCAACGGTCCGATCGGCGCGGCGCGCGTCGGCTATGTCGACGGCGCCTATGTGTTGAATCCGACGAAGACGGAGCTCGGTGCCTCGAAGCTCGATCTCGTCGTCGCGGGGACGGAAGCCGCGGTGCTGATGGTGGAATCGGAGGCCCATGAGCTTTCCGAAGAAGTGATGCTGGGCGGCGTCGTTTTCGGCCATCAGCCAATGCAAGCGGTGATCGAGCTCATTCATCAACTGGTGGAAGAGGGTGGCAAGCCGCTGTGGAATTGGCAAGCCCCGCCGAAGGATGAGGCGCTGATCGCGCACGTCGCGAGCATCGCCGAGAGCGAGATGCGCGAGGCGTATCGGATTCGGTCCAAGCAAGCGCGCACCCAGCGACTCGCGGAAATCGAAGCGAAAGTGCAGGCAGCGTGCGTACCCGCCGACGCCGACGCAAACCACGGCCGCCATGTCGGCAACGTGCTATTCGATTTGGAAGCGCGCATCGTCCGGCAGCAGATTCTCTCCGGCGATCCGCGCATCGACGGTCGCGACACGCGCACCGTGCGTCCGATCGCGATTCGCACCGGCGTTCTGCCGCGCACGCACGGCTCGGCGTTGTTCACACGCGGCGAGACGCAGGCGATGGTGGTCGCGACGCTCGGCACCGCACGCGACGAGCAGATCGTCGATGCGCTGATGGGCGAGTATCGCGATCGCTTCATGTTCCATTACAACATGCCGCCCTATGCGACGGGCGAGACCGGCCGCGTCGGATCGCCGAAGCGGCGCGAGATCGGCCACGGCCGCCTCGCGAAGCGCGCGGTCATCAACGTGCTGCCGACCGGCGAAGAGTTCGCGTACTCGATGCGCGTCGTATCGGAGATCACCGAGTCGAACGGCAGCTCGTCGATGGCATCGGTGTGCGGCGCGAGCCTCGCGCTGATGGATGCCGGCGTGCCGACCAAGGCGCACGTCGCGGGGATCGCGATGGGGCTCATCAAGGAAGGCAATCGCTTTGCGGTGCTGACCGACATCCTGGGCGACGAAGATCATCTGGGCGACATGGATTTCAAGGTCGCCGGCACCGAGCGCGGCGTGACTGCGCTCCAAATGGACATCAAGATCCAGGGCATCACCAAGGAAATCATGGCGGTTGCGCTGTCGCAGGCGCGCGAAGGCCGGATGCACATCCTGGGACTCATGCAGGAAGCATTGCCGCACGCGCGCAGCGAAATCTCGCAGCACGCGCCGCGGATGATGACGTTCAAGATCAACCCCGAGAAGATTCGGGACGTGATCGGCAAGGGTGGCGCCGTGATTCGCGCCCTGACCGAAGAGACCGGCACGACGATCGACATCCAGGACGACGGCAGCATCACGATCGCGTCGGTCAACGCCGACGCATGCAACGTCGCACGCAAGCGGATCGAGGACATCACCGCGGAAGTCGAAGTCGGCCGTATCTACGACGGCACGGTGTTGCGGCTGCTCGACTTCGGCGCAATCGTGCAGCTTCTTCCGGGTAAAGACGGTCTCCTGCACATTTCGCAGATCGCCAAGGAACGCGTGAACCAGGTCTCCGATTACGTGAAGGAAGGCCAGGTCGTGCGCGTCAAGGTGATCGAGGCCGACGACAAGGGTCGTGTGCGTCTGTCGATGAAAGCGGCCGCGGAAGAAGACGCGGCGAAACATGCGGCACCCGCGGCGGAGCCTACACCCGCGGCGTGAGTCCGGCTGAAGAAGACGTTACGAGCACGACGAAAGGCGGCCTGGGCCGCCTTTTTTGTGCCCGACTACGACGCAAGCGCGATCTCGACCCGCCGGTTGCGTTTGCCTTCGCTGCGAATCTTGAGAACGCGAATGCCGCCGATCTCGGCGATGTTCCTGACGTGCGTGCCGCCGCAAGGCTGCAGATCGATGCCGGGAATCTTCAGGAGCCGCACGCGGCCCGCGCCGCGCGGCGGCTGCACGCTCATGGTCTTGACGAGCTCCGGCCGGGCATCGAGCTCTGCGTCGGTGATCCACACCGTTTCGGTTTCCACGGCGCGAGCAATCAATTGATTCGTTTCGCGCTCGATCGCTTCGGCGTTGAGCAGGCTCATGTCGATGTCGAAGTCGAGCCGCCCCTTGTCGGGCGCGATGTTGCCGCCGGTTACCGGCGCCACGATGACGCACGACATGACGTGCAGCGCCGTATGCAAACGCATCAGGCGGTAGCGGCGCTCCCAGTCGATTTCGAGAGCGAGCGTTTCGCCGACCTCCGGCTGCGGCATCTCGGGCGCCGGCACATGAAGGACGCTGTCGATCGTGTCGCCTTTGCGCGTGTCCGCGACGAGAATGCGTTGGCCGTCCTCCCGCAGCAACACGCCGGTGTCACCCATCTGACCGCCGCCTTGCGGATAGAAGAGCGTCCGGTCGAGCTCGATGCCGCGCTCATGCACTGCGACGACGCGTGCGCCGTCGACGGCCTTGAGATAAGCATCGTCGCGAAAAAGCAATTCGCTCGTCATTGCATGGGAGCTAGTGATAGGCGATGTCGCCTCGAACCTTGCCGCGAAAGACGTAATAGGACCAGCCGGTGTACATGAAGACGACGGGCAAAAGGAACAGCGTGCCGATCAGCATGAACATCTGCGATGACGGCGCAGCGGCGGCGTCCCAGAGCGTCAATACGTAGGGAACGATGTAGGGAAAGAGGCTGATTCCGAGACCGAGATAGCACATTGCGAAGAGTCCCATCGCGCCGATGAATGGAACGTAATCGCCGCCGCGCCTGATGGCCCGCCACGTTGCATAAGCGATCGCTGCCGTGACGATCGGCACGATCGAAAGCCACGCAATATTGGGAAAAGTGAACCAGCGATCGGCGACCTGCCGATTGATGAACGGGGTCCACAGGCTCACCATTGCGATGAATGCGAGCACGCCGTACAGCGCACGCGTCGCCTGCAAACGCGCCCACTTTTGCAAATCGCCTTCCGTTTTCATCACGAGCCAGGTCGCGCCGAGCAACGCATAGCCGAACAACAAGCCGGCGCCCGTCGCAAGCGGAAACGGCGCGATCCAATCGCGCGTTGTTCCGGCATACGCGTGCCCCGTCACCGCGAAGCCCTGGACGTACATGCCGAGCACGACGCCCTGAAAGAACGTCGCGACTGTCGATCCGACCCAAAACGACGCGCTCCACCGCTCCCGATGTTCGCTAATCTTCAGACGGAATTCGAACGCGACGCCGCGGAAGATGAGGCCGAGCAGCATCAATAAAATCGGAAAGTACAGCGCCGGAATGATGATGGCGAAGGCGGTGGGAAACACCGCCAGCAATACGACGCCGCCCAAGACCAGCCACGTCTCGTTCCCGTCCCACACCGGCGCGACCGAGCTCATCATCACGGAACGCGAATCCTCGTCGCGAATGAACGGGAAGAGAATGCCGATACCGAGATCGAAGCCGTCGAGCAGCACGTACATGAATACGCCGACGCCGAGAATGACGGTCCAGACCGGTACGAGATCGAGCTGCATGGCGACTCCCCGTTTATGTTTCGGCGCCCGACAGCGGACGCGCCGGACGCTCGATCAGCTTGGCATCGCGCAGCTCCACTTCACTCGGCGGTCCAGCGCGCGCGACTTTTGCCATGTAGAAGATGCCTGCACCGAATACCACGGCGTAGACGATGACATACAGCATGAACGACACGAGAACATCGCCACCGGTGAGCGATGGCGTGACCGCCTCGCGCGTGCGCATCAACCCGTAGACAACCCACGGCTGACGGCCGACCTCCGTCACGGTCCAACCCGCAATGACGGCGACGAATCCGGCCGGCAACATGGCGATACACGCGTTCAGAAAAGCACGGGTCGTGAACAATCGCCCACGCCAGCGCAGCCACAATCCCCAGATCGCGACTGCCAGCATCAGCACTCCGATGCCGACCATAATGCGGAAACCGAAGAACACGGGTAAGACAGGCGGCCGGTCGGCGGGCGCAGCCGATTTCAATCCGCGTACGACGCCATCGCGCGAATGGGTGAGGTAGATGCTCGCGAGCCCGGGAATTGAGACTTCGAATTGATTCCGCTCGTGCGCCTGATCGGGCAGCGCGAACAAGACGGCCGGCGCATGCGATTGCGTATCCCACAGGCCTTCCATCGCCGCGAGCTTCACCGGTTGATGCTCGAGCGTGTTGACGCCGTGAAGATCGCCCAGGACGACCTGGATCGGCACGAACAGCGCAATGAACGTCACCGTCATCGCGAGCACGCGTTGCGATTCCGCAACGTTGCGACCGTGCTTCAAGAGCCACGCGGTCACGCCGAGCACGGCGAATGCGGTCGTCAAGTAAAAACCCGTGACCGTGTGCATCAGCCGGTAGGGAAACGAAGGATTGAAAATAATCGCGAGCCAGCTTTGCGGCAGGAATTGCCCGTCGACCAGATCGTGTCCTTGGGGCGTCTGCATCCAGCTGTTGAACGCGAGGATCCAGAACGAAGAGAACAGCGTACCGAGCGCGACCATCAGCGCGGCGAAGAAATGCGCCCACGGCGGAACCAGCTTTCGGCCGAACAACATGATCCCGAGAAAGCCAGACTCGAGGAAAAACGCGACCATTCCCTCGTAGGCGAGTAGCGGACCGAAGATGTTCGCGCCGCTCTCGGAAAATCGGCTCCAGTTCGTGCCGAATTGAAACGGCATCACGATGCCCGATACGACGCCCATCCCGAACGACACGGCGAAGATGCGCGTCCAAAAAACGGACAGACGCAGATAGATCGGGTCCCGTTTGACGACGTGCAGGCCTTCGAGCAGGACGATAAACGATGCGAGTCCGACAGTGAACGCCGGCAGCAGGATATGAAACGCGATGACGAATGCGAATTGAACGCGCGACAGAAAGACCGGATCCAGTTCCACGCTCGCCTCCGGCAGTGGCCGCGAGCATGAGGCTCTGGCCGAGACGCGCTAGTCTACATCGCGGTTCAGGGCAACGCGATGCGCGTCAGCGAGATCGCGTCGATTCGAGAATCGCTTCTCCGCTCACCGTGATCGTGATATCGGTCGTGCCGCCCTCGGCTGCGACCGGCGCCGCCGCCGCTGCTTGCGCGCTCGCAGCGCGGAACATCGGAACGGGCCGGACGTAGTCGCCCGCCTGAATCGTCACGTATCCGGCGCGCCAGGTATTGCTGCCGAAGCCTTGCGCGGCCGACTGGGCGCGCGCCTGCCACGCCTTGATCGCCTGTTGGGTCAATGCATCCTCGGCGCTTCGTCGCGATGCAGGACTCACCGAAAACGACATCCCGGACAGGACCAATCCATCTTCGCTTTGGATTTTGGTAACCAGCGCAGACAGCGCGGTGAAATCGGACGACTCGAGCGCGAGAGTCTGCGACACGCGCCAGCGAATCGGCTGGTTGCGCTCGGAAAATTGATAAGAAGAATACGCGGTCGTCGCGGCTTCGACGCCGCGCACGCCCTTCGCGCGTGCGAGCGC
>DASXPO010000079.1:0-13544 GCA_036493535.1 Casimicrobiaceae bacterium
GGTTGTGCATGGAGCAGCACATCACTGATGACTTGTGCTTCGGTGATGCCACGCGCCTTCGCGGTGGCCGGGATCTGCTTTTCGACCAACGGCGTCCAGACGTAACCCGGGCAAATCGCGTTCATCGTGATCCCTTGCGCGGCGACTTCGAGCGCGACTGTCTTCGTGAGCCCGGCAATCCCGTGCTTCGCCGCGACATACGCAGATTTGTAAGGACTGGCGACGAGCGCATGCGCCGACGCGATGTTGATGATGCGGCCACGCTTTTTCGCCTTCATCGCCGGCAACGACAGCCGGATCGTGTGGAACGATGCCGTCAGGTTGAGCGCGAGGATCAGGTTCCACTTGTCGACGGGAAATTCGTCGACGGGCGCTACGTGCTGAATGCCGGCATTGTTGACCAGGATGTCGATCGCGCCGAATTCCTGGAGCGTTCGTCCGATCATCGCTTCGATCGCATCCTGTTTCGACAGATCGCCGCCGTCATAGCGAACGGTCACGCCATGATCGGCGGCGAGCTTCGACCGCAGCTTTTCGATTGCGTCGGCGTCGCCGAAGCCGTTCAGCACGACGTTCGCGCCGTTGGCGGCAAGATTCGTCGCGATTCCCAATCCGATTCCGCTGGTCGATCCGGTGACCAGTGCCGTCATTCCTTTGAACATGGTGCGCTCCGTCGATTTCGAAAGTAAAGGGATCGGGGGCTGTTACGCGGATCGCTTTCACATCCGCACTACCGCGCCGAAACCCGATCGCGGCGTAGCCTAAGGGAAGATTCCATGGCGACCGTCGGGAAAAGCGCGGGGGGCGGCCCCGATTGCGGAGTTAGTCCGCCATGCGGGGCGAAACTTACTGACCGTCGAACGCTTTCGCGAACGTAAGCAATCGAAGCGGCCGACGACCAACCGGGAGCGCTCGGCGACCGCTTGCCGAGAGGAGCAGCCGTCCATCTCGGGAGGAGAGCCATCGTGACAACGGATATCCAGACGATCGTCATCATCGGCGGAGGGTTCGCCGGCACGACGCTGGCCCGCGCACTCGACGGCAAGCTGCCGCGCGGTCACGAGCTGCTGCTGATCAGCGAAGAGAGCCACACGACGTTCAATCCAATGCTTCCGGAAGCGCTTGGCGCGTCGATCTTTCCCGAGCAGGTGGTCGCGCCCATCCGCGAAATGGTGCGTCACACGCGCTTCATCATGGGACGCGTCACGGGACTCGATGCCGCGCGGAAGACGATCACTTGCACAACGCTCGCCGGCGAACGAACGATCGCCTATGCCCATCTCGTGTTGGCGTTCGGCAACCGCGCGCGCCTCGATCTGCTGCCCGGTCTCGCCGAGCATGCGCTGCCGCTCAAGACCGTCGGCGACGCGATGCATATCCGCAATGTCGTGTTGCGCCGACTCGCTCGGATCGAGCTCGAAACCGATCCGCAGGTGCGGCGCCGTCTCGGCCATTTCGTCGTGATCGGCGGCGGATTTTCCGGCGTCGAGACCGCCGGCGAGCTCGTCGATTGCCTGAAAAGCATCCGTCGCTACTATCCGCGCGTCGCGCCCGACGAGCTCAAGGTCACGCTGCTGCAGGACTTGCCACGGCTGTTGCCGGAGCTGTCCGAAAGCCTCGGGCATGCCGCGCATAAATCGCTGATGGCGCGCGGCGTCGCGGTGCGCGTCGCATCGCGTGCCGGGGCGGTCGGCGAAAAAGGCGTCATGCTTGCCGGCGGCGAATTCTTGAGCGCCGCGACCGTGTTATGCACGATCGGCACGCGTCCCAATCAGCTGGTCGAGCGGACGCTGTTGCCGGTCGAGCGCGGCCGAATTGTCGTCAATCCCGACTTGAGCGTCAAAGATCATGCGGGACTTTGGGCAATCGGCGATTGCGCGCTCGTTCACAACGCACACGATCGAACGCTCGCTCCGCCGACCGCGCAGTTCGCTGTCCAGGAAGCGCGTGTGGCCGCGAAAAACCTGCTCGCCACCATCGTCGGCGAGCCGACGCGGGCGTTTGGCTATCGCGCGCGCGGATCGATGGCGGCGATTGGCCACCGCAAGGGCGTCGCGAACATTCTTGGCCTGCCGCTGTCCGGACTGCCGGCGTGGCTTTTGTGGCGCGCGTATTACCTGTCGCAGATGCCGACGCTACGGCGCAAGCTGCGCATTTTCGTCGAGTGGACGTGGGGCATGTTTTTCCCGAACGACATCACGCACCTGCGCTTCACGCGAAGCGCCGAGCTCGACCTTGCGCCGCCGCCGGAATCAATGGCGCTCGCGAAGGCCGCGCGCGAAGCGGAGGCAATTTCGCTCTGACGCAATATTTCATGCGCCAGCGTATTTCAATTCGCACGATGCGGCGTAAACTGGGCCCCCCGATACCGATACAGGAGGGACCATGGGACTTCTCGACGCAATTCTGGGCGGCGTGCTCGGCGGTAGTGCCGGCGGTCCCATGGGTGGGCAGTTCGGCAATGCGACGGGCGGCATGCTGGGCGGCGCGAATTCGCAGGCGCAGAATCCGATGTTGATGATGGTGCTGCAGATGGTGCAGCAGAACGGCGGCCTGCAAGGAATCCTCGCCAAGCTTCAGCAGTCAGGACATGGGCAACAGGCGCAGTCATGGGTCGGCACCGGCCCCAATCTGCCCATCGACCCGAGCGCCCTTCAGCAAATCCTGGGGCAGGGCCAGTTGGGCCAAATCGCGCAGCAGCTCGGCATCACGCACGAGCAAGCGTCCGATGGCGTCGCGCAAATGCTGCCGCAAGTCGTCGACCAAATGACGCCGGCCGGGCAGATCCCTGAGAACCACAGCGATCTCGTCAGCGAAGCGTTGGCGATACTTCAACAGGGACGCGGCCGCTGACCGATTGCAGGGGATTCTCTCCCGAACGACCCGCTAAGCGATCGTCAGCGAGGCGGGCGAAAGGTATCGCTGCCGATAAGTCTCGAACGGAACGGCTTCGGCCGCTTCGAGCTCGCGCTGCTTCTCGATCGACGCCTGCGCCATCCGCGTCAATTGCGCATCCACATCGTCGGGCAGTGGTTTTGCCAGCAGCGCATCGCGGTAACGGCGCGAATGGTCGATGACAAAATGCGCATGCGAGCTGCCGTAGCGCGCCACCATTTCCTTCAAGACGTGCGCGGATGCGAGCAATTCGGGTTCGTCCGCGGCGTGTCGGGCCCACGCGAGCGCGGCCTCGTGCGCGTCGGTGCCGTAGGCGACGTCGAGCGCCGCCGCGATCGGCGCGCAATCGTCCAGTAGCTCGCGCGCCCAGAGGTGCCGTTCCACGCTGTCGGCACCGCGCTGCAAGCGCAAGCCCGGCTCGCGCCCCCGCGATGCGACATCCTGCTTGTTCGTCGCCATCGCGCGAACTTCGTCGGGCGTATCCAACGGACTGTCGGAGAGCAGGCAGTGCAGGAGGAAAACGTCGAGGAAATGCACCGTCTGCGGCGTGATGCCGATCGCACAAAAGGGATCGAGGTCCAGGACGCGAACCTCCACGTATTCGACGCCCCGCTCCCGCAACGCATGCAGCGGCCGTTCGCCGGCCCGAATGACCCGCTTCGGACGAATCGCGCTGTAGAACTCGTTTTCGATCTGCAAGAGGGTGGTCGCCAATTGCCGATAGCCATCGCCCTCGCGCAGACCAATCGTCTCGTACGCCGGATAGGGCTTCACGAGCGCGTCCTGGAGCGACGCCGCGTAACTCTCGAGATCGTTGTAGCTGACCTGCAACGCGTTCTGCGCCTCGCTCAAATACCCGAGACGGCTCATCCGCAATGACGTAGCGAAGGGCAGGTACAGCGTTCCGGGCGCGAGCTCGCGCAACGGGTGCGGCCGTCCGCCGACGAAGCTCGCGCACACCGCGGGAGACGCGCCGAACAGATACAGCAGTAACCACGCGTGCCGGCGGAAATTTCGAATGAGCGCGAAATACGCGCGATCGGCGTCGTCATGACCGCACGCGCACCACGCTGCTTCCGGCAGCGAAAAATTGTAATGAATGCCCGAGATCATCTGCATCCGGCGTCCGTAGCGATGCGAAAGCCCGGTGCGGTACACGGTCTTTGCACGCGCCACGTTGGACGATCCGTATTGGGCGATCGGAATCGCCTTCTCGTCCGGCAGGTCGCAGGGCATGCTGGCGCACCACAGCATCTCGTCGCCGATGCGCGCATAGACGAACTGGTGCAAGTGCTCGAGCTCGGCGAGCAGCCCCTGCGCGTCGGAGTGGACGCCGGTGATGAGCTCGAGCTGCGCTTCGCTGAAGTCGGTCGTGATATGCGGATGCGTGAGCGCCGAACCCAGCGCGCTCGCGTGCGGCCTCTGCGAGAGCGTGCCGTCCGGCCGTACGCGCAGGCTCTCCTTTTCGATGCCGCGGCGGAGTCCCCGCAGATGGGGCGCCAATGCGCGGAGTTTTTCCTGCAAATTGCTCATGGGATTGCGGCGACGCCGATCGAGCCTGCCACTCGCAGGCGCGTCATGATAAACGGAACGGCCTACTGGACCGAGCGCGCCACTTTTTTCCGGTCAAAGTCGGCCAATATGCCGTCGCGGGCGATCGGCTGGAACTTGTGCTCGGGTTTCAAGAGCCCGCGCTCTTTTTGCAGGAATGCGAGCACCGTCGCGGCGGAATGCACCCAGTTGCGCGCGCCGGATTCCGCGAAGCCCGGACCGCCGGTCGATCCGCGGTCGCCGAGCGGGTGATCCTTCGAATCCTTACCCATCCAGAAGCCGAGCATGACGCCCCGGTCCGGGCGCTCGGGCGGTCCCGGAACAAACAAAAGGAGCCATACATCGGACGTCTTTCCGTCCGCGTTTGTCGCGGTACCGGTCTTCGCCCCCATCTCGCCCGCTTGATTGAGTGGGAACGCAACCGTCCGCGCTTTTCTTTCTTCGGGCTTCAATTTCCAGATGTCGGCGCTCAGCGGGTCCATTCCGGGAATGACGCCGCTGCGTAGCGCCGCTGCGGTGCCCGTGCTGCCGATATCGAGCGGCCCCTTCAGAAGCTCGGCCATCGCCGCGGCCACGGCCGGATGCAGAATTCGCTCCTGCGCCTGGCGGTCTTCGCCTCTCGCGTCGCAGGTCTTCGGCTGGCCTTTCTCGTCGTTCCGGAGGAGCGATACGCCGCCGCGGCAAACGTCGTTGGCGAAGCGCGGCGTCACCCGAAATCCGCCGTTTACGAAGGCCGCAGTGCCTGCCATCGCCAGTGGATTGACTTCCGATGCGCCGATTGCCGTCGTCGGATACGGCTGAAGCATGTGCTTGGCGTCCTTCGGCATGCCCAGCCGATAGGCGAGCTCGATGACGTTCTTGATGCCGGCGCGCTGGCCCGCGCGCATCGCAGCGGTGTTGCGCGACTCGCCCAACGCGATACGGCACGCGATATTGCCGCGGTACTCGGGCTCCGATCGCGAGTGGAAATTCTCGATCTTCTTGAAGCCGCGGCCCCGGCCGAGCGACACGAATATCGGCTCGTCGAGCACCGTGCAGCGCCGCAACACGTCGGCCGCGATGTCGTCGATGGTCTCCGGGACCGGCTTTTCCGCGAGCGTTTCTTTGGTCAGACGCTCGACCAGCGCACCGTACGTAAATATCTTGAACGTCGATCCCGGCTGGCGCCATCCGCTTGCGATCACATCGTATTTCTGCTGTTTGAAGTCGACGTTGCCGACTTCGGCCAACACGTCTCCGGTGAAATCGACGGCGAAGGCACCCGCTCGCAATTGACGGTTGTCGGCGTCGTTTGGATGGCGGGCCAAATAGGTTTGGAGCGTTAAATCGACGGCCTTTTCCAGCGCGTCCTGCAGGCCGTCGTCACGCGTAATCGAGATCGTCAGACCGCCCCTGGTGATCGGAAAGCGGTCCTTGTACATAATGCGCACACGCTCCAGGAAGTGATCGTGGGCGCCGCAGCCCATCCCCACCGAAACGATTTCCTTGCGGAGCGACTTGTCGACCAGGGTCACCGCCCGCGCGTATTCGATCTTGTCGATCGCGCCTTGGTCATGCATCAGGCCGAGCACGCGCACGGTTCCGCGCGCGGCTTCCGCCCAATTCGCATCGCGGATCTCTTCACTCGACTTGAGCGATGGATCGGCCGCGAAAGGGCGATCGGGAAGCGCAGGTCGGTTGATCAGCGAGACGATAAAGGCGACTTGATGGAGCGTGAGGTCCTTCGCCGGCTTGCCGAAATAGGCGCGACTCGCAGCCTCGATGCCGTATTGGCCGCGGCCGAAATACGGCATGTTGACGTATTTCAGCAACAATTCTTCACGCGGGAACGCGCGCTCGATGCGGAGCGCCATGATGATGTCGCCGACTTTTTCGGTCTCGGTCGATGCGCGTCCGGTGCCGGCGCGCAGATGCTTCGCGATTTGCATCGTCAGCGTGGACGCCCCCGAACGGCTTTCCTGCAGCACCCGCTTCGCGAGCGCCCGGACGATCGCGCCCTTGTCGATGCCCTCGTGGCTGAAAAAGTTCTTGTCCTCCGACGCAAGGATCGCTTGCGCGAACAGCGGCGGAATGTCGCCGGGCACCTCGATGAGAATACGATGCTCGGGTGACGAAATGCAGGCGACGGTCTTCTGATCCTCGGAAACGATGAGCGATTCCCGCGCAAAGTACGCGGGATCGGAAAGCCGCACGATCGCGCCTTTGTCGGTGCCGAGGTAGGCGTCGATCTCCTGCGAGTAGCGCGAATCGATGAATTCCACGATCGATTCGAATTCGACGTAGCCCAGGATGGCCACGCCGACGATCACGCCCACCGCGACGAAAACGCCGCGGACGGCGACCATCACGGCGATGAATAACCGCCGAAGGGTCCGGCCGATAAATCGAATGAACCTGGTGGCGAGCGCCGGCTGCTTCGCTGCGGCGTCGTTAGGACTGTCCGTCATCCCGCTTTTCCTGTCCCTTTTCCGATTTGTCGCAAGGATCAAACCGTACGACTAAAGCACATCTTGTACCAATGCGCGAAGCGGCATCGCGAGCGCGATTGCGCCCAACGACGCTGTGCGACAATTGCGAGCCCCTTCGCGACCATCCTGACATTCCCGCTTGGATCATCCGTCGTTTTTCGTCGCCGTCATCCTCGGCATTGTCGAAGGTCTGACCGAATTCCTACCGGTTTCATCGACCGGCCACCTGATCGTGGCCGGCTCATTGTTGCATTACACCGGCGAACAAGCGAAGGTCTTCGAGATCGTGATCCAGGCGGGCGCAATCCTCGCGGTTTGCTGGGAATTCCGCACCAAGTTGATCGCCGTGCTCGCCGGCCTCTTCAGCGACCGAACGGCGCAGCGCTTCGCGTTGAATTTGGCGATCGCATTCATGCCGGCCGCCGTGCTCGGCCTGCTGTTCGGCAAGGCGATCAAAGCCCGGCTCTTCGCCCCGATTCCCGTCGCACTCGCGTTTATCATAGGCGCGTTCGTCATCTTGTGGGCCGAGCGAAGGCAAAAGAGCCGGCCGGGCGACGTGCGTATCGACGACGTCGATGCGATGCACTGGACCGACGCGCTCAAAGTGGGCTGCGCGCAGGCGCTCGCGTTGATCCCGGGCACGTCACGCTCCGGTGCGACGATCATCGGCGGCATGCTGTTTGGATTGTCGCGCCGCGCCGCGACCGAATTCTCGTTTTTTCTCGCGATTCCGACCCTGTTCGCGGCATGCGCCTATGAATTCGTGAAGAATCGGCAGTTGTTCGCCTCCACCGACCTGCCGACGTTCGGCGTCGGCTTCGCGGCAGCGTTCGTCTCCGCATTCCTCTGCGTTCGCTGGCTGCTGCGCTATGTCAGCCGCAACGATTTCATTCCGTTCGCGTGGTACCGGATCGCGTTCGGTGCGCTGATCGTCATCACCGCTTACGCAGGGCTCGTCGACTGGTCCTGAGGGCATGAGTCGGGCCGCATGAGCGCCGAAGGGCCGCGGGATGTTGAAAGAACCACGGGTCGCCTTCGGGCGGCCGTGCGGCGGCCCGAAGGCGCTCATTACTCCCCCTCGGGGGGCAGCGCAGTGTGAAGCCGCAAGCGTGGGGTCCCCTATTTGCGGTCATCGGCGTGCTCGGTTTCTCATTCAAGGCGATCCTGATCAAGCTCGCCTACGCCTGGACATCGATCGACCCGGTTACGCTGCTTGCGTTGCGCATGGTGTACTCGGCGCCGTTCTTCATCGCGATGGCGTGGATTTCGGGTCGAACGGCCAATGCAAGACCGATCGCGGCAGTGGACTGGCGGGCGCTCGCGTTTCTCGGTTTTCTCGGTTATTACTTCGCGAGCTATCTCGACTTTGTCGGGCTGCAATACATCACGGCCGCACTCGAGCGGCTCGTGTTGTTCCTGAATCCGACGATCGTCGTCGTGCTCTCCGCGCTGGTCCTCAAGAAGCCGATCACGCGTCGGGCCGTGATGGCCTTGGTGCTGTCCTATGCCGGCATCGCGTTTGTGCTCTGGCAGGACTTGCAGGTCGGCGGTGACGCGCGCGCAATCGCGCTGGGCGGCGGACTGGTGTTCGCGAGCGCGATTGCTTATGCGTTTTATCTCGTCCGCTCGACCGACGTCATCGGGCGCCTGGGCTCGTCACGCTTCATCGCATGGGCGATGCTCGCCTCGACGGCGTTCGTGCTGATCCATTTCGCGGTCATGCGACCGTTGTCGGCGCTCGACGTGCCCGCTTCCATCCATCGTCTGGCATTGGCCATGGCCGTGTTTTCGACCGTGCTGCCGACGTGGCTGATCGCCGAGTCCATCCGTCGGATGGGCGCCAACGCCGCGTCATTGGTCGGGTCGCTCGGGCCGGTGTTCACGATCGGCCTCGGCGCCGCGATCCTCGACGAGCCGGTGCATGCGTTGCAACTGCTGGGCGCGGCGTTGGTCCTGTCCGGCGTGCTGCTCGTGACGCTCAAGAACAATACGCGCGTGTGACGGAACCTCCAGGCCCCGCCGATCCACTAAAATTGAATACTTCCCAGGAGCTTCTCATGGCACCCGACACGATCGAACGGATATCCGCGCTGCACGACCCGGCCCTCTTGCGCCAGCAATGCTACGTCGATGGCAAGTGGATCGACGCCGACAACGGTGCGACGCACGCCGTCGTCAACCCGGCCACGGGACGTTCCATCGGCACGGTCCCCGTCTTCCTGGCTGCGGAAACGCGTCGCGCGATCGAGGCGGCCGACCGCGCGCTGCCCGGGTGGCGCGCGAAAACCGCCAAAGAGCGCTCATCGATCATGCGCAAGTGGAACGATCTCGTGCTGGCCAACGTCGAGGACCTGGGACTGATTCTCACGTCCGAGCAAGGCAAGCCGCTCTCCGAAGCAAAAGGCGAGGTCACGATCGGCGCCGCGTACATCGAGTGGTTCGCGGAGGAAGCGAAGCGCATCTACGGTGATGTGATTCCGACGATCGGCAACGACCGGCGGCTGGTCGTCATCAAACAAGCCGTCGGCGTCTGCGCGGCGATCACGCCGTGGAATTTTCCGACCTCGATGATCACGCGCAAGGTGTCGCCCGGCCTCGCCGCCGGGTGCACCGTTGTGATCAAGCCCGCGGAAGCGACGCCCTATTCGGCGCTCGCGCTGGCGGAGCTCGCGCATCGTGCCGGATTTCCGCCTGGCGTGTTGAACATCATCACCGGAAAGGCGTCGGCGATCGGCGGAGAAATGTGCGCCAATCCGATCGTGCGCAAGCTTTCGTTCACCGGCTCGACCGAGATCGGTCGCCTGTTGATGCAGCAGGTCGCGCCGACCGTCAAGAAGCTGTCGCTCGAGCTCGGCGGGAATGCGCCGTTCATCGTTTTCGACGATGCCGATCTCGATGCCGCCGCCGAAGGCGCGATCGTTTCCAAATATCGGAATGCCGGACAGACGTGCGTCTGCGCCAATCGCCTGTTCGTTCATGATGCCGTCTACGACGCATTCGCCCAGAAATTGGCGAAGCGTGTCAGCGCGCTCAAAGTAGGCCCCGGAACCGAGACCGGCGTGCTGCAAGGCCCGCTCATCAACGCCGCCGCGGTCGACAAGGTCGAGGAGCACATCGCCGATGCCAAGGCGCATGGCGCCAAGGTCGCGCTCGGGGGAAAACGTCATGCGCTCGGAGGCACGTTCTATGAGCCCACCGTGCTGACGAACGTCACGCCCGAGATGAAAATCTTTCGCGAGGAGACGTTCGGGCCGGTCGCGCCGCTGATTCGCTTCAAAACGGACGCTGAAGTCATCGAGCTCGCGAATCGGACCGAGTTCGGACTTGCGTCGTACTTCTACTCGCGTGACATCGGCCGAATCTGGCGCGTCGCCGAAGCGCTCGAGTACGGGATGGTCGGCGTCAACAGCGGCCTCATCACCACCGAAGTTGCGCCGTTCGGCGGCGTCAAGCAATCGGGCTTGGGCCGCGAAGGATCGAAGTACGGGATCGAAGAGTTCGTCGAAGTAAAATATATCGCCTTCGGCGGAATCGATCGGTAGAAGCGGGTCCCTCCGCGACGCCCGGGACGACAGCGCTTGTCGTTCCGAGCGCAGCGCTCCCTTTTCTGGAGGAACCCGCTCTTTGCCGACCGCTTAAAACGTGTCGACCTGCGCCTCCGGCTCGCCCTTCGGCGGAGCGAAGTGCGATGGAAAATAATCCGCGTCCGTTGCCGTCGAAGCCGGCGCCGCGCCGATTTCCACGGCTTGCGCGGTCACATCGTGTCCTTTCGGAAGATGCCCACCGACGACGACGATCGAGCCCAGCAAAACGACGATCGCTACTGCGCGAAGCCGACGGCCCATCAAAACGCCGCGCTTGCGCTGGGTAAAAGATACCGCATTGGTTGCCATGTTTCGCTCTCCTGAAAACGCCCTCGCCCCCCGATTCCCGTCGGTGTCGGAACAGCGCACCGATCGATATCGAGGTTAGGCGTGTCGGCTACAGAGCGAAACCGAGTATTCGCCTGTCATAACGCGAATATTCGGCAAACCTCAGCGCGTTTGTACAAGCGACCTACCAGCCGGTCGGTAGCTTCTTGAGAATGGTGATCGTCCGCTCCTCGACCGCGAGGTAGCCGCCCGCGATCAAGTCCTTCATGAGCTTCCCGATCATGTCCCGCGACGCGCCGACACGGTCAGCGATGTCCTGTTGTGTAAGCTTCTCAGGGACGATCTGACGTCCGCCCTCGTCGGTTTCCGCGAGGGCGTTCAGCAGACGCACGAGGCGTCCATACACATCGGAGAGCGCGAGGCTTTTCAAATTGCTCGTCGTCACGCGCACGCGATGGATCAGTCGCTCGATCAAATGCATCCCGAAATCAGGATGCGCCAGGATGAACTCGCGAAAGTGCGCGCGATTCACCACTGCGCAGCTCGTCGGCTCGACGGTGATCACCGATGCCGAACGGCGCGCGCCGTCGAGCGACATCTCGCCGACGTATTCGCCGGGTCCGTGAAAATCGATGATGAACTCGCGCCCCGCCTCGTTGCTCGCGAAGACTTTCACGCGACCGTTCAGTACGATATAGAGCGAGTCGCCGACATCGCCTTCGTTGATCAGAACGGTATTGCGGGGAAAGCTCCGAATGACGCCCGTGGCCGCGATCGCGCGTAGCGTCTCGGGCTGCAGCGGGGGAATCGGCGGCAATGCCTCGGGCGTCTTGTCCACGGTGGGCGGGGCGTATGACAGCGCCATGCTATCACACGACGTATCGCGTGCCGGCGCATCGCGGGAGCGCTTTCAGCTGTACTTGCGAGCGTCGTCGATGACCTTGCCGTCGTTGGCAAGCTCGCCCGGCGGGTGGACCACGACATCGCCGCGAAGCTTCGTGACATCGCGGATCGAGGCGGCGACCGCCTCGGTGCGCGTCGAGTGATGCGCTGCCACTTCGACGTGCAGCGTCATTCGATCGGCGCCGTCCGCATTGTCGATGACGAGCCGGCCGCGCGCAATTTCCGGATGGCGCTTGACGATCGTCGCAACTTGCGCGGGATGGACGAACATCCCCTTCACCTTGGTCGTCTGATCGGCGCGTCCCATCCATCCCTTGATCCGCAGGTTCGTCCGGCCGCAAGGCGAGACGCCGGGAAGAACGGCGGATAAATCGCCGGTGCCGAAGCGGATCAACGGATAGTCGACATTCTCGAGCAGCGTGACGACCACTTCACCGACCTCGCCTGCCGGGGCGGGGTCGCCGGTTCCAGGCCGCACGATCTCGATCAGCACGCCTTCGTCGACGATCAGGCCTTCCCGCGCCGCCGATTCGTACGCGATCGTGCCCAAGTCCGCGCTTGCGTAAACCTGATATCCGGCAATTCCACGCGCGGACAGCGCATCGCGCAGGCTCGCCGGAAACGGCTCGGCCGATACGAGCGCTTTGCGCAGGCTCGGTAACGCGACGCCGAGCTCATCGGCCTTGTCGAGGATGATCTTCAAAAACGATGGCGTGCCGACATAGCCGTCGGGCTTCAAGTCCGCCAGCGCCTGAACCTGCTGCTCGGTTTGGCCGACACCGCCGGCAAACACCGTGCAGCCCAACGCATGCGCGCCGGTTTCGAGCATCGATCCAGCCGGCGTGAAGTGATACGAAAAACAGTTGTGCACGAGATCGCCGCGACGAAAGCCCGCGGCGTAGAGTGCCCGCGCGAGCCGCCAATAATCCGGCGCACGCCCCTCCGGCTCGCAGATCGGGCCCGGCGATGCGAAGACGCGGCGCGCTTCGCCCCAGCGGGTCGCGGCAAAGCCGCCGAACGGCCGCTCCGCCTTTTGCAGCTCGATGAGCTCGGATTTGCGCGTCACCGGAATCTGCGCGAGTGCCTCGCGGCTCGCGATCGCGTCGGGCTCGATATCGGCCAGCAGGCGCGCGAATGCCGGCGCGTTCGCTTTGGCGTATGCGATTTGTCGCGGCAGCCGCGCAAGTTGGGCGCGCTCGCGCGCGGCGGGGTCGCGCGTTTCGAGCGTGTCGAAGAAATCAGTCACGATCCCTCACTCGACATCGGCCGACTAAGCCAGCCAGCGTTTTCGGCGGCGATAGTGCTTGACGTCGCGGAAGCTCTTGCGCCCTGCGGTGGAGAGGCCGAGATAGAACTCTTTGACGTCTTCGTTGGCGGAGAGCGCGCCCGCTTCGCCGTCCATCACCACACGGCCGTTCTCGAGAATGTAGCCGTAATTCGCGAAGCGCAATGCGACCATCGTGTTCTGTTCAGCGAGCAGGAACGAAACGCTCTCGCTCGAGTTGAGATCCCGAACGATTTCGAAAATTTCCTCGACGATCTGCGGCGCGAGCCCCATCGACGGCTCGTCCAGCAGGATCATCGCCGGCCGCGCCATCAGCGCACGGCCGATCGCCGTCATCTGCTGTTCGCCGCCCGACGTAAATCCGGCGAGGCTCGAGCGGCGCTGCTTCAAGCGCGGGAAATAGTGATAGACCTTTTCGAGCGCTGCGCCCACTTCAGCGCGATTCCCCTTGCGGGTGAATGCGCCGGTCAGCAGGTTCTCTTCGACGGTCAGATGCTGAAAGCAGTGGCGACCCTCCATCACCTGGCATACCCCCATCCGCACGAGATCGTTGGGCGTGAGTCGATCGAC
>DASXPO010000080.1:0-20209 GCA_036493535.1 Casimicrobiaceae bacterium
GGCGCCGATTTCGCGACCGCCATCCGGGCGAACGTTCCCCGCATCGATGCGACGCTCACGCCGGACCTTCGGGATTTCGCGTTCGACGCTTTTCTCGACGCGCTGGAGCCCGCCTCGGCGATCGCCGCGCGTCACACGGTGGGACTCCTCGATCCCCTGTCGTCTGCCGACGTGGCGACTCGGCCCGACGACGATTTACCGGTCGCACTGGAAGAAGTCATCGCTCGCTATGGCAACCGCTTTTTCAAGCTGAAGCTGTCGGGAGATGTGCGCAGGGATATCGAGCGGCTAACCGGCATCGCAGCCGTGCTCGACGTGCCCGCAAAGTACGCGGTGACATTAGACGGCAACGAGCAATTCGAGAGTGTCGACGTCGTGCGGGAATTCTGGCAGGCCGTCCGCGCGGAGCCGCGTCTTTCGCGAATGGCGGCCGCGACACTCTATCTCGAGCAGCCGTTGCCGCGCGAGGTCGCATTGACCGCCGATGTGCGCGAGCTCGCCCAATTCGCGCCGCTCGTGATCGACGAATCCGATGCGACGTTCGACGCGTTTCCGAAGGCGCGCCAGTCGGGCTATGCCGGCGTGTCCAGCAAGAGCTGCAAAGGCATCTACAAGACGTTCGCGAATGCGGCGCGCTGCGCGTATGGCCGACATGGAGAGCGACCGTTCATGACGGGCGAGGACCTCACCGCGCAAGCAGGCCTCGCGTTCCAGCAGGATTCGGCGTTGGCCGCGCTCATCGGCCTCACGCATGTCGAGCGGAACGGCCATCATTACGTCGCCGGTTTCGACGGACAAGCCGCGCCGCGGGCGGAGCAGCACGCATTTGCCCGAGCGCATCCGG
The DNA here is from genome assembly GCA_036493535.1 of Casimicrobiaceae bacterium. Lineage (GTDB taxonomy): Bacteria > Pseudomonadota > Gammaproteobacteria > Burkholderiales > Casimicrobiaceae > VBCG01. The sequence goes on from DASXPO010000080.1 coordinate 845, forward strand.
ACTTGTACGAAGCGACGCCGCTTGGGACGCGCGTCCTCATTCGCAACGGCATGATCGCGCTGGGCTCGCTGCATGCACCCGGCTTCGCGTCAGGCGCGTTTCCCGACATTGCGTCGTTGAAGCCGCTGACGGGAACGGCGCCGTCCAATTCTTGAGGCGAGGTCCAAGTTGAAGACGATAAGACTCGGCATCATCATGAACGGCGTCACCGGTCGCATGGGAACGAATCAGCATCTGGTGCGCTCGATCAATGCGATCCGTGCGCAAGGCGGCATCGCGCTGACCGACGGACGCACGATCATGCCGGACCCGATCCTCGTCGGACGCAACGCCGCCAAGGTCGAAGCACTGGCGCGTGCGCATGAGGTCGCGCGCTGGACGACGGACCTCGATTCCGCGCTCGCCAATCGCGACGATGCGATTTATTTCGACTCGGCAACGACCGGCATGCGTCCCGAGTTGATCCGCAAGGCCGTCGCGGCGGGCAAACACATCTATACCGAGAAGCCCGTCGCCCCGACGCTCCCAGAAGCGCTCGATTTGTATCGGCGCGCCGAAAGCGCCGGCATTCGCCACGGCGTCGTGCAAGACAAGCTCTGGCTCCCCGGGCTCTTGAAGTTGAAGCTCTTGATCGACAGCGGGTTCTTCGGCCGCATCTTGAGCGTGCGCGGCGAATTCGGCTATTGGGTATTCGAGGGCGATTGGCAGCCGGCGCAGCGGCCGTCGTGGAACTACCGCAGGGAAGACGACGGCGGCATCATCGTCGATATGCTGTGTCACTGGCGCTATGTGCTCGACCATTTGTTCGGCGGCGTGAAAAGCGTCGCCTGCGTCGGCGCCACGCATATTCCGCAGCGCTTCGACGAGTCGGGGAAAGCGTACAAGGCGAGCGCCGAAGATGCCGCGTACGCGACGTTCGAGCTCGACAATGGCGTCATCGCGCAAATCAACAGCTCGTGGTGCACGCGCGTGCGGCGCGACGATCTCGCCACATTTCACGTCGACGGCACGCTCGGCTCGGCGGTCGCCGGCTTGACCGACTGCTTCATCCAGCCGCGCGCTGCGACGCCGAAGCCCGTTTGGAATCCCGATGTTCCGCAAACGATTGATTTTTTCGCCACGTGGCAGAAGATGCCCAACACGCGGAGCTACGACAATGCGTTCAAGGCCGAATGGGAATTGTTCCTGCGCCATGTCGTCGAGGGCGGACCCTTCCGCTGGAATCTGCTCGAAGGCGCGAAAGGCGTCCAGCTCGCCGAGCTCGGGATGAAAAGTTGGGCCGAGCGACGCGTCGTCGACGTCTCGCCGCTCGAGATTTAGCGGGTTGCCCATGCGCTCGATCAAGCTTCCCCGCGCCGACGGCCGCCTCGAGACCTTCGTCCTATCGACGCCGCAGGCATGGCCGATGCCGACATCGCCTCCGCGATGGAATCGCGTTGCACTTGCCGCCGCGCACGTCGTCGCATCGCCGGTCGCGGCAATCGATCCGTGGCTCGACGTCGCGATCGATTGGGACGCGACGCTGGCCTATCGCCGGCACCTTTGGTCGCTCGGCTTTGGCATCGCCGAAGCGATGGACACGGCGCAGCGCGGAATGGGCCTCGATTGGTCCACATCGCTCGCGCTCATCAAACGAACGGTCGCCGAAGCGCGCGACACGCGAGGCGCCGTGGTCTTCTCGGGTGCGGGCACCGATCACCTGGCCCCCGATCCGCATGCGCCTCTCGAGCGCGTGCTCGGCGCCTATGAAGAACAGTGCGCGGCGATCGAAGGCATCGGCGGACGCATCATTCTGATGGCCAGTCGCGCGCTGGCGGCGCGCGCGAAGTCGGCCGACGATTACGCCTCCGTCTACGGCCGCGTCCTGTCGCAGGTGCGCGAGCCGGTCATCGTGCATTGGCTGGGCGAGATGTTCGATCCGGCGCTGGCCGGCTACTGGACGGGCAATGCGGTTGAAGACACCGACCATGCGCGCGCGATCGACGTGTGCGAAGGGATCATTCGGGCGAATGCCGCGAAGATCGATGGGATCAAGATATCGCTGCTCGACGCCGGCAAGGAGATTGCGCTTCGCCGTCGATTGCCGGCCGGTGTTCGAATGTATACCGGCGACGACTTCAATTTCGCCGCATTGATCGGTGGCGATGCCGAGGGACACTCCGATGCGCTCCTCGGCATCTTCGATGCGATCGCGCCGGTCGCGTCGGCGGCACTGACCGCGCTCGCGGACGGCGATCGCGCAGCATTCGATCGTATCCTCGCGGCAACGGTGCCGCTGTCGCGCCATATCTTCGCCGCACCGACGCGTTTCTATAAGACAGGCATCGTGTTCCTCGCCTGGTTGAACGGTCATCAGTCACATTTCACGATGGTCGGCGGCCAGCAGAGCGCACGGAGCCTCGTTCATCTGGCCGAGCTCTTCCGCCTCGCCGATGCGGCCGGTGCGCTGCGCGATCCCGATCTCGCCATCGTGCGCATGCGCGCGCTGCTCGCGCTGCATGGAATCGTCGAATAAGATGAGCGCGCCGGATCCCGCGCTGCTGTCTCTCAATACGGCAACGGTGCGCGCACAGTGGCAGTTGCCGGAGATCATCGCCGGCTGCGCTCGACACGGCATTCGTGGCATCGCACCGTGGCGCGATCAGGTTGCGGCGGCCGGTCTCGGGGAATCCGCACAACGTATCCGCGACGCGGGATTGACGGTGACCGGATTGTGCCGCGGCGGGATGTTCCCCGCGCCGGATCGCGAAGGGCGCCGCGCCGCCAAGGACGACAATCGACGTGCGGTGGACGAGGCGGTCGCGCTTCGCGCGCGTTGCCTCGTGCTCGTCGTCGGCGGCTTGCCGAGGGACCGGAGCGGCAGCATCGTTTCGCGCGATTTACAAGGCGCGCGCGAAATGGTCCGCGATGGCATCGGCGAATTGCTGGATCATGCACGCTCAGTCGGGATGCCGCTCGCCATCGAGCCGTTGCATCCGATGTACGCAGCCGATCGCGCCTGCGTCAACACGATCGCGCAGGCGAACGCGCTCTGCGACGAGCTCTCGCCAAACGGCAACGACGGACTGGGCATCGCAGTCGACGTCTATCACGTTTGGTGGGATCCCGATCTCAAGGCGGGCATCGAGCGCGCCGGCGCGGCGAACCGCCTCTTTGCGTATCACATTTGCGATTGGCTCGTCCCGACAACCGACTTGTTGAACGATCGCGGCATGATGGGCGACGGCGTGATCGACTTGCCGTTGATTCGCTCGTGGATGGAAGCGTGCGGTTATCGCGGCATGCACGAGGTCGAGATTTTTTCGGCGAATTGGTGGAAGCAGGATCCGGACAGCGTTCTCATGGCATGCAAGCAGCGCCACGAGCAATGCACATGACGACGCCCGTATCCATCCAACGACAGGGGGCGCAGCGCACGACGGCGGCGTCGCCGAGCCCGACATTCATCTGTAGTAGTTACCGACCGCAGTTGGAAAGCGGCAATGCAACGGCCTGCAGTATGTCGCCGGTCGCGGCATTCTGAACAAAGGCGACGAGCGTCGGTGAAACACCCGGCTCGCTTGGAACGGTAAAGCGCGTCGAAAAAGGCTCGGCGGCGAGCGAAGCCGATTTCAGCGCGCGAACGACGTGGTCGTGCGTCAGTCGCGCGCCTTTGTTCTCGCCGGCTTTCACTTCCGATACGAGGCCGCTGTCGACGTAAGCAATCGACACGGTACTCTTGGCGCGTACCGCGGCGTCGCCGACGCGACTCACCGCCGTGGCGGCGAACTCCTTGCCATCGCTCGCAGCCGTCAACTCGATTGATGCGGCTGCGGGCTCCCGTGCGACTTTGTCGAGCGCGGGCTGCGGCATCGTGCGTCCGGACGCCGACAGTTCGTGCCCTTGCAGGAGAATTTGCGGCGTGACGACGAACGTCTTGCCATTCGCGTGCATCGCGGCGTACTGCCGTTCGGTATAAGCACGCGACGCGAAGCGATCGGTCCAGCCGAGGCGATCCCAATAGTCGACGTGAAACGCGAGCGCGACCGGTGCGTTCGCGTTCACGCCGCGGACAAAATGCGACGCCAACCAGCGGTCGGCAGGCGGACAACTGTCGCACCCTTCCGATGTGTAGAGCTCGATCAGCGGAGTCGTATTGACGCCGCTCGCGACACGGCATGCTTCGGGCGCCGCCGCGCCGGCGTTCGCCGCAGCGAGCAGCAGCAGTGCGGTAAGCGTGCGTCGACGCGCGCCGGATTCGAACCGAAAACGTGCGCATGCTGTGCTACGATCGAGCGCGTACTTTGCATGGATCAGTCGAGGAGAGAGCATGGGCATCTTCAGCATCATCTGGATGATCATCATTGGTTTCATCGTCGGCTGGCTTGCGCAAGCATTTTATCCCGGCGCGCAGTCTCTCGGATTCTGGCTGACATCGCTGCTGGGCATCGGCGGGTCGGTCATCGGCGGGCTCATCGGAATGCTTCTATTCCGGTCCGGCGAAGCCAAATTCCACCCGGCCGGAATCTTCATGTCGATCGTCGGCTCGCTGATCCTGCTCTACGCGTATCTGAATTTCATGAAGTAGCGCGCGGGGTCGAATACCGCAAAGAACGTCATTCTATCCGCAGCAAAAGCAAGTCGTTCGACCTTCAGCAAAAGCTAGTCGTTCGACCTTGGCAAAGCCAAGGTCGTTGGAATCGCTTCTCGCGACCTCTACGTGCTTCTAAACCAAATCCGCGGCGGGCCCGAGGATCTGCTCGCGTAGCTCACGATAGCGTGGCAGCTGCGGCGGATAGACGCAGACGTATTTGACCTGTGCTGCCTGCAGACAGCGCTGCTTGATGATCTCGAGCTTCTGGTCCCGAGGATTGATGAGCTGATCCGGCTCGCGCGCGTCGACGATCGCGACGATCGTCATATCACGGTCGCAGATGACGAAGCCCACGTGCTGATTAGCGATTTTGCGAAACGCACGCAGGCGTTCCATCCCCTGCGGCCCGATTTTCACTTGCAGCACGTCGGCCAGGCGGATTCGCGCGAAGATTTCGTGGCGGGGAAACGCAGCTTTCAGCAACAGGAAGACGACACCTTCGGCTTTCGACAGGAAGCGGGGCCGCAGCAAGTAGAGACCCGGCACTTCGGCCGACGACAAGAGCCGCGTCGTTTCGCCCTCCGTCCATTGCGCAACCGTGTTGGGCGCATCGCCGCCGATCGCCACCCCGCCTGCTGCGACGCGACTGCGACGCATCAAGCCAAGGACGATGGCAATCGCGAACGCCACGACCACGATGCCGAGGACAACGGTGGAACTCATGAAGGACCCGATCCCCACCCTGGCAACTCTCCCCCGGTCGAGCTGCTTAGCGTTTTTCCATAGTCGTTGTTTTTTACGGGGTTACCGTCGACTCTTCAATAAGTCTAATACATTTTGCAGCTGCGCATGCAACGCGCGCTCCTCCGGCGTCGGCGTACGCCGGTCGACCCTTGCCAAAATGCCACAGTGTTGTGTCCCGGAAACTGGGTCCTCGAATGCATCGATGTCGGAAACCGTCGCTATCGCATCGCAACAGCGAAACCGGGTAATATCAAGCGGCCGCGCATGAAAAGATCAAACAAGCCCTTCCTCGCTGCGCTCGTTGCCGCGTTACTGTTCGCGGCCCCCGCTTTATCGCGTGCGGCCGAGCGCGAGCCGCCGATGCTATCCGCCTATTGGGGCTCCGGAAGCGTCATCTTCTATTACGGCGCCGAGGCGATCTGGACGCCCGGATGCGAGTGTGAATGGTTGACGCGCTACGGACTCGATCCTCGTTGGGCTGTCAACGTCGCGTACTGGAAAGGCCACGACGAGCATCCGTCATCGCTGTGGAATCTCGGCGGGCACGGACTGCTGCGGCGCGCGTTTTTCAAGGACAGCGCGGTCTCCCCGTTCATCGAATTCGGCACCGGCATTCAGTTGGTCTCGAAAACGACGATCAATACGAATCGATTCCTCGGGGGTGCGTTTCAATTCGGATCGCGGATCGGCGCGGGCGTCGCCTGGGGCGCGCCCAGACGCTACGAAGTGATGACATTTCTCGAGCACGTGTCGAACGCGGACATCAGCCACCCCAACGATGGCGCGACGTTCATCGCGATCCAGTTCCGAGTTGGCTTGGACTAAGAAAAAAGCCCCGCTTTCGCGGGGCTTTTTTTGTAACGGCAGCTCCTTCGAATTACATGTCCATGTCCATGCCGCCCATACCGCCGCCGCCGGGCATTGCCGGCTTGTCGTCCTTCGGCAGCTCGGCGATCATCGCTTCGGTCGTCAGCAACAGCGACGCGACTGACGCCGCGTTCTGCAGCGCGAACCGCGCGACTTTCGTCGGATCGACGACGCCCATTTCAACGAGGTCGCCGTATTCGGCAGTCTGGGCGTTGAAGCCGTAGTTGCCTTTACCCTCGACGATCTTGTTGACGACCACCGACGGCTCTTCGCCCGCGTTCGCGACGATCTGGCGAGTCGGCTCTTCGAGCGCACGCAGCACAATCTTGATGCCGGCCTCCTGATCCGGGTTGTCGCCCTTCAGGTTCTTGAGGTTGGAGCGGGCACGAAGGTACGCCACACCACCGCCCGCGACGATGCCTTCCTCGACGGCCGCTCGGGTCGCGTGCAGCGCATCTTCGACGCGCGCCTTCTTTTCCTTCATCTCGACTTCCGTCGCGGCGCCGACCTTGATCACCGCAACCCCGCCGGCGAGCTTCGCCACGCGCTCTTGCAGCTTTTCCTTGTCGTAGTCGGACGTCGCTTCCTCGACCTGCTTGCGGATGTTCTTGACGCGCGCTTCGATCGAAGCCTTTTCGCCGGCGCCGTCGATGATCGTCGTGTCTTCCTTCGCCACTTCGACGCGCTTCGCACGGCCCAAATCCTTGAGCGTCGCGTTCTCGAGCTTGAGTCCGAGCTCTTCCGCGATGACCGTACCGCCGGTCAGGATCGCGATGTCTTCGAGCATCGCCTTGCGACGATCGCCGAAGCCCGGTGCCTTGACGGCGGTGGTCTTCAGGATGCCGCGGATGTTGTTGACGACGAGCGTTGCGAGTGCTTCACCGTCGACGTCTTCGGCGATGATCAGAAGCTGCTTGCCCGACTTCGCAACCTGCTCGAGGATCGGGAGCATGTCGCGAATGTTGCTGATCTTCTTGTCGTGCAGCAGGATGTACGGATCTTCGAGAACCGCGACCTGTTTTTCCGGGTTATTGATGAAGTACGGCGAGATGTACCCGCGGTCGAACTGCATGCCCTCGACGAGCTCGAGCTCGTTTTCCAGGCCCTTGCCGTCCTCGACCGTGATCACGCCTTCCTTGCCGACCTTGTCCATCGCATCGGCGATCGTCTTGCCGATCGAATGATCCGCGTTGGCCGAGATCGCGCCGACTTGCGCGATTTCCTTGCTGGTCGTGCACGGCTTGCTGATCTTCTTCAGCTCGTCGACGACGGCCACGACGGCCTTGTCGATGCCGCGCTTCAAATCCATCGGATTCATGCCGGCGGCGACATACTTCAGTCCTTCGCTCACGATCGACTGTGCGAGCACCGTCGCGGTGGTCGTGCCGTCACCCGCGACATCGGAGGTCTTGGAAGCGACTTCCTTGACCATCTGCGCACCCATGTTCTCGAACCTGTCCTTGAGCTCGATTTCCTTCGCGACCGACACGCCGTCTTTGGTGATCGTCGGCGCACCGAAGCTGCGCTCGAGGACGACGTTGCGGCCCTTGGGACCCAGGGTGACCTTGACGGCGTTCGACAGAATGTTGACGCCGTTCACCATCTTGTTACGGACGTTTTCGCCGAAGCGAACGTCTTTAGCTGCCATGATTGAATCTCCTGATGCTATTCGGTTGTGGCGTTAAGCGACGATGCCGATGACGTCGTCTTCACGCATGTGCAGCAAATCCTGGTTTTCCAGCTTGAATTCCTGGCCCGAGTATTTGCCGAAGAGGATCTTTTCGCCGACTTTGACGCCCATTGGAACCACTTTGCCGTTGTCGTCGGTCTTGCCGGGACCGCACGCCACGACTTCGCCGACGGAGGGCTTTTCAGCAGCGGTATCGGGGATGACGATCCCGCCGGCCGATTTGCGCTCCTCTTCGAGCCGCTTGACGATAATGCGATCGTGTAGAGGACGAAGCTTCATGTCAGTACCTCACTCCTTGGATTGAAATCAATAAAAACAATGGATTAGCTTTTAGAGCGCCATGAGGGCCACCTTGAGGCCCAGCCGTTGAGCGGGCTTGTTAGCACTCAGCGCTCGCGAGTGCTAATGGTAAGGTAACATCTCCCGGATTTCAAGGCTTTTCGATCAAAGGCTCGGCGGCAGGCGGAGATTCCGAGCACCCGGCTGCACCGATAGCGTCGCCTGTCCAGAAAGGCCAAGACGTCACGAAGACGAGCCGTCATGCTTTGGGCCATGGCAAGCGCGCAGGTGCCGAAGAACGCTTCGTGGGCCAATCGTCAGAACCAGAAATGCGACCGCCGTCGAAGAGGAGTCTTTCATGACCGACAAGCAAAGCAATTTGGGCACTGCATGGTGGGCGCAGAACCTCGATGACGTCGATCGCGAGGTCGCGCGGCTCGCAACGATATGCAACGTCAGGATCCTGGACCCTGGAGTCATCGAGCGTGTCCTGGAGAACGACTCGACCGTTTGCGGAAGCAGCAACGCACCCGCTTTCGAAAAGCTGCGAAGCGCGCTGATGATGCATTACCACATCCGCGATAGAGCCGTCGGCGCAGTCGGCGAAACGCAGACGGCTCTGATCATCGCCGACATTGTCGAGCGGCTGAAAAAGCGTATCGGAAAAAGATTGGGCGGCGAGTCACCCGGCCAATAGAGCGTCAACGCGAAAGTCGTTGCGGTTCGATCGTCCAATCCCTGGGGCGCCACGACAGCGCGATCTTTCGGCGCGTCGACGCTGCGCCTTGGCGTCGTACGTCGAGGCCTGTCGAGAAATGCGAAGACGCGGATTGTGCAAGCGCACAAACTGATTGTCAGAGACCCGGCGGCGCTGCTTGCGAGCGGAGCTTCTTGGTTGCCACTGAAGAATCGAGGGCGGTATGGACATCGGACAACAAATGGCACGGAGCCAGGACGTCGGGACGAAAGTCGCCGTGCTATTGAAGAAGCGGACGCAAATCGCGCAGGATAAATTCACCGAGCGATTGAAGGCGGCGTACGGCGCAAATGGCGTCGGCGAGCTGTTCACCAACCCCACCGCAGGGGCAAAGCTTTACACCGATTGGTATGCGTACGCGACGGATGCTGCGCAGCGTTCGATCCTGTTCTGGGACACGATGCGGGAGCGCGGCAACGCGTTCATCGAGCACACTCGCGCTGGGCTTCCGCCCGTGCTGCACTTTGCCTATGAAACGGTCGTCGACGGCCGCAAGCTCGCACGCCCGGTGAACTATGCGCTCGTTCGAATCGTTCCGCCGGAAGGCGTGGTGGTCGATCCCAAACGCCGTCCGTACATCATCATCGATCCGCGCGCCGGACACGGGCCGGGAATCGGCGGTTTCAAGGACGATTCGCAAGTTGGTGTAGCACTACGCGAAGGCCATCCGGTCTATTTCGTCATTTTTTTCCGGGATCCCGAGCCCGGGCAGACGCTCCTCGACGTCTGCGAAGCAGAGAAGCAATTCGTGCATGCGGTGCGGGAGCTTCATCCCGACGCCTCGAAGCCGGCGATCGTCGGCAATTGTCAGGGCGGCTGGGCAGCGATGATGCTGGCAGCGGCTCACCCTGACGACACGGGCCCGATCGTCATCAACGGCGCACCGATGTCGTATTGGGGCGGCGCATGGCAGGAAGGCGCCGGCGACAATCCGATGCGCTACGCCGGTGGCGTGCTCGGCGGCACATGGCTCGCTTCGTTGACAGCGGATCTTGGCAATGGCGTGTTCGATGGCGCGCAACTGGTCCAGAACTTCGAGAATCTGAATCCCGCGAACACGTTCTGGGACAAGTACTACCACGTCTATGCGAACGCCGACACCGAGCCGCCGCGATTCCTGGAATTCGAGCGCTGGTGGGGCGGGTTCTATCTGATGAACCGCGAAGAGATCGAATGGATCACGCGCAATCTGTTCGTGGGCAACAAGCTGTGGAGCGGAGACACGAAGTCGCTGACCGGCGAGGCGTTCGACCTGCGCGAGATCAAGGTGCCGATCATTCTGTTCGCGTCGATGGGCGACAACATCACGCCGCCGCAGCAGGCTTTCAATTGGGTTGCCGACATCTATGGCTCGACCGACGAGATCAAGGCGCGCGGCCAGGTGATCGTCGGATTGATGCACGAGAGCGTCGGGCATCTGGGAATCTTCGTGTCCGGCAAGGTCGCGAAAAAGGAGCACGCGCAAATCGTCTCGGTGTTGAAGTCGATCGAGGCGCTGACGCCTGGGCTGTACGCAATGGCAATCAAAGAGCGCAAGAGCGCCGACGGCCGCGTCGAATACGAAGTGGAGTTCCGCGAGCATCGTCTGGAGGACATCGCCGCGCGGTTGAACCGTTTCGAGCGAGCCGACGAAAAGCCGTTCGAAGCCGTCGCGGAGATTTCGGAGTTCAATCAGCGTGCTTATGAACTGTTCTTACAGCCGCTGATCCAGTCGACGTCGAACGAATTCACGGCGAAGCTCGGCCGCCAGTTCCATCCGCTGCGCTTCCAGCGCTGGTCCCTATCCGACCTCAATCCGTGGCTCGCCTGGCTCGGCCCTGCAGCGCAACTCGTGAAGTCGCAGCGCCAAAGCATCAATAAGGACAATACGTTGCTCAAGGTCGAACAGGCCATGTCGGCGACGATCAGTGCGTCGCTCGAGTATTACGGTGCGGTGCGGGACGCGGCGAGCGAGGCAGCGTTCTTCCAGACGTACGGCAACGTCTTTTCGCTCTACGTCGCCGACAAGCGCTCCGCGGAAAAGGCGGTCGAGCAGATCGCCGACGGCCGCGACCTGCCGTTCGTCAAAGAGGCGCTCGAGTCGATTGCCGATGGCGGTTATCCCGAGGCGCTCGCGCGGGTCGCGTGCCTTCTCGCGCGCAAGGGTGAACCGATGCTCCTGTCGCGTCTGCAAATGAAGCAGGCGCTCATGACCGACTATCGGGACTTGTTACCGGCGATGCCGCCGGATCAGTGGCGACGCGTCCGCGGCGAGCAGGAAATTATCGTTCGCTACGAGCCGGAGCAGGCCCTCGCAACGCTGCCGAAGCTGCTTGCGCATCCCGGTGACCGCGAGAAGCTCGTCACGCTCGTGGGTCGGCTGCTCGCGGACGAGCGCGTGCAGCGCGCGAAGCCTTCGACCGAACAGCTCGCGATGGTCAAGCACATCGGCGAGACGCTGGCCGTCGAAGACACGCCAACGGCGAAACGCGCATCGCCCACGCGCAAAAAGTCGCGAAGCGTCGCAGCCAAACGCCGAGGAAAGGGATGAGGCAATGGAACGCAGTCACGAAAAATATCAGCGGCTCCTCGATTTCTGCAAATCGCTGCCGCCGACCAAGACCGCGGTGGTGCATCCGTGCGATGAAACCTCGCTGCGAGGCGCGGTCGATGCTGCGCGGCTGGGTTTGATCGAGCCGATTCTCGTCGGTCCCCGCACGCGCATCGAACAGGTCGCAAGAGAGCACAAGCTCGACATCACGAAACTGACGATCGTCGAAGCGCCGTACAGCGAGGCATCGGCCGAGAAGGCCGTCGAGCTGGTGCGCGCAGGCAAGGTCGAGGCGCTGATGAAAGGCAGCCTGCATACCGACGAGCTGATGGGCGCTGTCGTGAAGCGGGACACGGGCTTGCGCACGTCGCGGCGGATCAGCCACTGTTTCGTCATGGACGTTCCCTCGTATGCAGAGACGCTGATCGTCACCGACGCAGCGGTCAACATCGCGCCCACGATGGAGGACAAGGTCCACATCATCCAGAACGCAATCGATCTCGGCCACGCGCTTCGCTTCGCCGAGGTCCGGGTCGCGATTCTCTCCGCGATGGAGACGATCAATCCGAAGGTTCCGTCGACAATCGAGGCCGGCGCGCTGTGCAAGATGGCGGATCGCGGCCAAATCACGGGCGGAGTTCTCGACGGTCCGCTGGCGCTCGACAACGCGATCAGTCTCGAATCGGTGAAGATCAAGAAAATCGATTCGCCAGTCGCCGGGCGCGCGAACGTTCTGGTCGTTCCCGATCTCGAGGCCGGCAACATGCTCGCCAAAAGTCTGTCGTTTCTCGCCGATGCCGACGCGGCCGGCATCGTGCTCGGTGCGCGCGTACCGATCATTTTGACGAGCCGCGCGGACTCGGTGACGACGCGACTGGCATCGTGCGGCATCGCGGCGCTGGTTGCGCACGCGCGGCGCGAGGCCGCCTCGAAAGCGGTCGCCTGAGAGAAGCGCTGCCATGGCCGACGCAATCGCCGTTCTGAACGCTGGATCATCGAGCTTCAAGTTCTCGCTGTTCGCGCGGAGTGCGGACGATATTGCGTTGGTGAGCCGGGGTCAGGCCGAAGCGCTGTATACGTCGCCTCGCTTCGTCGCCAAAGACAGCGCAGGTGCGGTGATCGGCGAGAAGTCATGGGGTGACGGTGCGAAGCTCGGACACGATGGCGCACTCGAGCATCTCGTCGGATTCCTGCGCGACAAGCTCGCCCAACACCGTCTGGTCGCCGTCGGGCATCGCGTGGTCCATGGCGGGCTCGAGTACACGAAGCCCGTGCGCATCGACGCCGGCGTTGTTGCAGCGCTAGAGAAATACGTCCCGCTCGCGCCGCTGCACCAGCCGCACAACCTGGCGCCTATTCGCGCACTGCTCGAGCGACTGCCGGCGCTTCCGCAGGTCGCGTGCTTCGATACCGCATTTCATCGCACGCAACCGTCGGTCGCCCAAGCATTCGCGCTGCCGAAGTCGATCACCGACCGCGGCGTCATCCGTTATGGCTTCCATGGATTGTCGTACGAATACATCGCGAGCGTTTTTCCCGGTCGCGACGCGCACGCGGCGAAAGGCAAAGTCGTCGTGCTGCATCTCGGCAACGGCTCCAGCATGTGTGCAATGTTCGACGGCCGAAGCGTTGCGAGCACGATGGGCTTCACCGCGGCCGACGGGCTGCCGATGGGCACGCGCTGCGGCAATCTCGATCCCGGCGTCGTCCTGTACCTGATGGACGAGCTCAAGATGGACGCGCGCGCGATCGAGAACGTGATCTATAAAGAATCCGGCTTGCTCGGCGTGTCCGGCATTTCGAGCGATATGCGCACGCTCCAGGAAAGCAGCGATCCGCGCGCGAAAGCCGCCATCGATCTATACGTCTATCGAATCGGCCGCGAGCTCGGGTCGCTCGCCGCTGCGCTCGGTGGCGTCGACGCAGTCGTTTTTACCGCTGGAATCGGCGAGAACAGCCGCTCTTTACGCGAACGCGTGTGCCGCGACGCACGGTGGCTCGGTGTGGAGCTCGATACACAGGCCAATGGAAGCAATGGCCCCCGCATCAGTGCCGCGGACAGTCGCGTTTCGGCGTGGGTCATTCCGACCAACGAGGAACTGATGATCGCGCGCCACACGAGCAACTTGCTGCGGCAACGAGCACGCCAGGATGCCGCATGATCAATCCGCCACAACGCGCGTTGCACGGCAAATCGGCGATCGTGACGGGATCAACGAGCGGAATCGGTCTCGGCATCGCGGAGGCTCTGGCTGAACAAGGTGCTGACATTGTGCTGAACGGGTTCGGCGACGCGGCGTCGATCGAAGCGCTGCGTAAACGGATCGCCGGACGCGAGGTGCGAGTCGTCTACAGCACGGCCGACATGTCCAAGCCCGCGGATATCGCCGCGATGATCGATGACGCGACGCGCGAGCTCGGTCGTGTCGACATTCTCGTCAACAACGCGGGCATCCAATTTACCGCGCCGGTTGACGAGTTTCCGGTCGAGCGCTGGGACGCGATCCTCGCGATCAATCTTTCCGCGGTGTTCCTTGCCACCCGCGCAGTGCTGCCGCAGATGAAAAAGCGGAATTGGGGGCGCATCGTCAACATTGCCTCGACGCACGGCCTCGTGGCTTCACCGCAAAAAGGTGCCTACGTCGCTGCGAAGCACGGCGTGCTCGGCTTCACAAAGGTGGTTGCGCTGGAGACAGCGACCACGGGGATCACGTGCAACGCGATCTGTCCAGGCTTCGTTTTGACGCCGCTCGTGCAAAAGCAGATCGACGATCTCGCGCTCCGCGAGAAGATTACGGACGCGCAAGCCCGTGCGCGATTGCTCGGCGAGAAGCAGCCGTCGCAGGAATTCGCGACGCCGGAACAAATCGGCGCGCTAACGGCATTCCTGTGCTCGGACGCAGGTGCGCAGATCCGCGGCGCCGCCGTGCCGGTCGACGGCGGCTGGCTCGCGCAATAGGAGATCGTGATGCGGACCGCCTCGCTCGAAGAAGCCGTCGCGCGCATTCCAGATGGCGCCAGCTTGATGATCGGCGGATTCATGGGCGTCGGCACGCCCGAATGCATCGTCGACGAATTGCTCCGCCAACGCAAACGCGATCTCACGGTCATCGGGAACGATACTGCGGTGCCCGGCGTCGGAATCGGCAAGCTCGTCAGCGCCAATCTCGTGCGCAAAGTAATCGCGAGCCACATCGGACTCAATCCGGAGACGCAGAAAAAGATGTTGGCCGGCGAGATGGAGGTCGAGCTGGTTCCGCAAGGAACGTTGATCGAACGCATTCGCGCCGGCGGTTACGGATTGGGCGGCATCTTGACCCCGACGGGCGTCGGTACGATCGTCGAGGAAGGCAAGCGCACGATCGAAGTCGACGGGCACAAGTATCTGCTCGAGGTCGCACTGCGCGCTGATTTCGCGCTCGTGCACGCCATGCTGGCCGATTATCTGGGCAACCTCACGTACACGCTCACCGCGCGCAATTTCAATCCGGTGATCGCGATGGCCGCGACGACGGTGATCGTCGACGCCGAGCACATCGTGCCGATTGGAATGATCACGCCGGACCATGTGATGACGCCGGCCCCGCTCGTCGATTACCTCGTTTATCGGGCATGACGATGGATGCACAGACGATCATCGCGAAGCGCATTGCGCTCGAGCTCGCGGACGGCATGCTGGTGAACCTGGGCATCGGGATTCCGACGCTCGTCGCGAATTATGTGCCACCGGGGATCCACATCTTCTTCCAGTCGGAGAATGGGTTGATCGGCACGGGACCGATCCCGCAGGACGGCTTGGCGCAGGCGCGCTTGACCGATGCGGGCGGCCGGCCGGTAAGCGCAATTCCTGGCGCATCGACGTTCGACAGCGCGATGTCGTTCGGTCTCATCCGCGGCGGCCATGTCGACGTGACGGTGCTGGGCGGCTTGCAAGTCGATGGGAACGGCAGGCTCGCCAATTGGATGATCCCGGGCAAGATGGTTCCCGGAATGGGCGGCGCAATGGATCTGGTGTCCGGCGCAAAGCGCGTCATCGTCGCGATGCAGCACACGGCGAAAGGCAAGCCGAAGCTCGTCGAGCGCTGCAGCTTGCCGCTCACATCGGTGCGCGCCGTCGACCTCGTCGTGACCGAGCTTGCCGTGATCGCGTTCGCGGGTGGCCACGCGACGCTGCTCGAAACAGCACCGGGGATTTCGGTGCAGCAGGTTCTGGCCGCGACCGAATGCGAATTGACGGTGGCACGCGACGTGCCGCCGATGAATATCCAGGAGATTTGAACCATGGCCATCGATGTCCCCCGTCCGGTACTCACGGGCAATAAAGCGCTCGTCGTCGGCATCGCGAATCAGTATTCGATCGCGTACGGATGCGCGAAGGCGTTCAGGGAGTTGGGAGCGGACGTCGCGATTACTTACGTCAACGAGAAGACGAAGACCTACGTCGAACCGCTCGCGAACGAGCTAAACGCGCCGATCTTCATGCCGCTCGACGTTGCAACGCCGGGCATGCTCGAGACGGTGTTCGAAAAGATCACCAAGGATTGGGGCAGGCTCGACATCCTCGTCCATTCAATCGCGTGGGCGCCGAAGGAAGATCTGCAGGGACCGCTCGTCAATTGTTCGGCCGAAGGGTTCATGCACGCGATGGATATCTCGTGCCATTCCTTCGTGCGCATGGCCAAGCTCGCTGCGCCGTTGATGAAAGACGGCGGGACAATGTTCGCGATGAGCTACTACGGCGCCAACAAGGTCGTGCCGAACTACAACGTGATGGGCCCCGTCAAGGCGGCGCTCGAAGCGTCGTGCCGCTATCTCGCCTATGAGCTCGGCGGCAAAGGCATTCGCGTTCATGCGATATCGCCTGGCCCGCTCAAGACGCGCGCCGCGTCGGGGCTGAAGGACTTCGATCTGCTGTTGAACGAGGCCGCGCAGCGAGCGCCCATCGGCGAGCTGGTCGACATCATGGACGTCGGGTTCACGTGCGCGTTCCTCGCAACGCCGTATGCTCGCCGGCTGTCCGGCGCGACTCAATACATCGACGGCGGTGTCAACATCATGGCGTGACGCGCACGACCGTCGCGGCGCGCTTGTAACGACGAGGTTCCGCGGCCCGCGCTAGACCTGCGCACTCCGGTCGGGCGCCGTCGGCAAAATGTCGATCTCGACGTTCACGACGCCGCTCTCGATTCGTTTGTGTAACGGCAGGCCCGCGCGCGCGAACACCGCTAGCATCGCCTTGTTCCCCGGCAGCACATCGGCAACGAAACGCGCGATTCCGCCTTGGCGCGCAATTGCGATCAGGTGCTCAAGCATGCGCCCGGCGATGCCGAGCCCCTGATAGTCTTCCTCGACGGTGAACGCCACTTCGGCCGAGACGCCCTCTTCGTCGGTGTCGTTCGCGACGTAGCGCGCGCTGGCGATCACGATTTCGTCGCCATCCGGGCGCGTCGTAACGACCAGCATCACATCGCGCACGAAATCCATCGTGTCGATGTGCCCGAGCTCCGTCGCGCTCAGCGCCTTCTTGTAGGTGAAGAAGCGCGTGTAGACGGATTCGCGCTCGAGCTTGGCAAACGCGTTCGAGAGCCGCTCGCGATCATCGGATCGGACCGCGCGTATCGTGATGACGATGCCGTTGCGAAGCGTGTCTTCGGCGCGGTAGTTACGCGCGTCAGCGGTCATGGCTCACTCGCTAGAGGTTGACGCGGGTGCCGGCGGCGCCACATCACGTAAGGGACCACGGTGAGCGCCGAAACGACGAAGTATGCGAGCACCATCCGGGTGATTCCCGGGGAAGCGGCATTCAACGTTGCCACGAGCAGCGCCAGTCCGGGATTGCGAGCGGCACTGGAGATTGCGACGGCGGTGCGCGTTCCCTCGTCGGGCCCGCCGAGCCGATGCCCGATCATCAGCGCGAATATCGTAACCATCGCGATGGCGAGCGCAACGCGCGGCCCGGCGCCCACGACGACTTCCCACACGTCGATCACGGCGAGTACCGCGAGCGCGATCAGCAGCCCGGTTGCAAGCCGGACGAGTCGGGTCCCGATCCAATTGGCGCGCATCGGCTGAAAATGTCGGATCGCCATGCCGAGCCCGAGCGGAAGCAACTGCGCGACAAAAACCTGCCGTGCAAGTTGCTCCGGCGCGATGCTCGCCTGGCCGGCGTAGAACTCGTTGAGCGCCGCAATCGACAGCGGCATCGAGATGACGGCAAGCACCGCAACGAGGATCTGCAACGCCGGCGCGAACATCCGGTGGCCGCCGGCGCCCAGCGACCGACGCAATGCTACGGGCGCTCCAGGCGAGATCGCCATCAGCACTACCGATCTCCGAAAGTCGCGGTAGCTCCAATGCGCGCGTGATGGCGATCGCGACCGCGGGCACCGCGATCAGGACACAAAATAAACCGCGTGCAACGAGACCGGGATGGCGCCAGACCCATCGGAATTCGCCGACAGCGATTCCAAGTCCCAGAACGAACATCACCGTGAAGACGGTCGCCGCCGCGACGATCGTCAGCAGCGCCTCCGGGATCGGACCGCTTACCGGCATGGCGGCCGCCTAGCCACGATTCGCGGTTCCGGCGTTGAATGCACGCTGCTCGAACATAACGCCAAATAAGAGACGTCGCACCAAGGTGCAACGGAAGTGGTCGTCGGATGAGCTCATCCGCTGCCGTCCTTGCAACTGTCAATGCCAATGTTTGGGTCGCGCGCGGCCTGCACGCACCGATCGCCGCTATTGAGCGCGACGCGCGTGCGTGCGCCGCTCCGTCGGCGTGTCGTTGAACTGGCGTCGATACCAGCGCGAGAATCCGCTCGGTGCCGAGAAGCCGAGCAGCGACGATACGTCGGCGAGCGTGCGGCGGCTGTCTTTCATGTAACGATCGGCGAGTTCCCGTCGCACAGCGTCGACGATTCCGGAGAAGGTCTGTCCCTCGCGCGCGAGATGGCGATGCAGGGTGCGGCGGTCGACGCCGAAATGCTGCGCCGCGACGTCGATCGTGCATTGACCGGCGGAGAGCAGCAGCATGACGAGTCGGCGCACCTGGGCGGTCATTTCGAGAACGTCCTTGAGGCTGGCTTCGAGGAGCTGCTTCGCGTACTTCGCCATAGCGGGATCGGCGTTCGGGTTCGGCCTGTCGAGGTCGGCGCGCGTGCAGACGATGCCGTTGAAGTCGTGTCCGAATTCGACGCGGCGGCCGAACACCCGATCGTGCACTGAGCGATCCTCCGGGGCGTCGTGGGCGAAGCACACGCGCCGCGGACGCCACTCGGGCCCGAGCAACGCGCACAGCGTCCGGAATGCGACGCCGATCGCCAGCTCGGTCGACTGGCGGACCGTGCACGACTTGCCGACGATCAATTCCTCGCGCAGCACGACGACGTCGCCGGTCTCTTCGATCTCCAGTAGCAGGGCCTCGTTGAGCCGCCTGCCGTAGTGGGCGAACGCCTCGACCGCCAGGCGCAGCGTCGGCTGTTCGCGGACCAGGAGACCGAGCGGACCGAGGTCCGACAGGCGTCTCGCTTCGGCCATCAGCAGGCCGAAGCCTTCGACGCCGCTGCGCTCGGCAGCTTTTTCGAGCAATTCGCGGACCGAATCGATCGGAACCGTCAGCTCCGGGTCGGTGAGGCAGCGTTGCGGCAGGCCAAATTCGCGCAACAACCGGATGTTCGTCGGCATCATTCCGATCAACACCGTCCTAAGGCGATGCGGCGATCGCGATGAGAATCCGCGCGTCGACGATCCTTGTTTCGAACGTATCAATCCGCAGCGCGGGGATACCGTTCACGCACCCGGTCTTGACGTCGTATCGCCAGTCGCAGCCGATGCATGACACGACGGTGTCCGTCAAAGTTCCCTCGGCAAGCGACGTTCCACAGCGAACGCACAAGTCGTCGATCGCGAACATTCGACCCTCG
>DASXPO010000081.1:0-78179 GCA_036493535.1 Casimicrobiaceae bacterium
TAACGCCGCTGCCACATGTAGAGTTGTTCGCGTCGCAGGCCCGTGATGCGAACGACTTCGCGGATATGCAGCGCCGCTGCGGAATCGCCGGTCTCTGTCAGAACGTTAACCGGGGGCGGCCCTTCGCGTCGTCGCGCAGGCGCCTTGATCAGGATGCCCATTTATGTCGTCCCTTGCGCGTTATTCGTCAGTTCGAGCGGGTAAACCGGCGGGCGCCAGGATAGCGACGGCTCCCAAAAACGCCGGGCGAGTCAGCCCGTTGTCAGGCTGTGCTCCACGGCAGGTGACATGCACGATGTATGCCAGTGGGATTATTCGTGGCTTGCCAAGGCGACAGACTTTGCGCCATGATTGCAGCGCATCAAAAGAAACGTTTTCGGGCAACAACGGGGAGCGAACCCGCCCGCAGAGCCGCGCATGCCGGCTAGGGAAATGACGATGTTCGGCTTTATGAAGTCCCGCAAGGATCCGCTGGCGGATGCGAGGTCCGCAGAGCGCTGGTTTTCCACACCTCCGACGGCCGAAGCGCTCGCGACCAAGCAGCACGGGTTGATCGAAGAGCTCGGGCGTATTGCCGCGCCCGCGGCGAAGCTCACGCCGCGCCGTTTGAGCGCGTTGTTCGTCATCGATGCGCACGCCGAGCATTTGTTCAGGTCGCTGACCGCTCAGTACGTCGAGCACGCGAATCGCAGCGCGAAGATCGAGCGGCAACTCTGGTCGGCGTTGTTCGATCTGTCGCAGGCGTTCCAGACGGCATTTCGGACCTATGAGCACGCGGCGCTCGACCACGAGCACAGCGGCCGTTGGCAACAGCTGTTGCCGGAGCTCGTGTGTCGCCAGATCGTTCACCTTGGACATGACGCGAAAGCGCGGCTTTATCGCTACGAATCGTGGATTCCCGGAAAATGGGCCGAACTGCATCAGTTGCTGGCGCTCGCCGCCGCGCGGCAGTGCGAGCGCAGCCCCATTAATCTGATGACCGATCGCCCGGCGACGACGATCGAACAGCAATACTTGATGATCGTCGTGCTGCAATTGATCGACACCGGCAATCTGACGCCGCGCCAGCTCGAGCACGTCTGGGACGAGCTCGACGACTGGTGCGCATCGCTGCGGCTGTCGCTCGAGCCCAGGACCGTCGCGTCGTTCTTCGTCGATCTGGCGAGCCGCGAAGGCATGAAGCGCAGAACCGGCCGCGCGCTCGAAGGCAGCGTCTTGTTCGTCGATACACAGCCGCTGCATGCGCTGTTGACGCAACAACAAGTGTCGATCGAGCAGGCGATCCGCAATAAGCCGCGCGGCGAAGAAGCGACGCGACTCTCCGAGCGGCTCTGCTTGCTGCGGCGTTTCGCGGCGAAAGTCGATCCCGAGCCGAAGTTGCTTGCGCGCCACGGCGAGCGCGCCGTTGCGAGCGGCAACGTCGACGCGATCGTCGGCTTGACGAAGATCGCCGGCTATCTTCGCGAAGAGGATCGCGATCCGGATTTCCAGCACTATGCCGGCAAGAGCTTCGGCGGCTCCCTCGAGCTCGCGGTCTTCGGACGCGTTCGCAATGAAAGCGACCGGCGCAGCGAGCTTGCCCGCCATCGATTGGCGCAGTACGCGGCATCGGGTGGACCGTGGGAAATCAAGGATGTCTCGCAAACCGGCATCCGGGTCATTGCGCCGATGAAAGCCGCGAGCGATGTTCCAATTGGAACGCTGGTGGCGACCCGTCCCCAACTCGGCTCGACGTGGACGCTCGGCATCGTGCGGCGGATGCGGCGCCATACGTCGGAGCGAACCGAAGTGGGCTTGGAGATCGTCGCGAGCACGCTGGCCGGCGTTGATCTGGTCGAGCAGCGGCGCAGCGCCGAAGCCGATTACCTGGTCGACGGCGAAGACGGTGTCATCAGCGGCCGCAGCTTCATCGCGCTCTTTCTGACGTTGCAAAAGGGCGGCAGCGGGCAAGACGTGCAATCGCTGATCGTTCCGGCGGGCGAATATCAGCCCTCGAAACGGCTGACGCTCGTGACCTCGAAGTCGATCTACCGCGTCGTGCTGGGCGGCCCCATCGAACAACACGGCGAATGGGTCTGGACGGCCGTCGAGCCGCAAGAAATCGGCACGCGCACGACGCCGTCCGTGAGCGCCGCACACCGCAATTCGCACTAGCGCGGTGCGTTGGAGGAAGCCGTGACCGTCGATCGTTACGTCGAGCTCCACCGCGCGCATCGCTGGAGCGTCCCAGCCGACTTCAACGTCGCCCAAGCGTGCTGCCGGCGCTGGGCGACCGATCGCACGCGCTTCGCGCTTTATTGGGAGGACGAATCAGGCGCACGCAGCGCATGGACCTATTTCGACCTCGAGCAACAAGCGAACCGCCTTTCGAACGCGCTCGTCGCGATGGGCGCCAAGCGCGGAGACCGGATTGCTTTGATGCTGCCACAGCGGCCCGAGACCGCAATTGCGCACATCGCCATCAATCAGATCGGGGCCGTCGCGGTGCCGTTGTCGTTTTTGTTCGGACCCGACGCACTCGAATATCGGCTCGAGCATTCGGGTGCGACGATCGCATTCGTCGACCCGCAATCGTTGCCGAACCTCGCGCCGATCCGTGAGCGGCTTCCGGGACTGTCGCAGGTGATCGGTGTCGCCGGCGCGCGCGAGAGCTGGATCATCTCCTGGGAAGCGCTGCAGGAACGCGCGTCGCGACATTTCGAGCCCGTCGCAACAAGTGCCACCGATCCGGCGTTCCTTGTCTACACCAGCGGAACGACCGGACCGCCGAAGGGTGCGCTGATGCCGCAGTCGTGCGTGCTCGGCAACTTGCCCGGATTCGCGTATTCGCACGACGGGTTTCCGCAAGCCGGCGATCTCTTCTGGACGCCGTCGGACTGGGCCTGGACCGGCGGGTTGATGGACGCGCTGTTGCCGACCTTCTACTTCGGCCAACCCATCGTCGGCTATCGGGGGCGCTTCGATCCGGAGCGCGCGTTGCGCTTGATCGAGCGTTATCAGATCCGTAACGCGTTTCTCGTTCCGACGGCGCTCAAGCTGATCATGAAAGCGTATCCCCAGCCGCGCGATCGCTTCGATGTCAACATGCGTAGCATCATGAGCGCGGGCGAGGCCGTCGGCACGACGCTCTTCGAGTGGACGCGCGAAGCGCTCGGCGTGCCGATCAACGAGATGTTCGGACAAACGGAAGTCAACTACATCGTCGGGAATTCGCAGGCGAACTGGCCGGCGAAGGCCGGCTCGATGGGACGTCCCTATCCTGGACACCTTATCGCCGTCATCGACGACACCGGCAACGTCGTCCCGGCAGGTGAGGCGGGCGAGATCGCCATCAATCGAATCGCGCCCGACGGCACACCGGATCCGGTGTTCTTTCTCGAATACTTCGGCAATCGAGACGCCACGCGCGCGAAATACGCCGGCGATTGGTGTCGCACCGGCGACATGGCGAGCGTCGACGACGACGGGTACCTGTGGTATCAGGGCCGCGCCGACGACATGTTCAAGGCGGCCGGTTATCGAATCGGCCCTTCGGAGATCGAGAACTGCCTCGTCAAGCATCACGCGATCGCGAACGCCGCCGTCGTGCCTTCGCCGGATGAGGTTCGCGGCAACGTCGTGAAGGCCTTCATCGTGCTTGCCGCGGGCCAATGCGCGTCGCCGGCGCTGGAGGAGGAAATCCGCGCGCACGTGCGCAACTTTCTCGCGCCCTACGAATATCCGCGCGAAATCGAATTCGTCGACGCGCTGCCGATGACGACCACGGGAAAGATCCAGCGCAAGGTGCTGCGCGAACAGGAGGCGGCGCGCAAAGCGCAGCTGAAGTGAGGCCGGCCCAAACGCGAACGGACGCTTCACGCCGCGACGGTTTCGCGCTTTTTCAGCTCGTCGACGAGCGCGACGTAACCACGCATCGCTTCGTCGGACGTCATTCCGCGCTTTTTCGCCCATGCGTCGTATTTCGCCCGCGCCACCATGTCAAGCGCGCCGGGGCGATCGCCGGTCGCATCGCCGACGCTTGCCTGCTTGTACAGCGAATAAAGCGAAAGCAGCGTTTCGTTGTCCGTCGCTTTAAGCGTTCGCGATCCTGCAGTCGCGGCTTCGAAGGCCTGCTCGAGCGCGGACGGTCCGCTGGAGGCCGGATCGGGCGGCCCGAAAAACGCGTTCTCGCGTTCGACGTCGTCGGCGAACCATCGCACTTCGAGCAACTTGCCGCCGTGCCACGCGCACATGAGCGCGCCTTGCGATTCGAGCTGCGCATCGTCGCGCAGCGCGACGAGCGATGCCGGCACGAGGGCGATACCGCGATTGAACGCCGGCGTTCCGAACGCGGTGAATTTGACGCCGCTCGAGCCGGCTTGACGCAAGCGATCGGCGAAGCTGCCGAGCGCTTTGCCGGCATGCGCGCCGGCGATCCGATTCTCGCCGGGTTGCACCCACGTCATGTCCGGAATCCCGAGCGCGCGAACCGCGGTGAAATCGCCGCTTGCGAGGCAATTCGTCAACGCACTGACCGCGGCGACGAGCTCTTCCGGGGTCATCTTCGGCTCGTTCGCGAGGAGCGTCGTCGCGCCCGGCATCGGCGCGCCGAAGAACTCCAGCACGTTCTTCGCGACGATTTCGCGATCGTTGTCGACGCAGACCATGTGATAGCTGTCTTCGAGGACGACCATCCGCGCGCGGCCGCCGCCGATCTTCTCGACCAAAAAGTTCGCGGATCGCAGGCTCGTGAGCTCGTCTTCGCGCGCATGGACGACGAGCGTCTGACATGCGATCTTCCCTGCGGTGCCCATCACGATCGCGCGCAGGCGGTCGACCTGGCGCAGGCACTCCAGAGGCACCCACCGATAGTGAAAATTCTCCCCGCGCTCGAACTTCGCTTTGACGATCGCGCGCAGCTGCTCGTTCTTGATGCCGAACGGATCCTCTTCCTCGATTTTCATGTTGTTGCGCACGCCGGGCAATGCATAGAGCAACGGCCGCAGCGACCGATACCACGGCGTCGCCCAACCGTCGATGTACACCGGCGGCGCGAGCAGCACGAGCCGTCCCTTCTTGTGGGCCTCGCGTTGGGCGAGCGCCGCCGCCAGCAGCGCACCCATGCACATGCCCATCACATGAAGCGTCGGATGCGCGTCGCGAATTTCGCGATATTTCGCGACGACGGCATCGACCCAATCCTCGGCTGAAACCCCGACCAGGTCTTCCGGCTTGGTTCCGTGACCGGGCAGCGTCAACGAATGCGTGACGAGCCCGGCGTTCTTCAGTCGCTTGTGCATCGAGCCCAAGTCGTATTGCGTGCCGCCAAGACCGTGAATCAAAAACACGCCGTCGGCGACGTGTGCCCCCACGCTCGCGGTCGCCGCTTCGCTGCCCCCCGAGGGTGCGTAATTCGCGCCTTGGGACGGCCCTACGGCGCTCATGCGCGTGGTTCCACGTTAAGCCACTCGCTCATTCGTCGTCCTTGACGCGCACGATGCCGGTGACGCGATACAAGGTGCCGTCGTGATCGCGAATTGCCTGGGCTTCATCGACCAGCGTGACCGCATTGCCGTCGGGCCGGGTCATTCGATACGTGAGCGCCGGACCCAATGCACCGTCGGCGCGCAGCGCGAAGGCCGTCGCCATCGCATCGCGCTCGCTTGGCGACACGTGCGACAACCAGTCCGCGAGCGTCGTCAGCTTCGTGACCGGAATGCCGAGATGCCCGACCGTGTCGCCGCTGACGACGAGACCTCCGCTGATGGGGTCCCATTCGTAGGCCAGCAGGCGATGCGCGTCGATCGCGCCCTCGAAGCGCGTTCGCCACTCGCGCGCTTCCTTGAGCGCGTTGTGCTCGCGCGCCTCGAGCGTGGCAATCAGCAAGCCGGTGAGCGCCACGATCGCGACGTATACCTGAACCTCGAGCTCCGCTTCGCCGACGAAGGCATCGACGGCCGCGAAGGGCCCGATGTCGCGGATCGTGGGGAATAATGCGATCAATGCGCCGACGAATGCGGCAAGCGACGCGCCCCGCGCGCCCCAGGTCAGCGCAACGATGCTCATAAACAGCACTGGAACGTAGGTGAGGCCCGTACCGACGGAGCCGCCGAAGCGTCGTTCGGTGTCCCCCGAAAAAATTACGTAGAGCGACAGCAAGAACAATAAAGCCGCAACCGCGCCGGCGCCGAACTGCGGCATTGTCAAGCCGCCCGAACGCTTCGGCCGAAATGCCGACCACGTCATGACGAGCGGTGCCACGAGTATCGCGCCGACGAATCCCGCAAGCGACCATACGTTGAATGTCCGGAAACCCTCGCTGCCGCCCGACACGACGTTCCACACGGCGGCGAGCGCGGCGCCGACGAGCGCTTGCACCAGTGCGCCGACGATAAAAGCGCCCAGCTCGCGAACGCTGTCGAGGCGCAGCGGCGGTTCGGCGAGCCACATCGCGGCGAAGGCCCCGGAGACGGCGGCGATAACCTCGATCGAGGCGTAGCCGATCGCGTCGCCCAGTCGTCCTTCGGGAAGAACCAGCGCAAAGATCGCCGCTCCAATCGCCGCGCCGGCAAGCGGAATGATCCAGCGATGGCGCAATCGCGTGACCATGAGGCCCAGCGTCCATCCGCTTGCGAGCCAAACCGTCCACGCATCGGTGGGCGCGTAGGCCAACGCCGTCGAGAGAGCGGCGAACGCGAGATACGCGACGGCGATGAAAAGGATCGAGACAAGGTTCGACAAAGGGGACTCCGGAAATCGTCGATTCAGCGGTAAGTGGTCCGGCGCATCTGCTCCAGGAAGCCGCGATGCGTCAACACCCAGACGATCGCCGGCGCCACCGCGGGAAGAATCAGCGAGCCGAACTGGAATGCGAACGCGATCACCTCGCGCTGCCACGCGACAAATCCGGCTTGCGACGTGACTTCCGCCGGTGCGGTGATGGCGATGTTCTTCAGGAAATCGGCGATGACGCCCCAGGAAACGGCCGGCACCAGAACGACGTATCCGATTGCCAGTGTGCGCAATCGCCTGGGCTCGCGCGCCGCGAGGGTCAATGCGGCAAACAGCGGAAGACCGAACGAATAGAGCAGCATGTTGACGTCAACGGTGACGATGCCCCCCGCGATGGCCTGACCGGGCTTCAGCGTCGTCGTGAACGCGACGCTCGCGCCCGTCTGCTCGACGGCTCGAACGAGATCGGCAAAGCCCAGACGCACGACCCAGTCCGACACGAGGGCAGCGGGCCAGAGCAGAATCGGCGCGGCGAAATACCAGACGGCGAAAGTGAGCGGCAGCCACGCCAACACGATCAACACGAACCGCCCAAGCGGCGAGATCCGTTGTTCGCGGACTGTCGGCGCATTCATCCGCGATCGTGCCCGCTTCGTTTCATGCCGGCGCCGTGGCCGCCGAAGTCGGCGGCGGCGGCCCGCTCGAATCTTCGACGCGCGGCAGCGTGCGCACCCACACCAGCCAGACGATCAACACGTCCAGCATGATCAGCGCCTGCCAGACGTAGAGATGCGCCCATTCGAACACGTCCCGATTCCATTGTCCGAGGTAGAACAGGCTGATGACGCGGATGACGTTCAACCCTTGCACGGCGACGATGCCAGCGGCAAGGCCCGCGAGCTTGTGCTTCCACGGCGCGGGAAACGCGAGCATCGCAGCGATCAATACGATCGTCGCCTCGACGCCGTTGCAGCCGGCCTCGATCGACACGGCGAATCCGCTGCTCGTCGAGCGTAGAACCTTTCCGGCCGAGACGACGTTCGGATCGAACGCGGTCACGAGGGTCGCCGACACGCGCGCCAGCGTCGCGGTCCAGGGCTCGACGAACCAACGCTGCGCGAAGGGCATGAGCTCGATCCCGAACATGAGCGCGAGCAGCACGATGAACAGAACGAAAAAGCGGATCATCCCGCAATTCTAGTGGAGTCGGATCGCCACGCCGGCAAGCGCCCCGACCAGAGGCATGCCCGACCTGCCTCAGGCCCGAGCCAGCGGTGGATTGCGCGCGAAATAACGCTTGATCCCAGCGGCGATCGACTCGGCGAACTTCTGTTGATGGCGTTCGCTTCGAAGCTTTTGCTCTTCGTCGAGATTCGAGATGAACGCGGTCTCGATCAGAATCGAGGGGATGTCGGGCGCCTTCAATACCGCGAATGCGGCCTGTTCGACGGTGCCGCGATGCAATGCGTTGTGCGTGCCGATGCCGTCCAGCACTTGCCGGCCCACTTTCAGACTGTCGTTGATCTGCGCCGTTTGCGAGAGATCGAGCAGTGTCCGCGCGAGCAAGGGGTCCTTGGCACCGAGATTGACGCCGCCGATCAAATCGGCGGCATTTTCCTTCTGCGCGAGCCAGCGCGCCGCCGCGCTGGTCGCGCCGTGTTCCGACAGCGCGTATACCGACGAGCCGCGTGCCTGCGACTCGCGAAAAGCGTCGGCGTGTATCGAGATGAAGAGATCGGCTTGCACGCGCCGCGCCTTTTGCACGCGTGTGGCGAGCGGAACGAAATAGTCGTCGTCGCGCGTCAGCATTGCGCGCATGTTCGGCTCCGCGTCGAGGATGACCTTGAGCTTGCGCGCGATCGCGAGCACGACATTCTTTTCGTACGTCCCGCGTCTGCCGATCGCCCCGGGATCTTCGCCGCCGTGACCCGGATCGATCGCGATGGTAATCCGACGAATCGCGCTTTTCGGCGTGGGCTCCGGTGCACGCGCGATCGGCGGGCGCGATTCGGAAGCCGGGGGTCGCGATTCGGGAGCCGGTGGTCGCAATTCGGGAGCCGGTGGTCGCAATTCGGTAATCGGTGGTCGCGATTCGGGAATCGGCCGCGATTCCGGGACCGGTCGCGATTCCGGGACCGGCCGCGATTCCGGGACCGCCGCACGAAGCGCTTCTCTTCGCTGCTCGCTTTCGAGCAGCGCCATCAACGGATCGAACGGAATCAACGGATAGAGATCGACGACCAATCGATAGCCGAACTCGGCGACGGGCTTCAACGCGAACACCTGCGGATTCACTTCTTCCTTGAGCACGAGAACGACGCGCAAGAAGCCGCCGGATTGCACGCCGATGCGGATGCTTGCGATGTAAGGATCGCCGGGCTGAACGCGTGCGGACAAGTCGCGGAGCTCCGGCGTCGCGTCGACGCGCGCGAGGTCGAGCACGACGCGATTGGGATCGCGCAGCACGACGAGCTGGTGCTCGATCGGAGCCGGCGATTCCAGGATCAGTCGCGTGTATTCCTGCGCCGGCCACAGTCGCGCCGATCCGATGCGACCGGCGCTCGCCCAACTTGGTGGAGCGGCGAGTCCGACGGCCGGCACCAGCATCCACGACAATGCCCGCCGGCGCTCGAGTGAAACGCCGATCAACTTGGCGGACGTGGTGCGCCGATTTGCGCCGCGATCGCTTCTACGCATCGGTCACCCGCCGGCGAATGCGCGTGCGCAGTGAGCATCCGACCTTCGCGATCGGGCAGACGTGCCAGCGAAAGCGCGAGATCCGCGGACGGCAGGAACGAGCCCGCATGCTCCGGCCATTCGACGAGGCAAACGGCGTCGCTGCGGAAACAGTCGGACAGGCCGGCGGTCTCCCATTCTGACGGGTCGGCGAAGCGATAAAAATCAATGTGATAGAAGTATATGCTCGAAAACGGATAATGCTCAACCAATCCGTAGCTCGGACTCTTGATCGGCCCTTGTTGTCCACGCGCACGGAGCACGCCGCGAACGAGTGTCGTCTTGCCCATTCCGAGATCGCCTTGCAGCGTGACGATCATTCCGCCCGACAACGTCGGCGCCAATGCTGCCCCCACGCGTGCGGTTGCGGCGGCGTCGGCCAAGTATTGTTCGAGCGTGTGCAACGGTTGTTCGGATGCGTGCGTTGACGTGACGTTCGAATGCGTCGATGAGTTACGCTAACGAGCATGCAAGACGCAATCGCTCCGATCACATCCACCGATCGACGCGATTGGACCGCGCTCTCCACCGCGATCATCGCATGGGGGCGCGAACTTGGATTCGATCAAGTCGGAATCGCCGACACCGATCTCGCTGCGAACGAGATCCGGCTTCTCAATTGGCTGAAAGCGGACCGGCATGGCGAGATGGATTATATGGCGCGGCATGGCGTACGCCGCGCGCGTCCGGCCGACCTTGTTCCGGGCACGCTGCGCGTCATCGGCGCGCGAATGAACTACTGGCCGCGTGGTGCGCGCGAGGCGAGCGCCGTTCTCGACGAATCGCGCAAAGCGTATATCGCCCGTTACGCGCTCGGCCGCGACTACCACAAGGTGATGCGCGCCAAACTCGACACGCTCGCCCGCCGCGTCCGCGACGAGGTGGGTGCCTTCGGCTATCGCGTGTTCACCGACAGTGCGCCGGTGCTTGAAGTCGCGCTCGCCGCGAAAGCCGGCATCGGCTGGCGCGGCAAGCACACGCTGCTGTTGACGCGCGAAGCCGGCTCCTATTTCTTTATCGGCGAAATCTATACCGATCTTCCGCTTATCGTTTCGTCGCCAACGACGCCGCATTGCGGAACGTGCACGAAATGCATCGACGCGTGTCCGACCGGCGCCATCGTCGCACCTTACGAGCTCGATGCGCGGCGCTGCATCTCCTATCTGACGATCGAATTGAAAGGCAGCATTCCCGAGACATTGCGTCCGCTGATCGGCAATCGCGTCTACGGTTGCGATGATTGCCAGCTCGTCTGTCCCTGGAATCGCAGCGCGCCCGAAACATCCGAGCAAGACTTTGCGCGCGTGCGGAACGGTCTCGACGACGCGGATCTCGTGACGCTGTTCGGATGGACCGAAGCGGAATTCAATAAACGGATGGAAGGCAGCGCGATTCGACGGATCGGCTTCGAGCGTTGGTCGCGCAACATTGCCGTCGGTCTCGGCAATGCGGCACCCGACTCTGCGATCGTCGCCGCGTTGCGTGCACGAGTGGACGATCCGTCACCGCTCGTGCGCGAGCACGTCGCCTGGGCGCTCGGAAGGCAGCTTGGTACGGCAACGTTCTAACCTGCAGCGCGCGCGCACGTTGCTCAGGTCATGAGCCCCACTTCTGCGCGAACGCGAGAAACTTCGCCTTGTCGTAGGATTCGCCCGCTTCGAGCTCACCCGTGTCTTGCGAATGCAGCAGATGCCCATCGCCGTCGAGCACGAAGAGATGTGGGTAACCCTCGATCTTGGGCCAGCGCGTCAGGAATGCCTCGTTCTTGTTCTCTTTCGAAAAATTCACCTTCACCCAAATGTAGCGCGAATCGATCAGCGACTTGAGATCGGCGTTCGCGGCGATGAAATTGTCCATCGTGTGGCACCAGGAGCACCATTCGCCGCCGACGTCGACCATGACGCGTTTACCCTGCGTCTTCGCGAGCGCGGATGCATCGGCGACGTCTTTCGCGGCGTCACGCGATGGATCGAATGGGGCGATCGGCTCTTGCCGCGCGCATGCCCATGCAAGCACGACGAGAAAGATCGCAGCAGCGCGGAAAGTCGGATGAGGGCGCTTCGTCATCGGACCAATTGGTTCATCGTGACAATCGGCAGCATGATCGCGAGCACGAGCACCAGCACGATCGCGCCCATCGCAACGATCAGCGTCGGCTGGATCAGCGCCGTCACCCAGACCAGCCGCCGCTCGGCTTCACGCTCCAGTTCGGCGGCCGCGCGCTCGAGCATCGGCGCCAACGAGCCGCTGCGCTCACCGTTGCCCACGAGATGGATGAGAACCGGCGGAAACACGTTTTGTTCCTTGAGCGCACGCGAAAGCGAGACCCCTTCGCGCACGAGAGCGGCGGCTGCCTTGGCCGCGCGGGCGAGCGGGATCATGCGGACGACGTCACTCGCCGCGTCGAGCGACCTGAGCAACGGCGCGCCGCTCGCCACCAGAATCGCAAGCGTGCTCGAAAAGCGCGCGGTGTCGAGACTTCGCAGCAGCTTGCCGATTCCCGGAAGGTTCAACATCGCGCTGTGCACGCGCGCGCGAAATGCGATGCGGCGATAGGCCCACGTGAACCCGATCATGGCGGCGGCGATCAACGTCAACCACAGCCACGCGGTGACGCGAAAGAAATCGCTCGCCGCAATCAGCGCCTGAGTGAGCCACGGCAGCGTCTGCCGGCTCTGCTGATAAACCGACACCACCTGAGGAACGACGTAGGTCAACAGCACGAGGATGACGGCGAGCGCAATCACCGTGACCAGAACCGGATAGATCAGCGCCGTCGTGAACTTCTGGCGCAGTATCGTGCGCGCCTCGAGATAATCGGCGAGCCGCTCCAGCACGTCGGGGAGCCGCCCCGTGTCGCTGCCGGCCGCGACCAGTCCTCGATAGAGTGCGCTGAACGTCCGCGGAAATCGCGCCATCGCGATCGGCAGCGATTCGCCGGTCGCGATGTGCGAGCGCAACGCCGTGAACATTCGCGCCGCGCGCGGATTGTCGGCTTGTTCGGCGACTGCGCCGAGCGCCTGGTCGAGCGGCATTCCGGATTGGGTCAGCGTCGCGAGTTGCCGCGTCGATAGCGCGACCTGCTCGCCTGCCAGGCGGGTCTGGCCCAACGCATCGCCGCGATTGGGAGCGGATTCGACCGCCGTCGGGGTCAGACCGTCGGCGCGAAGACGATCGCGCGCAGCGCGCGGCGTTTCGGCGTCGAGCAGGCCGTGGCGCAACCGCCCCTGCGCATCGACCGCTTCCCAGCGAAACGCAGACAAGGGCAATGCCTCGGGTTATTGATCGCGCGTGATGCGCACGAGCTCGGCGAGCGATGTCACGCCTTCTGTCACCCAGCGTGCGCCATCTGCGCGCAACGTGCGCATGCCGGCATGGAGCGCGGTGTCACGAAGCTTCAGCTCGCCCGCGCCATCGTGAATCATGCGGCGAATCGAATCGTCGACGATCAAGAGCTCGTAGACGCCGGTGCGCCCGCGATAGCCGGTATCGTTGCACGCCGCACAGCCGTGCGCATCCCATACCGGTTGCGTCGCTGACAGCCCAGCATCGGTGAGCAGCTTCGCTTCCCCCGCGGTTGGTGCCATTGACGTGCGGCACGCGGGACACAGCGTGCGCACCAGGCGTTGCGCAACCACGCCGAGCAGGCTCGATGCCAGCAGATACGGCTCGACGCCCATATCGGCGAGACGCGTCACCGCGCTGGCCGCATCGTTCGTGTGCAGTGTCGCGAGGACGAGATGGCCGGTGAGCGACGCCTGGACGGCAATCTGCGCGGTCTCGAGATCGCGTATTTCGCCGATCATGATGACGTCCGGATCTTGCCGGAGAATCGCGCGCAGCGCCCGCGCGAAGTCGAGATCGATCCGCGGACTGACCTGCGTCTGGGCGACGCCGTCCAGCGCGTACTCGATCGGGTCCTCGACGGTCATCATGTTCGTCGTGCCGCGCGGGAGTCTTGACAGCGCCGCGTACAGCGTCGTCGTCTTGCCCGAGCCGGTCGGGCCGGTGACGAGCACGATCCCATGTGGCTCGCGAATCAGCCGATCGATAACGACAAGCGTGTCCTCGCGCATGCCGAGCGCGGTCAAATCGAGCCGCGCCGACTCCTTGTCGAGCAGGCGCAACACCACACGCTCGCCCGCGCCCGTCGGCAGCGTCGAAACACGCACGTCGACTTGCTTATCGCCGAGCTTCAGCGCGATCCGGCCATCCTGCGGCAGGCGCTTCTCCGCAATGTCGAGGCTCGCCATGATCTTCAATCGCGACACGATGGCGGCATGCAGCGCACGCGGCGGCTCGATGATGTCGCGCAGGACACCGTCGACACGGAAGCGGACGACCGACCGCGCCTCGTACGGCTCGAAGTGCAGATCCGATGCGCGCTCGCGCAACGCCTGCAACAGCAGCGCGTTGATCATGCGGATGACCGGCGCCTGCGCTCCGCTGTCAAGCAGATCCTCGGCGGGCGGCAAGTCCTGCAAGAGCCGCGTGAGATCGCTCTCGTTCGCTGCGTCGTCGCTCCACGCGAGCGCCGCGCCCTGGTTGTAGGCACGTGCGAGCTCGGCCGCGAACGCTTCGGCATTGACACCGCGTGTCAACAACGGACGATTGAGCACGCGCTTCACTTCCGCGATGCCGTCGACGGTCGCGTCGGGACGCAGCAACACGACGACGGACTCGCCCTCGCTTCCATACGCGAGAACGCCATGCGCCTTCGCGAACGCATACGGAATGCGCGCGACGAGCGCAGGATCGAGCGACGAGGCCGGTGTGGCGTTGGCAATCATCGGCTCAGCCTCATTGCACTGTCATCCGCGATTCGTAACTCAAGTCGTCAGCCTCAGCGTCGATGACGAAGAAGATGCAGTCTACTTCGCTGCGGGCGCCGGCGCCGGGTGTGGCACCACGCCCGGTCCCGGCGGCGGGGGCACGGCGATCCCTTGCATAAACGGTCGCGGCGTCAGTTCGGGGAACGTCGTGTCGGGCCAGAACCAGCGAGGCTCCGGCTGAATGTCGGCCTGCTCTCCGCGCAAATAGTCGTACCGCTGCGACGTGAGCGCGCGCCCGTCCGCCGCATTGCGCACGACGGTTGGTTTGATGAACACGAGCAGGTTGGTCTTCGTTCGCGTGCGCGTGTCGTAACGGAATGCCTGGCCCAGCACCGGAATGTCGCCGGCGTACGGAATCTTGTCGGTCGTATCGGTGAAGATGTCCTGGATCAGGCCGCCGAGCACGATGATCTGCTGGTCGTCGACGACGACCGACGACTCGAGCGAGCGCTTCGTCAAGGTTGGCCCGGTCGCGTTCTTCTCCGTGCCCGCGTCGACGCGCGATACTTCCTGATAGAGCACCATCCGCACGGAGCCGCCTTCGGTGATCTGCGGCTTGACGCGCAACAGGAGCCCGACGTCGTGCCGTTCGATCGTCTGGAACGGCTGCACGGTCGACGTCGAGCCCGTCGTCGCGTACTGGCCTGTGATGAACGGCACGTTCGAGCCGACCATCACGCGGGCTTCCTCGTTGTCGAGCGTCAGGAGCGTCGGCGTCGACAGGATGTTGGCATTGGCATCGGTTGCGAGCGCTCGCACGAGCAAGCCGATGTTGCTGATGAGGCCGAGTCCCGGGATCGCGATCGTCCCGTTGATCAAACCGAGATTCAGGCCCTGCCCCAGCGTTCCCACGTTGACCGACGCATCGATGATGTTCGTACCGGTACCGCGTGCTCCGAAGTTCGTGCCGCCGAACCCCTGGATGCCGGTTCGTCGGGGATCCAAGCCAGTCAACACCTGCCATTGAATCCCGAATTCGCCTGCTTTGTCGGCCGTCACCTCGACGATCAGCGCCTCGATGAACACCTGCGCGCGGCGCGTATCGAGCTTCTCGATGATGGTGCGCAAGTTGTTATAGACCGGCTCCGGCGCCATGATGATGAGCGCATTGTTCGCCAGATCGGCCTGGATCGTTGCATTGCCTGCGACGATTGGCGCGCTTGTACCTGCTGCACCGCTGGTCGCGAGGGGCGAGGTCGCCGCCGGCGATGACGTGACTGACGCGCTCACGCCGGACGCAGTCGGCACTGCCGTGGCCGTCGCCGTAGTCGCGGGCGCCGTCGGAAACGAACCTGTGCCGCCGGTCGTCCCGCCATAGAGACCACGCAAGGTCTCCGCAACGCGCAATGCATCGGCGTTCTTTAAATACACGACGAAAATATTGCCGCCGGCGCGTTGCGGCGTGTCGAGTTGCTCGATCAACTGCCGTACGCGGATCGCACGCGCGGGATTCTCCGAGCGCACGAGAATGCTGTTGGAGCGAGGCTCGGCGACGAGCGCGACTCGGTCGCGCGGATCCGTCGGAGCGGCCTGTCCGCCGCCATCGGCAAGCGCGCGATTCAGCACGCCCACCATGTCGAGCGCCGACGCATTCTTGACCGGCACGATGACGGGCTCGCCCTGC
The DNA here is from genome assembly GCA_036493535.1 of Casimicrobiaceae bacterium. GTDB lineage: Bacteria > Pseudomonadota > Gammaproteobacteria > Burkholderiales > Casimicrobiaceae > VBCG01. Next base: position 15,904 of record DASXPO010000081.1, read on the forward strand.
GGCGGTTGGTCGAGCGACGCGATGATGCGCATCAGCCGACGGACATTGTCGGCGTAGTCGGTGATGACGAGCGCGTTGCTGGCCGGAAAAGCTGCGATCGTGTTGTTCGGCGATATCAGCGGACGGAGCACGTTGACGAGTTGTGCGGCCGATTCGTTGCGCAGCGTGACGACTTGCGTGATCAGACGATCGCCGGTCACGCCGGCTGCGCCGACCACGCCACCCTGTTGCTTCGCATCGGTTTCGGGAACGATCTTGACGATGCCGTCGCCTTCCACCGCCGCGAATCCCTGCAAGCGCAGCGCGGAAAGCAGCGTCGGATAGACGAGGCTCTTCGGAACGGGACGCGCCGAGACGATGTTGATCGTGCCCTTGACGCGCGGATCGAGGACGAAATTGCGGCCGGTGATCTCGGCGACCGCCTTGACGACGGCGTCGATATCGGCGTTGACGAAGTTGAGTGTGACGGTGTCGCCTTCCTGCGCGCTGGCCGCGGGCATCGCCGCGACGAGAACCGTGACGACAGCGGCGAGAACGGCTTTCTGAAGGGCTGCGACGCGATTTCTAACCGCGGCGAGGATGCGACAGGAAAACGGTGACGTAGGCGAATCGCTGGCGTCGGCCATCAGACGGGTGGGTGAAGACGGCGTACCACGGTTGAAAAGCGTTGTCGATGATAGCATGGGCTTTTCGTCCGTTCCGGCGAACGGACCGGCACTTTTGCATCGAACTGTTGCAGCGGTGCCGCATGCGCGACCCACGATATTCGACTTTCGGATGGGCAGCGAATCCGAAACCGGTTGCGATGCATCCAATCGGTAGAGCGCCCCCATAAGGCGCCACAAGTGGGAAACAAACAGGGACAACCGATGAGTCTTCGCATGCCGAAATGGAGTCGTCCCCTCGTGCTGTGGGGCGCCGTTGCGCTCGGCATCGTTGCATGGGCTGCCACGGCGCCCGCTCCGATGCACTATGCCGAGGCCGCCGAGCCGGCGGCACAATCGACACAGGCGGACGCCGACGCGGGCGACAATGCCCCCGCGGCTCCGGCCGACTCCGCCGGGAAGCGGAACAAGAAATCGTCGAGCAAGGCCAAGGACGAGCCCGATGTCAGGATCGGCCCGCGCGGCATCGTCATCGACCACGGCGACGAGCACGTGCGCATTGGCGCCGGCGTCGATCGCGAGTACGACTCGTTCGAGCAGTTCGCAAAGGATGCGCCGTGGCTCGCTGGCCTCGTCTTCTTCATCGTCGCGCTGGTGTTCCTCGTCCCACTGCTGATCATCGTGCTGCTCATCTGGTACAAGGTCAGGAAGAATCGCATGCTCAACGAAACGATGATCAAGCTGGCGGAAAAAGGTGTCGTGCCGCCGGCGGAAGCGCTCGATGCGCTCAACACGAACCGCGTCGGCGCGACGGTCGCTTCCTCAGCCGCGACCGCGCCGCTGTACGAGCAGGCGAAGCAATTGCGGCAGCGCGCCGCATCATCGGACTTGCGCAAGGGCGTGCTGCTGATGGCCGTCGGCTTCGGATTGATCGCCTATTCGATGTTCGAGGACGGAACGCCGAACGGACTCGGGCTGATCCTCTTCTGCGTCGGCGTCGGCTTCTGCGTATTGTGGTTTTTCGAAGACCCGGCACGGCGAACCGGCCCGTCGCCGCCGGGCAGCTTGCCCCCAGGTGGAGCGTGAAACCCGCGAACTCCGTTGCCCGCTTCCACGCCGCGCGCGCCGATGGCGACCCCTTCGCTCTCCGACGCACAGTTGATCGCGCGCTGTGTCGTGGACGACGACCGTCACGCGTTCGCCGAGCTCGTGCGGCGACATCAATCGTCGGTCCGCGCGTGCTTACGGAAGCTGACCTCCGGCAATGCTGCTCTGGCGGACGATCTGGCGCAGGAAACGTTCATCCAGGCATGGCGCAATCTGAAGTCGTTCCGCCAGGAAGCGCGTTTCTCCACGTGGCTCTACCGCATTGCAACCAATGCATGGCTCATGCATGCGCGCAAGCGTCGCGAGGAGTTGCTGGGCGATCGGGATGCCGATCTGGTCGATGAGGAAACGGCAACGATGCCGCAAGTCAGCGAATCGGCGAGCGATCACGCGGGCGCATCCATCCGCAAGCTCGATCTGGAGCGCGCGATGGCGGTGCTGAGCGACCCTGAGCGGGCGGCGATCGTCCAGTGCTACCATAATGACCTGTCCCACGAGGAAGCCGCGTTCGTATTGAGCTGCCCCGTCGGCACGGTCAAGACGCACGTCCTCCGCGCCAAGCAGAAGCTCAAAGCGGCGCTGGCGGCGTGGGGACCGGAGTCCATCGGAGACCATTCGTGAGCGAACGACCCGCAGCGCCGGATCGCGACACGCCACCCGACTGGCTCGATCATCTGCTCGCCGACGACGCGCGCGAGTACATCGACGACGCCGGATTCACCGCGAGAGTCGTCGCTGCGCTTCCCGCGCCGGCCGTCCTGCCTGCATGGCACAAGCCTGCGGTTACGGTGCTCTGGGCAGCGGCAGGTCTTGGACTCGCGTTCGCACTTCCAAGCGCCGCAGTCGACGTCGCGCGCGAAGCGTTCAAGCTGTTCGCCGCAAAGCCGTTCTCGTTATCGGAAGTGCTGGCGGTCATCGCGCTCGCCGGCGCGGGCACGTGGACGACGGCGATCGTCGCGTGGAAGCGCGGCGTTTAGCGCGCTCCTACCAAGCGAGCGAACGAGCGTAGCCAGACCTCGCGGCGCGCGCCCCGTGCTTTATTCATCCTTCAGCGTGAAGTTGATTTCGACCGACGCCTGATATTTCGTGCCGTCGGCGGCGCACTTCCAGTCGGCGAGCGTTTCTCTCACCACGCGATCGAACACCCGCGCCGGCTCGGCTTGCGTGATCTTCACGTCTGCGACGTTACCCTTCTCGTCGATGGTCAACACCGCGCGCACTTGCCCCTTTTGCACGTTCGCCTTGATCGCCTCTCGTGGAAATGAGGGCTTCTCCATCGTCTGGCACGACACGCCCTGGCGAATGGCCGGCTTGGGCGGCGCGGGCGGCGGCGCGATCACGGGCGGCGGGGCGATGACGACCGGTTCGGGCGGTGGCGTCGGTGCGACCGATGCGATGACCGGCTCCGAGGGCGCGACCGGCGGCGGGATGTCGGGCGGCGGCACGTAAGGCTGCTGCACCTGGACCTTTGGCGGCTCGATGATCTTCTTCGGCGGTGGAGGCGGCGGGGGAGGCGGCGGCGCCTTGATCTCCTCGATGATCGTCGCGGAGAGCGGCTTCTTGATTACTTCGACCATCTGCTTGCCGAGCCCGGTAATCAGCGCCCAGATCACGAGCACGTGTACGAGAACGACGAACGCTACCCCGATCAGGTGCCGCGTGGGGTCTCTTTGCTGTCGTGCGTAATCCATTTGCTGTTGAACTCCGGTGCCGGACGCTGTCGGTTGGACAGCGTTACTCGACGAACTGCTCGCTGCCGACGATGCCGATCTTGGTGAGTCCGAGGCGCTGCGCAGACGCCATGACCCGCGCGACGGCGTCGTACTTCGCGAGTTTGTTCGGCCGTAGATGAACTTCGGGCTGGACGCCTTGCGCGGCCGCTGACTTGATTTTTTCCTCGAGCGCCGCGCGGTCGGGCAACCATTCGCCGTTCCAGTAAACGCGGCTCTCCTCGTCGATGTCGAGCTTGACGATCTCCGGCAACACGAGCGGCGGCGGCGGGTTGCCGACCGGCATGTTGAGATTGACCGAATGAAGCTGGATCGGCAGCGTGATGATCAGCATGACGAGCAGCACCAGCATCACGTCGATCAGCGGCGTGGTGTTGATGTCGATCATCACGTCCGGATCCTTCGAGCGAATTGCGCTGCCCGAACCGATGTTCATTGCCATCGCGAATTCCTCAGCGAATGATGATGCGTGCGCACTTCAGCTGCCGCGGGGAGGCGGCTCGGTGATGAAGCCGACTTTTGAGATGCCGGCGCGCTGGCACGCGTAGATGATCTTGCCGACCCCCTCGTAGTTCGCCCTGCCGTCGCCGCGAATCTGGACCTCCGGCTGCGGTTGCAGCACGGCGATCTTTTTCAAGCGGTCGATCAGCGCATCGGTACTTTTGATGTTCAGGTCGTTCCAGTAAATCCGGCCGTTCATGTCGACCGACAGCGTGATGTTCTCCGGCTTCGTTTCGCGGATCTCGTTGCGCTCCTTCGGCAACGTGACGGGAATCGACGTCGTCACGACCGGAATCGTGATCAGAAAGATGATCAACAGCACGAGCATCACATCGACGAGCGGCGTGGTATTGATCGTCGAGACGACTTCGTCCTCGTCGCCGTCGGCGGAGCCGACGTTCATCGCCATGGCTAAGAGCCTCCAACACAATGAAACGCGTGCGCGCTGGCCCGTTTTGGGCTCAAGCGCGCGAAGCACGACGCGCAGCGTGGCAGGCCCCCACGCAAGGGGATTGCGACAAAGCGATTGAGCCCGAAACGCACGAGCCCTCCGGGTTGCTGCCAAAACCGGCGCTGGCATTGTCGCAAGGCTCGCAAATAGTCAGCGCTATTTGCTGCGCCTCGCTTCGCGCCATAATCCGGTTTTGGCCCTGCAACGCACACGTGTTTCATTGTGCTGGAGGCTCTAGGCTTTCGCAGCGGTTTGCGCGCCGGAGAGCAGTACGGCGTGTAGGTCGGCGCCGAAGCTCCGCACCTCTTCCATCGCGGATTTGTTCCGGCGGATGAGCCAGTTGTATCCGAGCACGGCCGGAACCGCGACGGCGAGACCGATCGCGGTCATGATCAGCGCTTCACCGACCGGACCGGCGACCTTGTCGATCGACGCCTGTCCCGCGATGCCGATCGCCGTCAGCGCGTGGTAGATCCCCCATACCGTACCGAACAGTCCCACAAAGGGCGCTGTGGAGCCGACGGTCGCGAGAAACGCGAGTCCGTCCTGCGTGCGGCTTTGCACGTTGTCGATCGCGCGCTGGATCGACATCGTGATCCAGGTGTTCAGGTCGACGTTGCCCAGCAGACCCTCGTGTTTGGTTGTTGCTTCGAGGCCGGACTCCGCAACGAATCGGTAGGGGCTGCCCTTTTTCAACTGCTCGGCGCCCTGCTTCACCGTCGGCGCCGACCAGAACTTGCGACCGGCGGCACGCGCCTGACGATTCATCCGCGATTGTTCGTAGACTTTCGTGACGATGATGTACCAGCTGCCGAGCGACATCAGAAACAGGATGCCGAGGGTGATCCGGGCGACCAGGTCGCCGCCCTTCAGCAGTGCCTCGAGCCCGTACGGATTGTCGACGACCTCGACGCTTTTCGCGGCCGGCGCAGCAGGTGCGGCGGGTGCGGCAGCGGGGTTGGGCGCTTGAGGCGCGGCGGCGGGCGTTGCCGGTTGCCCTTGCGCAGTGGCGGCTTGCGGGACGATGGCCGCGCTCGCGGCAAGGATCAAGACCGCGGCCAATGCGGCCAGACGGGTCATCTTCAACATGTTGTCTCCACTGAAACGTTGATCATCGGAAAGAGGGTCATGGACTGTTGTTCGGACGAAGCGCGGAACAGGACGCGACCTCCACCGGCGGGCGGAGTTGATCCGCCCGAGAACGCGGGTTCGATTTCCCCTGTTAGGCTGGCGCGGGCTGTCGAATCAGGCACCGACGACGCGAAACCCCCACTCATGCAGCCCTCGAATCCCCCTTGGGCGCACACCAAACGCTGGCCCGCCGACGGCAAGGCCGGGCCTCGTCAGAAAATCGCGCGATTTTACACAAAAGGGGCAAAAAGTCCATCCGCCGGTTTGGAGCGCAGGCCCTTAAATCCGGCGCACGGCCGCCCTGAGCGAGGCATGCTGCGTCGGCGTGCGAGCGCGCCTTGTCGCCGCAGCGGTGAGTTCATCCGGCGATTCCGGCGGTCCGTCGCGAGCGTCTTGAGCCGGTCACGGCGCGTGACTACGATCCGCTCTGACCTGCAGCGACAGCGATTGCATTGAGGGTGAATCCGGATCTCGCGATGCTGCATCCAATCACCAGAAAGCGAACCTAAACAAACCGGAGATTGACGATGAAGCGCTACGAAGCCTCGACACCTCGCACCGCATTCGCATTCCTCGCAGTCGCATTGACCGCCGTGACGCTCGGCTTATCGGTGGTCGTTCCAGCCCATGTGCACGCGGATGCGACGCCTGGCGAATCGATCATCGCCGACGCGCCGACGCGGGTCGAACGTATCGACGTCATCGCGGTACGCACGTCGAACGTCGCCGCGATGCAAAGCCACGGCGTGCGCCGCAAGTTGCAGCAAGGATGACCCGCTCGTCGCGATATCGGTCGCGCGCCTAACGCACGAGCGGGATCATCGATGCAATGTCATAGTCCTGCACGGCGCGTATCTTCGACTCGAGTTGCAGATAGCGGGCGGCCTTGATCGGCGGTAACGCCTTCATCAAACGAGTTTGCAGCGCGCGCCTCGCCTTGATTTCAGCCTCGTCGTTGGCGATCGCTTCCGTCGCGAGTTTCTTGGCGTAGGCGTTGGACAAGTCCTCGTCCTTGCTCACTACCGATTCGACGACCAGCGCACGTTTCCGATTGGACGCATCGATCGCGCGCTGATACGCATCGTAGACCGGCCAAAACTTCTTTTCCTCCGCGGGTGTGAGCTGAAGCGTTGCCGCGACAAACGCCTTCTTGTCGCTTTTAACCGCCGTACGCAGCGCCTGCATGTCGGTGACATCGGACTTCTTGTCTTGACCCAACGCGACCGTTGCGCCGGCCGACATGACCGCGATCAGGACGGCGATGACGCTCTTCTTCATTGCGATGACTCCCCAAAAAAACGAGGGGTCCGAAGACCCCCCGTGCAGTGCCTCACGATGCGGTATTACTTGAACGAATAGCGAACACTGCCGTACCAGAACCGCCCGGTCGGATCGGCAAGTGCCGGGTCATACCCCACCTGGAACGAATTGTTCTGACGGCTATACGGCGGATCCTTGTCGAACATGTTCTTGACGCCGAGCGTGAGCGTGAGATTCTTGAACCCGGTGTACTGGCCGTTCAGACCCCAGGGGCTCCATGTGCCAACGTCGCGCACTCCGCCCGCATCCTGGTACGAGTTGACGAACAGCTGATTGAGCGTTGCTTGCCAGGGCCCGTACGTCCACGTCGCTGCAAGGTTGTGCTTCCAGCGCGGGAAACCACCCGTCGAGCCCTGACCTGTAACCGTTGCCGCGATGCCGCCGCCGTAAATGCCGGCAAGATGCTGCGTTTCGCCGCCTTCAGACTTCTGATCCCACGAGTTCAGGTACGTGCCGTTGAAGTAGACGTTTATCTGGCCCCAGTCGAGTCGCGGCAGCCTCAGGGTCGCGTTGACGTCGATGCCATCCGTCTTGAGCTCGGTCAGGTTGACGAGCGTGGCAACGCCGAAGTTGATCGGACACGGGAGACCGGCGCCTGCGTTCTGGCAGCCCGCGCTTCCGGGGGCGTACCGGAAGACGGTCCCTGCGGCTTCCGCGGCCGGGATGTCGCTGAAGAGCGAGTCTTCTGCCGGGATGCCGATGACGTCCTTGATCTTGTACCACCAGTAGTCGATGCCGAACGAGAACTGGGGCACCGGCTCGAACACCGCGCCGACGGTCCACTGGGTCGAGCGCTCCGGCTTCAACTGCGTGTTCCCGCCATTTTCCACGGTGAACTGCGTATTGCAGTCGCGAGGGCTGCCGGTGAACGGGCAACGCAGCGGATCGGTCCAGTTGCCGCCGGATGCGCCGAATAAGTTCGGTTGATTGAGCTCGATCAGCGACGGCGCACGGAAGCCCGTGCCCCACGACCCGCGCACGAGGACTTCCTTGGTCGGCTGCCAGCGAAGGGAGAACTTCGGATTGGTCGTCGTGCCGTCCTTGACGTCCGAATAGTCGTCATAGCGGACGGCGATGTTGCCCTCGAGGGTCTTGACGATCGGAATGTTCAACTCGCCATAGATGGCCCACACGTTGCGCGACACGCTCGGCACGCTCACGACGCTTCCGCCCAGGCCCGGCACGTCGGCGTTTTGAACCACGCTCGAAGCGTTGAATTCGTACTTCTCGCGCCGGTAGGTCGTCCCCACGGCAAGCGCAAGCGGGCCCGCGGGAAGCTTGTAGATCTCGTTTGACGCAGTGGCGTTGAACTCGGTAATGGAGCTCGTCGCGTCGTACACCTTCTGGTGGATCAGCGCAGGCTGCAAAAGCGCCAGCGCCTCGGGTGTATTGAGCCCAAACAGGTTGATCTGGCCGCCATTCAAGATCGGCAGCAGGATCGACCCTGTAGACCAACCGGCGGTCCACGTGTCGCTCGCCTTGCTCTCGGTCCAGTTGATGTACGCGTTGTAATCCCAGCCGGCAAGGTTGCCCTGCAGGCCGCCGGTCGCACGGTATTGGGAGGTCTTGTTCTCGTCGGTCCGGGGACCGAGCTCCAGTCCGCGCCAGAACACTTCGAGCGGCTGTCCGTCGACGCCCTGCGACGCGGCAAGCGCGTGCGGGTAAAACGGCGAGGTCGGGATCGTCAGCACGGGATCGCCCGACAGGATGGTCGCCGACGAGATTGGCGGCGGCGAAGCACGCGCCGTCGCGGTTGTCTGCTGCCAAAGCCCTTCGAGGTACGCCTGGTGGTTGGGCGAGAACTGCCAGCGCCCGGCGGCGTAGGCATTATAGGTATCGGAGGGCGGCGTAATGTCGATCGTGGCCGCGAAGTCGAACCGGCATTGCGTTGGGCTGCCGGCCGTGGGGAACGCAAAAGGCGGCAAGCATCCGGGGAGCCCCGGGCTGATTGTGGCTTGCGTCGCGGGGAAGAACACATTACCCGGGATGCTGTTACCCGACGTACGGTCATAAACGCCACCCGGGGCATTGGGAAGGTAGGACGTCTTGGAGAACGAGCGCTGACTGGCCGCGATTGCGTCGATCTTGTGGTAGTCGAACGTGCCGAAGATGTTCCACTTGTCCTTGGCGAGATCGCCCCAGCCGCCGGTTATGTTGTAGCGCTGCTCCTGTCCGCCGCCTCTTTCGGAATCGCCGTAGAAGGCGAAAGCGTCGATGCCGGTGAAGTCCTGCCGCAGGATGAAGTTGATCACGCCCGCGATCGCGTCGGTGCCGTAGACCGCCGACGCGCCGTCCGTCAAAATTTCAACGCGCTCGATCGCCGCAAGGGGAATCGCGTTCAAGTCGACCGACGTTCCGCTGAACGCCGTCGTCGCGAGACGCTTGCCGTTCAACAGCACCAGCGTGCGGGCGGAGCCCAAGCCGCGCAACGACGCCGATGCGTAGCCGACCAGCGACCCGCCCACTGATCCGGCCAGATTGAGTCCGCCGATCGACGAGTTCTGAGACAGGCGGTCCACGACTTCTTGCGCCGTCTGGAGGCCCTCGCGCTCGATGTCGCCGCGCGTAATGGTCGTCACCGGCAGGGCGCCTTCGCCCTCGATCCGCTTGATGTTCGATCCGGTGACGTCGACCCTGATGTCAGCTGCCTGGGCGGGCACCGCGATCAGCGACGCCGCGCCGCCGACGCCCAGCACGTAAGCCAGCGCCGACGCAACCTTCTTGCGTTGGAAAATCATGAAAACCCCCAGAGAGAATTAATACTAAAAACGGACGTTTTTGTCCGCCTTTCGGCACACACCGCCACGTTACCGCAGCCTAGTTTTTGGCGCCAATCAAAGCGCTCGATTGTTACAATGGCGACCCTTCAATTGTTGCAATTTCGCCAATGCTGCCGACCCGCCTCAATTGCCGTGTACAAAAGTGCACACTGCCGACAGAGTTTGTGTGCGGTGCGATAAAACTATCGAGCGGGTTCCCCGACGTGCGCCAATGAACGAATACGCATTTACGATCGCCGCGGCGCGCCCCGGCGACGCTGCCGACATTCAGGCGCTGGTGCAAGCGCTCGCCGAATACGAAAAGCTTGATGCAACGTGCGTTTCGACGGTCGCCGATCTGGATGAAGCGCTGTTCGGAACCCATCCGGCCGCCGAGGCGCTGATTGCGCGAAAAATCGGAATTTCCGAGCCGGCGGTGGGATTTGCGTTATTTTTCCATACTTTTTCTACGTTTCTTGGCCGTCGCTCCCTTTGGCTCGAAGATCTGTTCGTTCGCCCCGAGCATCGTGGCGCCGGAATCGGCCGCGCGCTTCTCGCAGCACTTGCCGGCATCGCCCGCGACCGCGGCTGTGGTCGTTTCGAATGGGCGGTCCTGGACTGGAACCAAAGCGCCATCCGGTTCTATGAGGGGCTCGGCGCGGTCGTCCTGCTCGATTGGCGGATCGCGCGCGTGACCGGCGGCGCTTTGGAACGGTTGGCGGACGTCGGCGTCTGAGCTTCTCCTTTCGCGCCTTGTCCATCATGCCGCTCGACGATCCTCTTCCCGACCTCGGCATCCACGCCGACTTCTGGTCGCTGCGCTTCGTCGAGGAAACATCCGTCGGCTACGCGGTGCGCAAGAATGTACCGCTGCCGCTTGCGGCGGCCACCGATCGTGGCGTAATGGCTTCCGTCTACGTCGACGGGGGTTATGGATACGCGGCCACGAGCGACACGTCGACCGACGGGGTCCGGGCCGCCCTCGAGCGCGCGGCACACTGGGCCCGCGCGACCGCGAAGCTATCGGTTTTTGACTCACGCACGTTGCCGCGTCCAAGTGCACGCGGCGAATACGCGTCGCCCTCGCTCGCGGCGGGAACCCCCTCGGCACGCGAGGTGTACGAGTTGCTCGAAGCCGAGTCGCGCGCCGCAGGGTTCGATTCGCGAATCGTCGACTGGGAAGCTTCCCTCGACATGTGCACGGCGACGCACCGGCTTGTCACCAGCGAAGGCGGCGACATCGTCCAACGCTATCGCTTCGTCTATCCGTCGGTGAGCGCCACCGCGCACGGCGACGGCGATACCCAACGGCGATCGCTGAACGGCGATCGCGGCATCTGTCAGCAAGGCGGACTGGAGATCATCGATCGCTTCGAGTTCATCGGCAGCGGCCGACGCGTGGCCGAGGAGGCGCTCGAATTGCTCGCGGCACCGAACTGCCCGTCCGGCACGATGGACCTGCTGCTGATGCCCGACCAGATGACCCTGCAAATCCATGAGTCCATCGGCCACCCGCTCGAGCTCGATCGGATCCTGGGCGACGAGCGCAATTTCGCCGGGACGAGCTTTGTCACGCTCGACATGCTAGGCAGCTATCGCTACGGGTCGGAGCTCTTGAACGTGACGTTCGATCCGACGCGCCGCGAAGAGCTCGCAAGCTATGCGTTCGACGACGAAGGCACACAGGCCGAACGGACCTACGTCATTCGCGACGGCATCCTCGAGCGGCCGCTCGGCGGGGCGATCTCGCAGGCGCGCGCAGGCGTGGCCGGCGTCGCCAGCGCCCGCGCCGATAGCTGGAACCGCCCGCCGATCGATCGGATGGCGAACCTGAACGTCGAGCCCGGCGACGCGACGCAGGACGCGTTGATCGCCGGCATCGAGGGCGGAGTCATGATGGAAACGAATTGCTCGTGGTCGATCGACGACTCGCGCAACAAGTTCCAGTTCGGCTGCGAGCGCGGCCGCCTGATCGTCAACGGGAAGCTCGGGCACATCGTCAAGAATCCGAACTACCGCGGCATCAGCGCGAATTTTTGGCGCAGCCTGAAGCGCGTCGGCAATGCGGACACATTGCGCGTCCTGGGTACTCCGTTTTGCGGCAAAGGCGAGCCGTCGCAGGTCATTCGCGTCGGTCACGCAACCCCGGCGTGCGTGTTCGGCGCTGTCGACGTGTTTGGCGGGGAAGCGTGAGCACGAGGGTTCCTGCGGAAGATTATTTCAATGCGTTGACGGGGATCCTCGATCAGGCAATCGAGTCCGGCGAGCGCTACACCGCATGGTTCGCTGCGGAGCAATCGGACTTCGTCCGGATGAACCGCGGCCGCGTGCGCCAGCCGGGAACGGTGACGCAGCACTCGCTGCGTATCGAGCTCATTCGCGGCGCGCGTCACGCGAGTCACTCGCTGTCTCTCACGACGGCGATCGCGACCGATCGAGAGACGATCAAGCGCGCGGTCGCGGCGCTGCGTGCGGCGCTTCCCGATCTTGCGGACGATCCGCATCTTCTGTTGCCCGAGAGCGTGGCGTCGACGCACACGGCGCGCGACGGCGGACTCCCGCCTGCCGAGGCAATCGTCGACGAAGTGCTCGCGGCGGCTTCCGGCACCGACTTCGTCGGATTGCTCGCGGCGGGACCCGTGTACCGCGGATTTGCAAATTCGGAAGGCCAACGCAATTGGCACGCCGCGTCGACCTTCAACCTTCAGTGGAGCCTCTATCACCGCGCCGACAAGGCCGTAAAGTCGGGTTTCGCGGGCTTCGCGTGGGACGGCGCCGAATTCGCGCGAAAGATGGCCGACGCGCGCGAGCGCCTCACGCTGATCAGCCGCGCGCCCAAGACGCTCGAGCCGGGGCGCTACCGCGTCTATCTCGCGCCGCGCGCCATGGAGGAAGTCGCCGCCCTCTTGTGCTGGGGCGGATTCTCCGGCCGGGCACTCGCCACCAAGCAGAGCTCCCTCGGGCGCATGCATGCGGGGGAACGCCTCGACTCGCGCGTGCACGCCGTCGAGGACATCGCGTCCGGCGTCGCGCCCGCGTTTCAAGGCGAAGGCTTCACGCGGCCCGATCGCGTTTCCTTGATCGAATGCGGCGCGCTCGTCGGTTCTCTCGTGTCGCCGCGCACGGCGCGCGAATTCGGACTCGCGACCAACGGAGCGAATGGCCATGAGGTTCCGGAGGCGTTGTCGATCGCGGGCGGCAATCTGCCGATGCGCGACGCGCTCGACGCACTCGGCACCGGGCTGGCGATCGGCAATCTCTGGTATCTCAATTATTCGGATCGACCGGCCTGTCGAATGACCGGCATGACGCGATTCGCTACGTTTTGGGTAGAAAACGGAACGATCGTTGCGCCGGTCAACGTGCTGCGCTTCGACGATACCGTTTATCGCATGCTCGGCTCGAATCTCGAAGCGCTGACCGCCGAGACCGAGCTCCTGCTCGACGCCGACACTTATGGCGAGCGCGGATTGCGCAGCGCGCAGCTGCCCGGCGCCCTCGTCTCCGAGATGAGCTTTACGCTGTAGCGCTCGAATGCCGGCGGATCACCCAAATGCGGCCAGGAAGCCACTCGGGTTTTTAGTGATCGCGACCGAGACGATGTAGCCGAACGTGGCCATTGCCGCGAGCCACGCAATGACGCGCATGCGCTTCGAACGTCCGAAGCGGAGCGCGATGCTGCCCAGCAGTATGTAGACCAGCAGACCGGCGATCTTGGCGGTGAGCCACGGCACACCGAACGGCGACACGCCGAGCAAGTAGACGAGCCCGAGCGCTGATGCCAACAAAATCGTATCGACGATATGCGGCAACGCGCGAGCGGGCCGTGCATCGATCCAGCCCGCGCCGCGCATCATCCCGAGCCCCCGCGCAAAAAAGCCGATGAACGACAGCGCGACCGCGGCTTGGTGAATGAGCTTGAGGACGCTGTAGCTCACGCCCGCGCGTTCAACCCATCGCTCACGGCATCACGCGAATGAACGTGAGCCGCAGTCCCGGCATGTCGAGGCGTTTTTGCAGATCCGCAATCGCCGCCTCCGGCGCCTGCGCGCGCGGATCGAGCACGAACGAGAATGCCGGCGGCTCGGCGGACGTCAGCGTGGCACCCCGCTGGACCCCTTTGACGTCCCCCGCAACCGCGGCGATGCGCGTTCCGGCTTTCGATGCGTTGCCGGCGCCGTCGATCGCACCGAAGACGACGACGTGATTCTTTGCCTTTGCCTTGGTCAGCACCGCATGGTCGTAGGTCGCCGCAACTTTGTCTTCGATGCAGACACCGCATGCCAGCACCAGGCTTGGTACGGCGGCGAGTAGGAGAACAGTGCGTGCAAGCAAAACGTTCATCTCTCGTTTTCTCTCTATTACTTGGGTTCGCCCGAGCTCGGCGGCGAGCCCGAGAGCGTGCGATTCGGCGGCAGAGCGCTGCCAGGCGCCGCGGGTTGCGGCTGCTCATGTCCTTGGGGCTTGAGATTGGCGTCCGCCCACTTGAAGTAGGCGATGTACTCGCGGATCTCCTCGTCGGATGCGTTCTGATTCGGCATTGGCACTTTGTACTTGTCGAGGAGTTGCTTCGCCGTTGTATCGGCCTGGAGCATTTGCTCCGGCGACTTCAGCCACTTGGTGAGCCACGCGTCATCACGACGTTTGGTCACGCCATAAATGTCGGGGCCGAGCTTGTCGCCGCCTGCAATCGAGTGGCACGCAAGACACTTCGACTCGAACGATAGCTTGCCTTTGACCGCAACCGGATCGGTTGGCGTCGATGTCGCGGGGATATTGTGATGCTCGGTCTCACCGGCGCCGGCGGGCGCTCCTGCGCCGATCAACCCAATGGCGCCTTGCGATGCATTGGCGAAGTGGTGATCGACCATCACGTAGTTGCCGGGCTCAGGAACGATGAATTCGACGATGGCGCTGTTCGACGATCCGAGCAGCACCGTCTGTGCCGCGCGCTGCTGGTTGTCGGGATTGCCTTCGAGCCACACGCGATCGAAGATCGTTCCGACGACGTGAAAGCTCGACGTGTTCGACGGTCCGACGTTGAGGACGAAAAGCCGCACGCGTTCGCCGGGCTTCGCCGGCAGCGGCTTGTCGACGAAGCCGTTATAGCGTCCGTTGAACACCGTATAGGTCGGCGCTTTGGTGCGCACGCGCTCGCCGTCGAGAACGTACAACGGTTGCCCGTCGACTTTGCGTTTCTGAGGATCGAGCTTCGTATAGAACTCGCTTTGCACGACTGCGTATTCACGATCGACCTTGGTTGGATAGCCGCCTCGCGGCTCGACGATCACCATGCCGTACATGCCGGACGCGATGTGCTCGAGGACCATCGGCGTGCCGCAGTGATACATGTAAACGCCCGGATAGTTCGCCGTGAACTCGAAACTGATCGTCTGACCCGGCGCAACCGAACGGTACTTGTCCTGCGGCGATACCATCGCCGCGTGAAAATCCATCGAGTGCATCATCGGCGCCGCGATGACTTCAAGACCGGGCGCATGTTCGTCGCTGCGATTGGTCATCGAGAACTTGATTCGGTCGCCAACCCGCGCGCGCACGACCGGCCCCGGCACTTGATCACCGAACGTCCAGGCGCTGAATTTCACGCCGGGCGCGATCTCGATGATTTTGTGCGTCGTATCGAGCTGGATCTCCTTGACCGGCTCGGGGGCGACGGGCTTCAACGCCGCTTCCATGTTGAGAGCGTTCCCCTTTGCGAACGCGTCTTTGTGCCTTTCGGACGTTATCGCGGCCGCGCCGGGTTTGAAATCCATTTTCGTAACGTCGTAGGTGTCGCTCGTTGACGGCGTCGAAGCGACCGGCGCGGCGCTGGCGGAAGGTGGCGGCACCGATGTCCCGTTCGATCTGCCGCATGCGGCGAGCAGTACCGCCGCAGCGACGATCAGCGTACCGGCCGCATAAATCGGTGGATTCGTCGGACGACTCTTTTTCGCATCGTTCGTTTTCACGTCTGCTCCCTATTGGTGGACGTCATGATTTCAGATCACGAAACCCTCACCGGAATCCGCGGTGGCCGCGCCGCATCGCCTAGCAACACTTTGGCGAGCGCGCGACGATTGCGCAGCAAATCGGCGAGCGTGTATTGGTCGAGCACGGCATAGAAGGCCTTCACCGCATCAGCGAGGACGCTGCGGAGCTTGCATACCGGCGTGATCACGCAGCGGTTGCGCTGCGGGTCGAAGCATTCGGCCGGCAGCGGCCGGCCTTCGGTAATGCGAACCACCTTGCCGATATTGATCGCCTCGGGCGCACGCGCGAGCTCGAGGCCGCCGCCTTTGCCGCGGACGTTCGCAAGCAGCCCCGCCTTGCCGAGAAGGTGAACAACCTTCATCAGATGGTTCTCCGAGATAGCGAACGCGTGCGCGATCTCGCTGATCGTCGCGCGCCGATCCGGGTCGGTTCCGAGAAAGATCAGCACACGCAAGCTGTAATCGGTGAAGCTCGTGAGACGCACGTTTATCTCCTCTGCGGCCAGGCGAGCGTCCCGCGCGAGTTGCGGGATCGCAAAGCCAAATAGCCGAGCGTCGATCGACAATGCATCGTATCGACTTCCTGTCAGAAGATGCAATATCGATGCATCTTATGGAGCGACAGAACGCGGCGAAACTCGACGCCTCTTGATCTAGATCAAGCTTTTCGGGCGGCTCGCCCGCCCGGTTCAGTCGTTCGCGCGCGCAGTGCGCGAGTCGCCGTGCCAGCCCTTGGGTATGGCCGCGAGCAAGCGCTGCGTATAAGGCATCTTCGGATGCCGATAGATCTCGTCGGAGTTGGCGATTTCGATGATCTCGCCGTCGTTCATCACCATCACTTGATCCGAGATGTACTTCACCACCGCAAGGTCGTGCGAGATAAAGATGTAAGACAAGCCAAACTCGTCTTGCAGGTCCTGCAGCAGATTGAGCACTTGCGCCTGCACCGAGACGTCGAGCGCCGATACCGATTCGTCGCAGATCAGAATGTCCGGCTTCATCGTCAAGCAACGAGCGACGGCGATCCGCTGGCGCTGCCCGCCCGAGAATTCGTGCGGATATTTATAGAACGAGACTTCGGGCAGCCCGACCTTGTTCAACAACTCGAAAGCGAGATCGGTGCGCTCCTGTGCATTCGCGCCGATCCCGTGGATTTCCATCGGCTCGGTCAGGATCTGGCCGATGGTGAAACGCGGATTGAGCGACGCGTACGGATTTTGAAAGATGATCTGGATGCGCCGTTTGTAATCCCTGAATTCCTTCGCCGACATCGACAGCAGATCGCGACCTTCGAACAATGCTTCGCCGGCAGTTGCTTCGTGCAATCGCATCAGCGTGAGCCCGACGGTCGTCTTGCCCGAGCCCGATTCGCCGACGAGCCCGAGCGTCTTCCCTTTGGGAAGGCGGAACGAGACATCCTTGACCGCCTTGAATTCCCGTTTGCCGAACAGTCCCTCGCGCGAGTAGAAACTTTTCGCGAGCTTGTTCACTTCGAGGATGATCGGATCGGTCGGACGGACGCCGCGCTTGCGCTCAGGCGCATCTTTGGCGGCACGCGGATTTCCGCTCATGAAATCGTCGATCACCGGAAGGCGCACCGGACGCCGCTCGAGCTGAGGCCGGCACTTGAGAAGCGCCTTCGTGTACGCGTCCTGTGGCGCCTCGAACACGCGCGCCGCCGGACCCTGCTCGCGGATTTCGCCGTTGCGCATCACGACGACGTGATCGGCGATCTCGCCGACGACCGCCAAATCGTGCGTGATGAACAGCACCGACATCTGGCGCTTCTTCTGCAGCTCGGCGATCAAGTCGAGAATCTGCTTCTGAATCGTCACGTCGAGCGCCGTGGTCGGCTCGTCGGCGATCAGAAGCTTCGGCTCGCACGCGATTGCCATCGCGATCATTACGCGCTGTTGCTGACCGCCCGAAAGCTGCGACGGATACGCGTCAATGCGTCGCGTCGGATCGGGGATGCCGACTTCGGTGAGCAGCGCAATCGCGCGAGCGCGCGCCTTGCGACCCGTCATCCCCATGTGGAGCTTCAGGACTTCCTCGAGCTGATAGCCGACGGTGAAGACCGGATTCAGCGACGTCATCGGCTCTTGGAAAATCATCGAAATGTCGGCGCCACGCAAATTGCGCAATTGCCGCATCGGCAGCCCGATCAGATTCTTGCCGCCGTAGATGATCTCGCTCTTCGGATCGATGATCGAGTTCTCGGGCGGAAGCAGACCCAGGATCGCGAGCGACGTCACCGATTTCCCCGACCCGGATTCGCCGACCAGCGCGAGCGTGCTGTCTTGGGGAATCTCGAACGAAATTCCTTTCACTGCCTCGAACTTCGTGTGCCTGTCGAGCCGAAACGAGACGCGCAGATTGCGCACGCTGACCAACGGTTCCATTTGTGCTTGTCGCGCGGTCAGCTTCGGTCAGCTACCTGCGCGCCCTTTCAGTTTCGGATCGAGCGCATCGCGGAGCGAGTCGGTGAAAAGCGCGAACGCCGTGACGAGTATCGCCATCGCCGTTCCGGCCGCGGCGAGCTGCCACCATTTGCCCAGGATCAATTCGTTTTGCGCCTCGTTCAGCATGGACCCCCATGACACGACGTCGACGGGAACGCCGAACCCGAGAAACGACAGGATGACTTCGGACTTGATGAACGCGACGACGAGGATCGACATCTGCACGAGCACGACGTGCGACACGTTCGGGAAAATATGCATGAACATTCGTCGCGCATTCGACGCGCCCAGCGCGTCCGCCGCTTGCACGTATTCGCGGCCCTTGTGCTTCAGATACTCGGCACGCAGCAATCGGAACGTGCCGGTCCAGCCGGTGAGGCCGAGTATCAGAATGATCGTGAGCACGCCTTTTTGCTGCAGGACGGCGGCGACCGCCAGCACGAGCAGCAGATAGGGAATCGAGCTAAATACGCTGTAGAACCAGTTGAACACGTCGTCGACCCATCTGCCGTAGTAGCCCGCCAGCGCGCCGAAGGCGGTGCCGAGAAACGTCGCGACGATCGCCGACGCGATGCCGACAAAAATCGAAGTCTCCGAACCCTTGATCGTTTTTTTCAGAACGTCGCGGCCCCATTTGTCGCCGCCGAGCGGCAACGTCGCCTTGCGTTCTTCGACCGGTGCTTCGGTCTTCGCCTTGCCGCCGCGGATCTCCGCCATGATGTCGGCGAGCGGATCGACGCTTTTATCTTCAGTCGCTTGCTCTGCGGGCGACTGACGCTTTTCGGTCTTTCCTGTTTTTAATTCTGCGATGACATCGCCGATCGGATCGACAATTTGCGATTTGTATTCCGTCGCGGGCGGCTCTCGAACCGCCGGCGCATCCGGCGCGGAGGGTGTCCCGCCTTCGTAGTCGGCGCCAAGAAAGGAAGGCGGCGCATAATTCGCGCCGACCTCCTTCGACCAGTCGCCGGCGATCAATCCGAATCCGGAAAGGATCATCAGGATCACGAACAACGCGACGATCGACAGCGACACCATGCCGACGTAATCGGTCTTCAAGCGTCGCCATGCGAGCGTCCACAGGCTGGGCGAAACGGTGTGCGGAACCTCGCGGGGCGCGAGCGGTGCCGCCTTGAGCGGAATATCGTGTGGCATCGCGGCCTCCGTTACTTCAGCTGCACCCGCGGGTCGACCGCTTTGTACGTGAGGTCGGCCAGCAAGTTGGAGGCGATGGTCGCGAATGCGACATACACGGTAATCGCCTTGATCACCGGGAAGTCCGAGCGCTCGACCGCGAGGATCACCTCGCGTCCGATGCCCGGAATCGAAAAGAAGCGCTCTATAAGGAACGCGCCAAGCAGCAGGCCGGGGAGTTCCGACATCAGATTGGTGATGATCGGAATCGACGCATTGCGCAGCACATGGATCCACATGACGCGGTTTTCCGACACGCCCTTCGCGCGCGCCGTGCGCACGTAGTCCTGGTTGATCTCGTCCAGCACGAAAGTGCGATAGAGCCGGAGATTTGGCGCAATGCTGACGACGAGGGCGATCAGGATCGGCAGCAGCGCATAGTGGAAGAGATTCTCCGAAAGACTGTCGCCCCACCCTTGCACCGGGAACCAGCCGAGCTTGTACGCAAAGAAATACTGAAAGACGATGATGTAGACGAGGATCGAGATCGATAACCCGACCGTGCAGACGATCATCACCATGCGGTCGGTCAGCGATCCGCGCACGTAGGCAACCGCGAGTGCAAGTGCGATCGCGAGCAGCGTCGAGATGATGAGAAGCGGTACCAGCACCGTCAGCGATGGGCCGAGGCGCGTCGCGAGAATGTTCGAGACTTTTTCGTTCGTGCTCCAGCTCGCGCCGAAGTCGGCGGTGACGATCTGCTTGACGAAGATGCCGAGCTGAACGTAGTACGGCTGATCGACGCCGATTTGCCGCCGGATGTTGTCGATCTGCTCCTGGCTCGAGATCTTGCCGGCCAGTACGTACGCGGGGTCGCCGCCGACCGTGTTGAAAAGGATGAAGACCAGCAGCACGACCCCGAGCATCGTCGGAATCATCTGCCAGAGTCGTCGAATGATGTAGGCGGCCATCGTTGCCTCGCTTGGAAAAATCGGCGGCGGGCCCGTCCCGGCAATCCGGGCGGTCCCGCCTTTGTTCTATCTCCTCAGCACGTACAGTACTGCCTGCTGCCTTGCCACCTCCTCCGATTGTCCTTGGCGTGCCGGCGCAGCCGACCCGGCTCGATCACTGATCTTTCGGCGCCCCCGCGATGCCTCTGGGCGCGACGTCGATGTATTTCCACTCGGCGTGCAGGATCGGATGCTTGCGGAACCCCAGCACGTTCGGCTGCGTCAGCATGTTCCGATAGCGCGCGATGTCGAGCCGCCACGGAGTGTACGCCTCGATCAGCCTGGTCATCTCGTGATAGAGCCGGTCGCGTTCGGGACCGGCCGGCATGCGAATCGATTGCTCGTAGAGCTTGTCATACTCGGGAATGTTCGCACAAGCGTTATTGCTTTGTCCGATATTCCTGCTGTAGAGCAGCTGCATGAAGTTGTCGGCATCGGGATAGTCGGCAATCCACGATGCGGTCCGCATCATCAGCTTGCATTGTTTCTCGAGTTTCAGGAGCTCCGGGAACTTGTCCTTCTGCACATCCATCCGGATTGCAATCGAGTCGAACGCCTTTTTCCAGAGCTCGTCCTGCTGGCGTCCGAGCGAATCGGGCCGCGACGCATAGCGAATGACGAGCGCCTTGCCGTCCGGTTGCATACGCCAGCCGTCCAGGCCCTTCTTGTAGCCGAAGCGATCGAGCAGTGCGTTGGCGGCGGCAGGATCGTATTGGATGCTACTGCGATAGGACGGATCGTGGCCGACGACGCCGGGCGGAATCGGATAGTTGATCTCGATCGCCTGACCGTTACGCACGACCTTGATCTCTTCGGCGGGGCTGTAGGCCATCGCCATCGCGCGGCGCAGCGCAATCCGTTCTTTCGCCATTCCGCCGATCACCGGATCCTGCATGTTCCAGTAGTGATACGAGATCTCGGGATCGACGAACCGCGACAATTTGACGCCTTTTTGCGCGAGCTCGGGCTTCAATTTGTCGCCGTCGAGAACATTCGGCGCCAGCGGGCCCTCCATGTTCATGATGTCGAGCTCGCCGTTCTGGAACGCGAGCAGGCGCGCCTGATCCTCCTCGATGATGCTGACCTCGATCCGCCCGACTTGCGGCATCTTCTTGCCCTTCATCTCGGCGATCAGGTTGAGGTCGGCTGGATCGTTCGACTTGAAGTCCCACACAAAGCCACGATAGTCGGGATTCGCCTCGAGGATGATCTTCGAGCTTCGAATCCACTGCTTGAGAACGTAGGGGCCGGTGCCGATGGGATTCGACATCGCGCGTCCCGACTCATCCGCGTACGCTTCGATCACCTCGCGGGCGACGGCAGACGTCGGCTCGTGCGCGAGCACATACGGCATGTTGTAGTCGGTGTCGTTCAAGTGGATGCGCAGCGTGTAGCGATCGGGGGTCTCCAGCCCGGCGAGCTTCGCGTCATAATCGAACTTGCCGCTTTTTTTCGCGCTCTCGGCGAGCGCGTCGAGGCCGGCGATCTTGCCCTCGATCAGCCACGCCCACGGTCCGCGGATTTTCGGATCGATCAACCGCTTCAGCGAATACGCGACGTCCGCGGAGGTGAGCTCGCGCTTCTTGCCTTTGAACGCCGGATCGTTCGCGAAGTAGATGCCTTTGCGTATCTTGAAGGTGTAGGTCTTGCCGTCATCGGAGATCGTCGGCAGCGCTTCGGCCGTGAGCGGCACGAGCTTCGCGGGACGCGCGAGGTAATCATAGGTGAGCAGCGTTTCGAACAGCGCCTGCTCGATGGAGCCGGAATAGAGATCATGCGCGGCCGCGGGATCGAAGCCGGTCTCCGCAGCCGGAAAAACGTGGCGAACGACTTTTTTCATGTCGGCAGCGGCAAGCGGCGCCGACAACAGCATTGCGCAGAGCACGGCCATCGTGCGCGCGAAAACGCGGAAGCGAACGGTCGAATCCATCGGAATCGCGCTACAGGCCCGCGAGGCCCTTCGTGTCGATATCCATGAACAGGAACTCGGTGTTCATGATCGGATGTTTCTTGTATCCCTTCACCCAGGGCCGGAGCAACTGGTTGCGCTCGCGCGAGGTATGCAGGCTCCACGCGCCGTCGACCTCCATCTGCCGCGTCATCTCCAGGAACAGCAGATTGCGCTCCGGAGACGGTGGCATCGCCCGCGATTTGTCATACAGCGCATCGAACGATTTCGATTCGTAGCAGCCGTTGTTGCTCTGGCCCGTGTTCGGCCCATAGAGCAGCTGCATGAAGTTGTCGCCGTCGGGATAGTCGGCGATCCAGGCCGCATTCCACATCATGAGCTGACAAGCCTTCGCCTTTTTCAGGTTGTCGGCGAACTTGGACACGTCGAAGACCATGCGCAGGCCGATCGCGTCCATCGACTTCTTCCACAGCTCATTGAATTCGCGATTGACGGCCGCGCTCTCCGTTGCCTGATGCAGGACGAGCGGCTTGCCGTCGGGCAGCGTGCGGTAGCCGTCGCGTCCCTTCTTGTAGCCGAAGTAATCGAGCAGCTTGTTCGCGAGGACGGGATCGTACTGATTGATGCTGCGGTAGCTCGGGTCGTGACCGACGACGCCGACGGGAATCGGCATCTGCGCCTGCACGGCCTGATACTTGCGAATGACGCGAATCTCTTCTTCGAGGTTGTAGCCCATGATGATCGCGCGGCGCAGCGCGATTTTTTCCTTAGCGAATCCGCCGACGATTGGATCGCGGAAGTTGAAGAACGTATACCCGATGTCCGGGTCGATCGCGCGAAACAGCGAGACGCCCTGGTCAGTCCACTCCTTCTTGATCTTGTTTTCGGCGTCAAAGACCTGCGGCCGGAACGTCGCCGGCAGCGCGATGTAGTCGAGCTCTTTTTGATTGAACGCGAGCCAGCGCGACTGCTCTTCTTCGATGATGCTGATGTCGATTCGCCCGATCTGCGGCATCTGTTTGCCGCGCATCGACTTGACGATCTCCTGGTCGAGCGGATCGGACGTCGGCTCGAAGTCCCATACGAAGCCGCGGTAGCCGGGATTGGCCTCGAGCACGATCTTGGTGCCGCGCTTCCAATCCTTCAACATGTACGGACCGGTGCCCACAGGGTGCGCCTGGAGATCGTCCCCATACGCCTCGACGACCTCCCGCGCCATCGCGCAAAACGTCACGTGCGCGTTCGTGTACATGAACAGATAATCCGGCGCCTTGAGCTTGAAGCGCAGCGTGTACTTGTCGAGCGCGACCATGCCCGGCACCGTCGCCTTGTAATCGAACGACCCGGACTTTTTCGCGGCATCAATCTGTTCGTCCAAGCCTTCGATCTTGCCCTCGATCATGAACAACCACGGCGAGCGGTTCTTCGGGTCGGCGATTCGCTTGAACGTGTAGACGAAGTCTTCGGCGGTCAGCTCGCGCTGCCTTCCCTTGAAAGCGGGATCCGGCGTGAAATAGATGCCGCGGCGGATCTTGAAGAGGTAGGTCCGGCCGTTGTCGCTGACCTCGGGCATCGTCTCGGCCACTTGGGGAACGACCTTGGCGGGTCGCGCGAGATAGTCGTACGTCAGCAGCGTATCGAAGATCGCTTCGTTGACGGTGTTCGAGTAGAGGTCGGAGACCCGGACCGGATCGAACCCCGTTTCCTGGGTTGGAAAAGAGATGCGGAGAACCTTGGAAGAATCGGCAGCGGCGACGGATGCGGCAGCGGCGATGCCCAGAATGCCGATGACTACGCGAATGCCGCCGAACATCCTGACTCCGAGAAATAAAAAGCGGCGAAATGTACCATATCCGGCCGCCCTACCGCATGAAGATGACGCGCCTTTGACTATGCGGGCGTCCCTCGGTTCAAATCCGGCATCAGGGCCGGTCGAGTCCCCGGAGGACCGTTCGACCCCGCTTGGCACACCGTATCGACGATGAAACCGCATTTCTGGGACCAGGCCACTCGCACGCTCGCCGCGCGCGATGACATTCTGCGCCGATTGATCGCAGGTTTTCCGGACATTCATCTGATCCGCCGCGGCGACGCCTTCACCACGCTCGCCCGCGCCATCGTCGGCCAGCAGATCTCGGTCAAGGCGGCACAGACGATCTGGGAGCGGCTCGTCAAGGCGACCGGCGGGGACGGAGACCCGGTGCGCCTCGATCCGTTGCGGGTGAGCCGGACGCAGCGGCGGACGCTCCGCCGCGTTGGGCTCTCCGAGCGCAAGGCGGATTACATCCGCGACCTGGCGCGGCATTTCGTCTCGGGAACGCTCGATCCGGCGACGTGGCCCGCACTCGACGACGAGGCGCTGATCGCGGCGCTGACCGACGTCAAGGGCATCGGACGGTGGACTGCGGAAATGTTCCTGATGTTCCACGAGCTTCGCGCCGACGTGCTGCCCGTGGGCGACATCGGGTTGCAGAAAGCGATCGGCATCCACTATCTCGAAGGCGTCCGGCCGACGATCGAGGCGATGCGGGAGCTGGCGATCGGTTGGCAGCCGTATCGCAGCGTCGCCACCTGGTACCTGTGGCGCTCGCTCGACCCATTGCCCGTGGAGTATTGATGCACCGCCCGCCTGATGACCGGGCGGGCCGCCGATCAAGTCAGCACGCCGTCGACGAGATGCAACGTTCGATCGGTGCGGGCGGCGAGATCCGGATCGTGCGTGACAATGACGAGCGATGTTCCGATCGCGCGGTTGAGCTCGAGCATCAAGTCGAATACGTTCGACGCGGTCTTCCGGTCCAGATTGCCGGTCGGCTCATCGGCAAGCACGCAGCGCGGTTTCGTGACGAGCGCACGAGCGAGCGCAACGCGCTGGCGCTCGCCGCCGGACAACTCGCCGGGCAGATGCCGCGTTCGCTCGCCGAGACCGACTCGTTCGAGCATCGTCTGCGCCGCAGACCGGGCTGCCGTGGTCGCGACACGCCGGATCTCGAGCGGCATCGCGACATTCTCGAGTGCGGTGAATTCCGGCAACAAATGGTGGAACTGATAAATGAAACCGAGCGCGCGATTTCGAACCTCGCCCCGCTGCGCTTCGGAAAGTGCCGCAAACGGCGTCTCATCGACGAATACTTCGCCGTCAGACGGCGCATCGAGCCCGCCCAACAAATGCAGCAGCGTGCTTTTTCCCGATCCCGAGGCGCCAACGATGGCGATGCGCTCGCCTGCCCGGACCTCGAGATCGACGCCCATCAACACCGGGACGTCGAGCGGACCGTTTCGATAGGTCTTCTTCACCCCCCGACAACCGAGCACGGCTTTCGGGAAGCTTCTCGCATCATTCATAGCGAAGCGCTTCAGCCGGGTTGACGCGCGCCGCGCGCCAGCTCGGATAGATCGTCGCCGCGAGCGCGAGCAACAACGCGATCGCGCCGACAGTGATCACGTCGCCGCTTTGCAAGTCGGACGGCAGATCGCTGATGTAATAAACGGTCTTGTCGAGGAACTGCACGTGCAGCGCGTGCTCGATGGCCGGTACGATCGTGTCGATGTTGAGGGCGGTCAGGACGCCGGTGACCACGCCGATCAGCGTGCCGACGACGCCGATCAACATTCCTTGAATCATGAAAATCGCCAGAATCGACTTGGGTGCGGCGCCCAGCGTGCGCAATATGGCGATATCCGCCTTCTTATCGGTCACGACCATGACCTGCGCCGACACGATGTTGAACGCGGCGACCGCCACGATCAACGTCAGAATGATGAACATCATTCGTTTCTCGATCGCGACCGCACGGAAAAAATTCGCGTGGTTGCGCGTCCAATCGCGCACGTCGGCGTCCGCCGGCATCACCGACAAAAGCTCCGTGGCAACGCGCGGCGCTGCGAACATGTCATCGAGCTTCAGCCGGATCCCGTTCGCATGGTCGAGCCGGTAGAGCTTCTCGGCATCGTCGATGTTGATGAAAGCGAGGCCGCTGTCGAACTCCGACATGTTGATCTCGAAGATGCCCGAGATCTTGAATGTCTTGAGGCGCGGCAGCATGCCGGCGGGCGTGACGATGCCTTGCGGCGTGATCGCCACGACACTGTCGCCGACGCGCACGCCGAGCGCCCGCGCGAGCTCCGCACCCAGCACGACGTTGAAGCTTCCCGGCGTGAGGGACGAAAACGAGCCGCGCACCATGTGCCGGCCGATGTCGGCGACCGTATCTTCTTGGGCGGGATCGACGCCGCGAACCAGAACGCCCCGATTTGCGTCCCCCACCGAAAGCATGGCCTGTCCCAATACATACGGTGCCGATGCGATGACACGCGGATTGCGCCGTGCGAGCGCCGTCACGGCATCGGGGTCCTTCAGTTCGGGAAAGCCCCGAATCTCGATGTGCGACGCGACGCTCAAGATCCGATTGCGAAGTTCGAGCTGGAACCCGTTCATCACCGAGAGGACGACGATCAACGCCCAAACGCCGACGACGATGCCGGCCATCGATGTGAAGGCAATGAACGAAACGAATGCGTTTCGCCCCGATCCCTTGCGGGCACGCGTGTAGCGCAAGCCGACCGCTAGTTCATAAGGCGACACAGGCTATGAAAGGCTGGATAAGATCACGAGAGTCGACTTCAACGACCCCGGCGATGCCGGGGTCGAACGTGTTACGTGATCCAGTCCACCGCGCGTCGATCGGTCGTCAACACCTTGACGATCGCTTTGGCATCGAGATGCAGCGGATGCTGTTGATAGGCGTCGAGCGCGTCGCGATCCTCGAATTCCGCGTAGAGGACGACGTCGTCGGCCTGTGCGTCGTAGCCGATGTCGATGCCCACTTCGATCGCGACCATTCCGGGGATGTGGCCGCGCAGCGCTTCCAGCGCGCGCTTGACCGCTTTCGCGTGCGCCGGCTTTTGTGCCGGATCCTTGATTTTCCAGACAACGACGTGCTTGATCATGGAGATGAATCGTGCAAGCGTGGGAAGGAATTATCGCATGCTAGAGTTCCGCGCCTTTGCGATTGACGCCGCGTGTCTCGCACCGCTTTCGACCCATGCTCACGCTGACCGTTCCCGGATTGATCCGACCCGGCGAACGGACGCTCTCGACTCTGGCCGGGGCACGCGCGCTCGCGCGCCATGTGAACGCAACGACTCAGGAACGGCAAGGACTCGGAATGGCGTTATGCGCTGCTTTGTCGCTGCCGCGCGAGACACCGCTTGCGCCGCTCTTGGCGATGGGCGCCGGCCTCACGGTCGACGACCGCTATACGATTTCTGCGACGCCGGTCACGCTGGTTGCCGATCGCGACTCCGTCGTACTCGCCGGCCCCGTGAACGATCTTGGCGCCGAAGAAGCGTCGGCGTTGACGGAGCTTCTCAACCGTCACTTCGCGTCCGACGGCGTGTTATTCGATGCGCCTCGGCCCGCCGCCTGGTTTGCGCGCTGCGATCGCCCGTATTCCTTTTCGACGTCCTCGATTGATGCCGCCGTGGGCCGCCCGATCGCAGCGTTTCTTCCAACCGGGCCGGACGCGAAGACGTGGGAGCGTTGGCAAGTCGAGATTCAGATGCTCTTTCACGAGCACGCAATCAACAATGACCGTACGGCGCGCGGATTGGCGCCGGTGTCCGGCGTTTGGTTATCGGGTAACGGTCGCCTGGGAGACGTTGCGCCACTTGCGTTGAAATCCGTGTTCGCCACCGGCGACGCGAGCGGCGATCTCGCGCGCGGTCTCGCCTGTCGTGCCGGCCTTTCGACCGATGTGCTACCGACGACGTTTTCAGCGATTCTGGATCGTATTCGCGGATCCGGACACTCGTTGCTGGCAATGGAACCCATTTCGAATCAGGAGAACATCGCGCGATTCGACGCCGTCTGGTTGCAGCCCGTCATTGATGCGCTGGAGAGCGGCCAGGTCGATGCATTGCACTTGATCGCCGACGCTCAGGGTACGGCGATTACCTGGCGCGCGAAACATCCGTCTTGGTTGGCGCGCATGACCGCTAGGCTCCGCTCTCGCGCGCTGCCTATTCCGTCGCGCTCAGAAGAATGATTCCGATCGTTCGTCGCCTGGTGCCCGTCAACGTTCAAGCGTTGGTGGACGCCGGCGTTCCTTCGGTACTGGCGCGGGTGTATGCGGCACGAGGAATCGAATCGACGGATGAGCTCGAGATCGGACTCGACGTGCTTCCGACCTTCGAATCGCTCGCCAACATCGATGCCGCCGTCGACCGATTGGTCCACGCAATCGACGTTCGCGAGCGCATCGTCATCGTGGCCGACTACGATGCGGACGGCGCCACTGCATGCGCAATCGCGCTCGAAGGCCTGCGCGCATTCGGAGCGAACGTCGATTTCATCGTGCCGAACCGCTTCGAGTACGGCTATGGCCTGACGCCGGAAATCGTCGCGCTTGCTGCGGATCGCAACGCGGAACTGATCATCACCGTCGACAACGGCATCGGCAGCGTCGAAGGCGTCGCCGCGGCGAAAGCGCGCGGTATCGATGTCCTCGTCACCGATCATCACTTGCCCGGCGCAACGCTGCCCGATGCGATCATCGTCAATCCGAATCAAGTCGGCTGCGCCTTTCCGTCGAAAAACATCGCCGGTGTCGGCGTGATGTTCTTCGTGTTGGCCGCGCTTCGCGCACGTCTGCGCCGCCGCGGCGCATTCGCGCAATCGCGCGAGCCGAATCTCGGTGCGCTGCTCGATTTGGTCGCGCTCGGAACGGTCGCGGACGTCGTGCGGCTGGATCACGTGAATCGCATTCTTGTCGCGCAAGGACTGGCGCGCATTCGCAGTGGACACGCGCACCCCGGCGTGCAAGCGTTGTTCTGCATGGCCGGACGCTACGTAGGACGCGCCACGGCGTTCGATCTGGGCTTTGTCGCGGGGCCCCGGCTGAACGCGGCCGGTCGGCTCGCCGACATGTCGCTTGGCATCCGCTGCTTGCTGGCGCGCTCATCCGCGGAAGCCGCGCCGCTTGCGGCCGAGCTCGATGCGCTCAATCGTGAGCGGCGCGAAGTCGAGCGCACGATGCAGGACGAGGCGCTCGACGATCTCGAAGCCATCGAGAGAACGGCGGGCGCCGACGCATTCACACTGTGCGTCTATCGGCCCGAATGGCACCAGGGCGTCGTCGGCATCGTCGCATCGCGGCTCAAGGATCGCTATCACCGTCCGGCAATCGTGTTCGCGCGGGGCACGGACGGCGAGTTGCGCGGCTCGGGCCGGTCGATCGGCGGATTCCATTTGCGCGATGGACTCGATCTCATCACAAAGCGAGCGCCCGGAATCGTCCGTCGGTTCGGCGGCCACGCATTCGCGGCCGGGCTGACGATCGATGAGTCTGCGCTGCCGACGTTCGCCGCCGCGTTCGAGGCGGTCGCCCGGGAATCGCTGACCCCCGCGCACTTGCGGCGTTCGTGCGAAACCGATGGCCTGCTGACGCCCGGCGAGTTGACTTTTGCCTTCGCCAAGTCATTGCAACTGCGGGTCTGGGGACAAGGATTTCCAGCCCCGGCCTTCGACGACGAATTCGACGTCGTTTCGCAGCGGCCGATCGCCGACAAGCATCTGCGACTCTCCCTCGGCCGGGATGGCGAGCGTTTCGAGGCGATCGCCTTTCAGCAGACGGTCCCCTTGCCCGCGCGCATCCGTGCCGCCTATCGGCCGGAAATACATGAATGGCAGGGTCTCGAAGGCCTCGAGCTCATCGTTGAGCACTGGTTGCCGATAACCAATTGACCGACTGCGGGACGAATGTAGGTGACCGCTTACATCCGTAGCCGGACGGCGCCGGATTGATGCACGGGCGTTTTTACGTAAGCTATTGATTTTTATCAATAGTTGTTTTTTGGTCGCGACGTAGACTTTGCACTGCAATAACGCTTGTGCGGCGCAATATTTACGGTTAGATTACAGCGGTTTAGCTCGGCCCGGCGCAGCCACCGCCGGTGGGTGTCACGACAACCACAATGGGAGAAATCGTCCATGCGTTTGACCGGAAAGGTCTCGATCATCACGGGCGCGGGGCAGGGGATCGGCCGCGCGACGGCGCTCAAGTTCGCCTCGGAGGGCGCCAAGGTCGCGGTCTGCGACATCAACCTCGAATCGGTAAAGGAAACGGTTCAGGAGGTCGAGGCTGAAGGCGGCGAAGCGGTCGCGTTTCGCATCGACGTCACGGACAAGGAAAGCATCGCCCGTATGGTCGAGGGCGTGATGGCCAAATGGGGGCGAATCGACACGTTGGTCAACAACGCCGGCATCGTCCAGGACGCGCAGTTCAAGAAGATGACCGACGAGCAATTCGAGCGTGTGATCGACGTCAACCTGAAAGGCGTCTACAACTGCACGAAGGCAGTCGTCGATATCATGCTCGAGCAGAATTCGGGCGTGATCCTGAACGCATCGTCGATCGTCGGCTTGTACGGAAATTTTGGCCAGACGAACTATGCGGCGACGAAATTCGGCGTCATCGGCATGATGAAGACGTGGGCCCGCGAATTGGGGCGCAAGGGCATTCGCGCGAACGCGATCTGTCCGGGGTTCATCGAGACGCCGATCATTGCGCACATGCCGGACAAGGTCATCAAGATGATGGAAGAAAAAGTACCGATGGGCCGGCTCGGCAAACCGGAGGAGATCGCCAATACGTATGCGTGGCTCGCCTCCGACGAGGCGTCGTACATCAACGGCGCGGTGATCGAGGTATCGGGGGGGTGCACGATATAGAGACAGGCAAAAGTTTCGGTCGGCGCGCCGCGCCTCCCAGGATACTTTCGCCCGATAAATCGCTTCCGCGATCGGCTTGAGACGGCTCTGCGCCGCTCGCGCTGCAACAGCTCGCGACCGCCGGTCGGCCTCAGCCGTTTGTCCGGTTGAGCGCGACGACCTCCGCAAGGTACGATGCCGCTGTCATCGTACGCAATTCCACTCATGCGCTCTCTAGGCTTTTTCGCGATCGTCATGCTGATCACGCCCGCTGCTCTCGCGGCTGACGCAAAGGCTGCCCGCGACGCAAACACGAAGACCGCTCGCGACATCCTGCCGCAATACAAGACGATCGGCGGGAACCCCGGTCCGCAATACAACTACATTTGTCCGAACGCCGACGGCAAGCCGGCGCTCGATTGCTATTTCGACGCCGTCGAGCATCTCTACCGCATGTGCAGCCATGTGAAGAGCATCGAGATCATCGAGTTCGGCTACGAAAAATCCGAGGAAGGCGTGAACGGCGCCAAGAGCGAATACTGCATCGACAAGCAGCGGGTCAACATCACGCGCCCCTACCAGGCAGCGCTCCGCGAGGCTTCGGTCTCCCATCAAGCGGTCGAGGGCGTCCGCAGCTTGCAGGAATTCTGGCTCGAATCGCTGACCCAATTGAAGTGGAAGCCCGGCGAATCGGACGCCGAGTACAAAGCGCGCGTCGCCGGGCCGTATGATGCGTTTCACGAGCGCATTGAAGGCATCCGCAAGATCGTCGCGATCGTGAAGGAAAATACGGCGGCCCCGCCGCCGAAAACCGGTCGTGACAAGAAAGCCCACCGAAGCTGACGGGCCGGACTCCGCCTATTGCGTGACGGCGCCGAACGGCGTCGATCGCGCCGGCTGCGTCGATCCCGCGATCGACACCACGCTCGCGTCGATCTTCGGCGAGGGCGGCGTCCTGTCGGGCGCGCTGCCGGGATTCCGTTTTCGAGCGCAACAGCTTGCAATGGCGCAGGCGGTTGCGCATGCGATCGAATCTCGCAGCGAGCTTATCGCCGAAGCGGGGACGGGCACCGGCAAGACATTTGCCTACCTGGTCCCCGCGTTGCTCTACGGCGGCAAGGTCATCGTCTCGACCGGAACCAAGACGCTGCAGGATCAACTCTACGAGCGCGACATCCCGTTATTGCGCGAGGCGCTCCAGGTGCCCGTCACGATCTCGGTGCTGAAGGGACGCGCCAATTACGTCTGTCATCACCATCTCGAGCGCGCGTCGCACGAGGATCGGCTGCCTTCCCGTGAGGATGCACGTCATCTGCGCAAGATCATCGCGTTCGCGCAAGCGAGTGAACGGGGCGATCGCGCGCTGCTCGCCGACGTGCCGGAGAACGCGTCGATCTGGCCGTACGTCACCTCGACACGCGACAACTGCCTCGGATCGAACTGTCCGTTTCATCGCGAATGCTTCGTCATGAAGGCGCGCAAGGACGCGCTCGACGCGGACGTCGTCGTCGTCAATCACCATCTGTTCTTTGCGGACGTGATGTTGCGTGACGAAGGGCTGGCCGAGCTCCTGCCCGCGTGCAACACCGTGATCCTCGACGAGGCCCATCAACTTCCCGATACGGCGACGCTTTTTTTCGGCGAACAGACGACGGCGGGACAGCTTGCCGAGCTCGCGCGCGACGCCGAAATAGCCGCTCGAACGACGGCGCGCGACGTACCGGAGCTTCCGGACGCCGCCTCTGATCTCATCCCGGCGATCCGGAAATTGCGGCTCGCCGCCGGCGATGTCGCGGGGAAATTCACGCAGGACGCGATTGTCGCACGCACCGGTTTCGCCGGTGCGTTCGACGAGCTTAGCGCCGCGCTCGATCGACTCGCCGCCGAAATGCAGCACCATGCCGAACGAAGCGAGGAGCTGACGAGCATCGCGCGACGTTCGGATGAAGCGTCGGCGCGGCTCGCGCGGTGGCGTCCCAGGCGCGCCGATGAACGACGTGACGGCGACGGCGATTGGATTCGCTGGATCGATGTCACCCCACAGGGCTGGCAGCTTCACGCGTCGCCCATCTCCATCGCCGAAATTTTCCGGCGCCAAGTGGAATCGACGGGCCGCGCATGGATCTTCACGTCGGCGACGCTCGCCGTCGCGCGCGACTTCACCCATTACACCCACGAGCTCGGACTCGCCAGCGCGGCAACCGGCTGCTGGGACAGTCCGTTCGATTATTCGTCGCAAGGACTGCTCTACGTTCCGCGCGCGCTGCCGCCGCCCAACACGCGCGAGCACACCGACGCCGTCGTCGACGCCGCATTGCCGGTCCTGAAGGCGAGCGGCGGCCGCGCGTTCATGCTGTTCACGACGCTGCGGGCGCTGGCCGGCGCACGTGAGCGGCTGGTCGAGGCGTTGCTGCGCGAGGGACTCGACTTCCCGCTCCTCGTGCAAGGCGACGGCTCGAAAAGCGAGCTGCTCACGCGCTTTCGCACGCTGTGCAACGCCGTCTTGCTGGGCAGCGCGAGCTTCTGGGAAGGTGTCGACGTCCCCGGCGATGCGCTATCGCTCGTCGTCATCGACAAGCTGCCCTTCGCGCCGCCCGACGATCCGCTGCTCGCCGCCCGCCTCGAAAAACTGAAGGCCGACGGCGGCAATCCGTTTATCGATTGGCAGCTTCCTCAGGCGGCCATCAGCTTGAAGCAGGGCGCGGGCCGATTGATCCGAACCGAGACCGATCGCGGCGTCCTGATGATTTGCGATCCGCGGCTCACCGACAAACCCTACGGTCGCCGAATCTGGCAAAGCTTGCCGCCGATGCGCCGGACGCGCGATCTCGGCGACGTGCTCGCATTCTTCGGTTCGACGACACCGCCCGTGGTTGCGACCACTTCGCCTCTGGAACTCCAACGCTGATGTAAATCGGCCGTCCAATGACTCTAAGGGTTGTCGTGCTCGGCGGATACGGCCATTTCGGCGCGCGCATTGCGAGGACGCTGGCGCCCGATCCCGCGATGGACGTGACCGTGGTGGGACGCGATCCCGCGCGGGCAGCCGACATGGCGGCGGCCATCGCGCTCGAATGCGGACGGCGCGTCGATGCGGCCGCATTCGACGTCACGGCGCGCGACATCGGGTCGCGGCTGCGCCTGCTCGAGCCGAATCTCGTCATTCACGCGTGCGGGCCCTTTCAGGTCCGCGATCACGGCGTGGCCCGCGCCGCGCTCTCCGTCGGCGCTCACTACGTGGATTTGGCCGACGCGCGCAAATTCGTGTGCGGCATTCGCGCGATCGACGATGCCGCACGCTCGCGCGAGCTTCTCGTCGTCAGCGGCGCAAGCAGCGTTCCCGGTTTGAGCGGCACGGTGATCGACGCGTTTGCGCACGAGTTCGATGCGTTGCAATCGATCGACTTCGCCATCGCACCTGGCAATCGCACGCCACGTGGCAGCGCCACGATCGCGTCGGTGGCAAGCTATGTCGGCCGTCAGTTCGGCGTGTGGGACGAGGGGGTGTGGCAGCCGGCGTACGGATGGCAGCGGCTGCGGCGACACCGCTATCCGCCGTCGGTGGGCTCCCGTTGGCTTGCCGATTGCGACATCCCCGACCTCGAGCTTTTTCCGGAGCGCTATCCCGGCGTGCAATCGGTCCACTTCGGCGCAGGGCTCGAGTTGCCGATCCTGCACCTGGGCTTGTGGCTCGTGTCGTGGCCGGCGCGTTGGCGCTGGATCAAGCGCCTCGAAGCGCACACCGAGCGTCTGCGCCGGAGCAGCGAATGGTTTCGCCGGCGCGGGAGTGACGTCGGCGCGATGCACGTTGAAATGCGGGGCTTTCGGCGCGGCCATCGATTGACGGTGCTGTGGACGCTGATCGCCGGCAACGGCGACGGGCCGCAGGTACCGTGCACAGCGGCGATCGTCATTGCGCGCAAGCTTGCCGCGGGAACGCTCGCCGCGCGCGGCGCGATGCCCTGTGTCGGGCTTTTTTCGCTGGACGAATGTCTGCGGGAGCTCGAAGGCTACGACGTCAGAACGATGGTGGAGCGGACCCTCGTCTAATGTAGCATCACCAAAATTTCCACCACGGCTTCGGCGGCGTACCCTTGACGTAGACGCTATTGGGATACGTCTTGACGAGAATCTGTCGCGAATCGTCGGCGAGCTGCGCGAGTCCGAGCTTTTCGTACGATTTGACCAGAACGTCGAGCGCGGGCTCGTTCGACGCCGTCTGCGGCGTGTTGACCAAGGCCGCTTGCGCGCGATTGGCGGCGGCCACGTAGGCGCCGCGATTGTAGTAATAGCGGGCGACGTTGACTTCGTACATCCCGATCGCGTTGCTGAGATAACGCATCCGCTGGTTCGCATCGTCGGCATAGCGACTATCCGGAAAACGTTGCACCAGCTCTTTGAACGCCGCGAACGATTCGCGCATCTGCTTGGGATCGCGCTCGGCCAGATCGAGCTCGTAGACATAGCCGAAGAGTCCCTGGTCCTCGCGAAAGTAGACGAGACCCTTCAGGAAATAGGCGTAGTCGACGTTCGGATGGTTCGGGTAAGTCCTGATGAAACGATCGCACGCCGCGGTCGCCGCGGCCTGCTCGTTCGTGCGCCAGTTCGAAAAAGCGCCTTCGAGCAACGCCTGCTGCGCGTAACGTCCGTACGGATAGCGCGACTCGAGCGTCTCGAACAACTTGACGGCCCGCGTATAATTCCCCTCGAGCATCGCATCATGGGCGCTGTTGTAGAGCTTCTCGGCGCTCCACCCGGCCGTCTCGTCTTTCACGTCGGGCAACAGGCCGCAGCCGGCCAACGCGAGCGCGAACAGCACGCTCGTCATCCACGCTCTTGCTTGCGCCCATCGACCAATCATCGCCGTCATCCTTCGTGAGTCGCGCAAATTATAGCGGAGCGCGTGAGGCGCTTCGCGACGACCAGACGCTACATCCCCTCGAGTTCACGGTGCCGGTCGAGCTCGCGGGACTGCGCTTCGACCAGGCGCTCGCGCGGCTCTGTCCCGAGCATTCGCGGAGCCGGCTCAAGGATTGGATCGATGCAGGGCATGTCAGGCTCGACGGCGCGGTCGCCGAGGGTAAGCAGCGACTTGGCGGCGGAGAGCGGATCGTCGTCGATGTGGCCGATGAGCCGCGGGCGGTTGCCGACGCACCGCAGCCGATCGTACTCGCCATCGTGCACGAGGACGACGCCGTTCTGGTCGTCGACAAGCCACCGGGACTGGTCGTCCATCCCGGCAGCGGCAATCGCGACGGGACTCTTCTGAACGCGCTGCTCCATCATGCGCCGGCATTGGCCGCGCTCCCACGCGCCGGCATCGTTCATCGTTTGGACAAGGATACGAGCGGCTTATTGGTCGTCGCGAAGACGCCTGTCGCGCAAACCGATCTCGTGCGCCAGTTACAGGCACGCACGGTGCAACGCGAGTATGTCGCGCTGGTGCACGGCGATGTCGCTCGCGCCGCGATCGTCGATGCGCCGATCGGCCGCCATCCGCGTGCGCGCACGACGATGGCCGTCGTGGCGCGTGGAAAACCGGCACGCACGCACGTTGCGCCGCTGGAACGATTCGGCATGGCAACGTTGGTTGCGTGCAGGCTCGAAACGGGCCGCACGCATCAGATCCGGGTCCACCTTGCGGCGATCGACCATCCGCTGATCGGCGATGCCGCCTACGGACGGCGTCGCGCGAACGCTTCGTTGCCAGCCTTCCCTCGTCAGGCGCTGCATGCGATTCGCCTCGCGTTCGCTCATCCGTCGACCGGGCAGCAACGACAATGGGAATCCCCATTGCCGGACGATATGGCGCGCTTGCTGTCGACTTTGCGTGCGCAACGACGGCAATGACAGCAAACGTGTTGGCAACGCGATTGGCGGGCGCCGATCTCGATTGGATCATTCCCGACTGGCCCAGCGCGCCGCGCGTCCACGCGTTCGCCACGACGCGCAACGGCGGCGCAAGTATCGGCGCCCATGCAACGCTGAACTTGGGCGACGCTTGCGGCGACGACCCGGCCGCGGTCGCGGAGAATCGACGTCGCGTTCAATCGTTTCTTCCTTCCGCGCCGATCTGGCTTCGCCAGATGCATGGGGACGCCGTCGCGAGCATCGCTTCATCCACTCTGGACGCTGCGCGGATGCACCCACCGGTCGCCGATGCGGCCGTGACGCGCGAGCCCTGCATCGTTCTCGGCGTCATGGTCGCCGATTGTCTTCCGGTATTGCTGGCCGATGGCGCCGGTCGTGTCATCGGCGTCGCCCACGCCGGATGGCGCGGACTTGCCGGCGGCGTGGTCGAAAATGTCGTCACTGCGATGGACGTTCCGCCCGGTGAGATCATCGCGTGGCTCGGGCCCGCGATCGGCCAACGCGCATTCGAAGTCGGTGAAGACGTCGTCGCGGCGTTCGACGATGCCGGCGCCTCGCCGTATTTCGCAGCGGCGAAGCCCGGCAAATGGCACGCCGATCTGTACGGAATCGCACGCGCCAAGCTCAACCGTGCCGGCGTGCGCAACATTCACGGCGGCGGTTTCTGCACGTTTCATGATGCCGCGCGGTTTTTTTCCTATCGCCGCGACCGCAACACCGGCCGGATGGCGGCCTTGCTCTGGCTTGAACCTATCTGAAAATTGGGCGAGCAGCCCGAGTACCTCACTTGCCAAATTTGGGCCCGCAGCGAGCCCCGAGGTCGTACATAGAGGTACAAAGAGGGGCGAACGAGGAAACGACAAAGTAATCGGGCTGCGCAGCTAATTTTCAGATAGGTTCTCGGGCCGTAGTACGCTATCGGCCAACAACAACAACGGTCGACCGATTCTTGGACACTCTGTTGTGGATCATCGTGGCCGCTCTCGCGGGCGGCGTGCTGTCGACGCTCGCAGCCGCCGCGACGCTCAAGGTCTCGGCTTCATGGATTGCACCGCTCGTGTCGTTTGCGGTCGGCGCGCTTCTGGGCGCAGTGTTCCTCGAGCTGTTGCCCGAAGCGCTGGAAGCGGGCGGCGTTCATTATGTGATGCGCATCGTTTTGGCCGGTCTCCTCGCATTCTTCCTGCTCGAAAAGCTCGTGCTCTGGCGTCACGCACACGGTCACGAGCACCACGCGCCAGACGGCGACGAATCGGAACATGACCACGCTTTGCACGGCGGTGCGAGCGTCGTCGGCGGCCGTCCCGGAATGATGATCCTGATCGGCAACAGCGTTCACAATTTCTGCGACGGCATCGTGATCGCCGCCGCCTTTCTGGCTGACCGGCCGCTCGGCGTCGCCACGACGCTCGCGATCGTCGCGCACGCGGTGCCGCAGCAAGTGGGCGATTTCGCAGTTCTGTTGCATTCCGGCTTCGCACGCGGAAAGGCATTCGCGTTCAACGTGTCCGCGGGCGCGGCGACGTTGATCGGGGCACTGGTCGCATACGGCGCTTTGGCCGGAATGACGCGGGTATTGCCGACCGTGCTGGCCATCGCTGCGTCGAGTCTGCTCTATGTTGCCGTTGCCGATCTGATTCCAAGCCTTCATCGACGAAGCGAGCCGATCGAGACTGCGAAGCAGGCATTGCTGATCGGACTCGGACTCTCGACGATTGCGATCGCGCACGTCCTGCTGGAGCACTGAACGGGACGCGGGTTGCTTGCTCTAACATAGACAATGGTCCGATTGCCTGTCGCGTATGTCGCCGCCCGATAGTCTCGAGGTCGCTCCGTGGAGCGACCTTGCCGTCCGCTGGCAAGCGCTTGCGCAGGAGTGGGCGCAGTGGTGGCAGCGCGCGGCGGTAACGGTCGCGACCCCCGCGACAGTCCCCGCGGGCAGCGATGCGCCGAACGCGATTGCGGCGCCCTTCTACGATCCGCGCGCCGTTGCCGAACTCAACGAGCGTTTCGCTCCGCGCGTTCAGGCGTTATGGTCGCGCGTGCTCGGCGAGTCATCGACGCCATCGACGAACGTCGATGCGGCAGGCAAAAGCGACCGCCGCTTCGCAGCGCCGGCATGGCGCGAACAGCCCTACTTCGCGTTCATCAAGGACGCGTATCTGCTCTGCACGGAGTATTTGACGGAGCTGGCGTCGCTCGCCCAGCTGCCGCCTTCCGACAAACAGCGCTTCGAATTCGCGACGCGGCAATATCTCGACGCGATCGCGCCGAGCAATTATCCGGCGACGAATCCTGAAGTTCTGCGCCGCGCGCTTGAGACCGATGGCGCCAGTTTGTTGCGCGGTTTCGCGAATCTGATCGCGGACGCGCAAAAGGGTCGCATCACGATGAGCGACGAGCGCGCGTTTGCCGTCGGCCGCAATCTCGCATTGACGCCGGGAAGCGTCGTATTTCGCAACGACCTGATCGAGGTGATCCAGTACGACGCAACGACGCCCACCGTCTATCAATGCCCGCTGGTGATCGTCCCTCCTTGCATCAACAAGTACTACATCCTCGACATGCGATCGGAGAATTCGTTCGTCCGCCATGCCGTTGCGCAAGGGCATACGGTCTTCATGATCTCGTGGCGCAACATTCCGCAAGCGCTCGGCCGGATCACGTGGGACGATTATCTCGGCGACGGCGTGCTGAAAGCGTTCGCCGTTGCGCGCGAGATTGCGTCGACGCGGACGTTGAACACGTTGGGCTTTTGCGTAGGCGGCACGATGCTCGCCTGCGCGCTCGCGACATTGGCGTCACGCGGCGATCATAGCGTCACGAGCGCGACGTATTTGACGACGATGCTCGATTTTTCGGATCCCGGCGAGATTGCGGTCTACATCTCGCCACAATCGCTTGCCGCGCGCGAGCCCGCGTTGCTTGCGGGGCAGCGCGTACATGGCAACGAGCTCGCGAGCGCTTTCGCGAGCCTTCGCGCCAACGAGCTCGTGTGGAACTACGTCGTCAACAATTATCTGAAAGGACAAACGCCTCCGGCGTTCGATCTCCTCTACTGGAACGGGGATTCGACGAACCTTCCCGGTCCGATGTACGACTACTACCTGAAGGAGATGTACATCGGCAATCGATTGCGCATTCCCGGCGCTCTCACGATGAGCGGTGTTCCGATCGACCTCGGCGCGATCGGCGTGCCGACGTACGTGTACGCGTCCCGCGAAGATCACATCGTGCCCTGGCGCACGGCGTTCCGAACGACGTCACTCGTCGGCGGCGACGTGTCCTTCGTGCTTGGGTCTTCCGGCCACATCGCCGGCGTCGTAAACCCGGTGACGTCCTCGCGCCGCAATTACTGGGCGAGCGATGCGTTGCCCGAAAATCCGGACGAGTGGCTCCTTCATGCCAAGAGCTATGCCGGAAGCTGGTGGCCGCATTGGTACGCGTGGATCGCTCGCCACGGCGGCAAGCGACAACGCGCCCCCAAAACGACCGGGAGCGCGAAACATCCGGCGATCGCAGATGCGCCGGGCACTTACGTGCTCGAGCCCGCGCGTTAATGCGCAATCAAGGGACCAGGCGATAACCGACCGCCGTCTCGGTCAACAGGTGCTTTGGCTGCGCAGGATCGTCCTCGAGCTTGCGCCGCAGATGCCCCATGTGCACGCGGACGTAGTGCTCGTGCTCGACGTAGGACGGTCCCCAGACCTCGCGCAGGATTTGGCGGTGCGTCAGCACCTTTTCTGCGTTCACGATCATCGTGGCCAGCAACCGGTATTCGAGCGCGGTCAAATGGACGAGCGCATCGCGCTTGCGAACTTGCCGCTTGGCGAGATCGATTTCGACGTCGCCGAAGCGGAACACCGACGCGTCGGCCGCTGACGCTCCGATCTTGCGACGCAGCACCGCACGCACGCGAGCGAGCAATTCGCCGACGCCGAACGGCTTCGTCAGATAGTCGTCCGCGCCGGCATCGAGCGCCGAAATCTTCTGACGCTCGTCGACGCGAGCAGAAAGCACGATCACCGGGGTCGACGACCATGCGCGCAGATCGCGGATGAAATCGACGCCGTCGCCATCGGGCAATCCCAAATCGAGGATGACGACATCGGGCTTGCGCGTTCCGGCTTCGATCAGACCCTGCTTCACGGTTTCCGCTTCGAACACCCGCCAGTTTTCGGTCTCCAGCGCAATGCGGACGAAGCGCCGAATCTGGCGCTCGTCCTCGATCAGGATCGCA
This sequence comes from Casimicrobiaceae bacterium, assembly GCA_036493535.1. Lineage (GTDB taxonomy): Bacteria > Pseudomonadota > Gammaproteobacteria > Burkholderiales > Casimicrobiaceae > VBCG01. The sequence goes on from DASXPO010000081.1 coordinate 56,831, forward strand.
ACCGGCGTCACCTCCGTCATTGCGCGTTCACTCCGGAACCTCCGGAGGCATCCCCAGCGGCAACGTGAACGAAAAGCGTGCGCCGCCGTCCGGCGCGTCGTCCACCCAAATGCGGCCGCGGTGCGCTTCGACGATCGCGCGGCTGATCGCGAGCCCTAGCCCGACGCCGGGCGTCGCCGATTCGCGCGCGCCGCGGGTGAACTTGTCGAAGATCGCCTCGCGCTGGGAGGGCGGCACACCCGGTCCCCGATCACTCACTTCGATCACCAGCTCGTCTCCAGACACGCGGGCCCGGATCCGTATCGACGTTCCCGCGGGCGTATATTTGCCGGCGTTTTCGAGCAGGTTGTGAAGCACGCGCTCGATCAGGACCGCATCGAATTCCACAAGCGGCAAGTCTTCCGGCAGCGCAACCTCCACCCGATGCCGCGCAAGCGCCGGCTGAGCGGACTTGAGCGCGCTGCCGGCCACCTCCTCGACCGACTGCCATTCGCGGCGCAGTTTCACTTCGCCGCTTTGAATGCGCGCCATATCGAGCAGATTGTTGACGAGCGCGTTCATCCGCCGCGCCTGGTCCGCGATCGCGTGCGCAATGTCGCTCTGCGCAGCGGAGAGCGCCGGCCTGGCTAACGCGAGGGACTCGGCAAGCCCAACTAACGCCGCGAGCGGCGTGCGCAGGTCGTGCGACAGCGCGGCCAGAAGCGAATTGCGAAGGCGCTCCGATTCCATGCGAATCAGCGCCTGCTGCGCCACTTCGACATAGTGGACACGCTCGAGCGCGATCGCGGTGAGCGCCGCGAACGTATCGAGATGACGGCGCCGCTCCGGGATCAGAAGGGTGCGCCGGTTCTCTGCCTTTATCGCCAAAACGCCGCGGGTGCGCATCGGCGCGCGCAACGGGAGATAGAGGAATTCGCTCGCCGGCAGCGTATCGGTCCCCGCTCCAGCCGGTTGCGACTTGTCGTAGGCCCACTGCGCCGCGGTGCGCAGATCGATCCCGGGGGCAATCACGGATTCCCCGGTCATTGAAACGAGCCGCTCCTGATCGTCGGGAACGAGAATCACGACTTTCGCACCGAAGTTGCTCTCGATGAACCGGGTCGCTGCCTCGACCACTTGATCCGTCTGCAAGACGCTCGACATGTTGCGCGCGAATTCGTATAGCACGCGCGCGCGCTCTTCGCGATACGACGCCACGCGCGCTTGATAGCGCAAGCCCGATGTCATTTGTCCGATGACGAGCGCCACGATGAGCATCACGACGAACGTGAGCAGATACTGCGCGTCGCTCACCGCAAACGAAAAGCGCGGCTCGACGAAAAAGTAATCGAAGCTCGCGACGCTCAGGAACGCCGCGAGGATCGCAGGCCCGCGGCCGAATCGCACCGCGATCACGACGACCAGCAACAGAAACAGCATGACGATGTTGGCGAGATCGAAATACGCGTGTAGCGGCGATGCGACGAGGGTGGTTGCGACGCATGCCAGCAGGGCCCACGCGTAATTCAGACGCTTGGCGATGCGCCGTGGATCGGGGGTGGCGTCGCTTCCCTCTTCTGGAACGGGTCGTGGGACGGGCGCCGTCTCGCCGGGCCCGATTTCCATGATATCGACGTCCGGCGCAAAGTCGCCGATTCGCGTTGCCACGAGTCGCGTCCACGGCCATGTCTTGTTGCGCCGCGTGCGGCCGACTACAACTTTGGAACAATTGTGCGCATGCGCGTATTCGACAATGGCGGTCGCAGGATCGCTGCCGGAGAGAATCGCCGTCTTGGCGCCAAGCTCCTGAGCCAGCTTCACCGTGCGTAATATTCGCTCGCGTTCGATCGACGGCAGTCGCTGCAGCTTGGGTGTCTCGACGTAGACGGCCGTCCATTCGACGCCGATTTGCGCAGCGAGGCGTGCAGCGCTTCGCACCACGTGTTCGCCACCGGGATCCGGACCGACACAGCACAGCAGCGACGCCTCGGTCTTCCATATCCGCTCGATCGCCTGCGCGATCCGGTATGCCTGAACGTCCTCCTCGACGCGATCGGCGGTACGGCGAAGCGCGAGCTCGCGCAACGCCATCAGATTCCCTTTGCGAAAGAAGTTCCCGGCGGCGCGCTCGATTTGCTCCGGAACGTAGACCTTTCCTGCTTTGAGCCGCGCGAGGAGCTCGTCGGCGGGTACATCGACCAGGATCACGTCGTCGGCGGCGTCGAAAAAGGTGTCGGGAACCGTTTCCCAGACGCGAATGCCGGTGATGCCGCCGACGACATCGTTGAGGCTCTCGAGATGCTGGACGTTCAGCGTCGTGAAGACATCGATGCCGGACGCAAGCAGCTCGTCGATGTCCTGCCAGCGCTTCGGATGGCGGGCGCCGGGCGCGTTGGTGTGCGCCAGCTCGTCGACGAGAATCAGCGCAGCGCGTCGGGCGAGCGCGGCATCGAGGTTGAATTCCTTGACGTTCGCGCCCCGAACGTCGAGCATCAACGGCGGAACCTGTTCGAGGCCCTCGAGCAGCGCGGCCGTCTCGATGCGGCCGTGCGTTTCGAGCACGCCGACGACCACGTCCGTGCCCGACCGCCGCTGCGTCTGCGCAGCGATCAGCATCGCGTACGTCTTGCCGACGCCGGCCGATGCGCCGAAAAATATCTTGAGCTTGCCGCGCGAAGCACGCTGCTCGTCGGCCTGCACCTCGGCAAGGAGCTGATCGGGATTCGGTCGCTGCCTCTCCACTTAGCTAGTGTAGCAATCGATTATTTGACGGCAGAATCGAGCGCCAGATTCAGTTCGAGCACGTTGACGCGCGGCTCACCGAGCACGCCCAGCGTCGGACCTTCGGTGTGCGCAATCACGAGCGCTGCCACCTTGCTTGCATCCACGCCGCGGGCTTTGGCGACGCGTTGGGTCTGATACCGCGCCGCTGCGACACTGATGTGCGGATCGAGCCCGCTGCCCGATGCGGTCACGAGGTCGATCGGCACCGGGGACGCATTGTTCGGATCCGCGTCACGCAGTGCCGCGATGCGATCTTTGACGGCCTCGGCGAGCGCCGGATTGAGTGGACCCTGATTCGATCCGGACGAAGCCATCGCGTTGTAAGGTTGCGGCGACGTGGCGGAACGGCGACCCCAGAAGTATTTCGGATCGCTGAACGGCTGTCCGATCAACCTCGAGCCCATCGTCTTTCCGTTAACCGAGAGCAGGCTGCCATTGGCGGCGCGCGGGAAAGCCACTTGCGCAATGCCCGTGACGACGAGCGGGTAGACGATCCCCGTCAGCAGTGAGAGCACCACAAGCATGCGCACGGCGGGAAAGAGATGAGCGAACACCGGATTCTCCGATTAGACGAGCCCGAGCGCGACCAGGACGACGTCGATGATTTTGATTCCGACGAACGGCAGCACGATGCCGCCGATACCGTAGACCAGCATGTTTCTCCGCAGGATCGCTCCTGCGCCGACCGGGCGGTATTTGACGCCGCGCAGCGCCAGTGGAATCAACGCAGGGATGATCAGTGCATTGAAAATCACTGCAGAAAGGATCGCGCTGTTCGGTGTGGCCAGCCGCATCACGTTGAGCGTGTTGAGAACGGGATAGGTGCTCGCGAACGTCGCGGGGATTATCGCGAAATACTTGGCGACGTCGTTGGCGATCGAGAATGTGGTCAACGCGCCGCGCGTCATCAGCAGTTGCTTGCCGATCTCGACGATCTCGATCAGCTTGGTCGGGTTCGAATCCATGTCGACCATGTTGCCGGCTTCTTTTGCCGCCTGCGTGCCGCTGTTCATCACGACTGCGACGTCGGCCTGCGCGAGCGCGGGCGCGTCGTTGGTTCCGTCGCCGGTCATCGCGACGAGCTTGCCTTCGGCTTGAATGTCGCGAATGAGCTTGAGCTTCGCCTCGGGCGTCACTTCGGCAAGGAAATCGTCGGTCCCCGCTTCCGCCGCGATAGAAGCCGCGGTGAGCTTGTTGTCGCCGGTGATCATGATCGTCTTGATGCCCATCCGGCGAAGCTCGGCGAACCGCTCCTTGATGTGCGTCTTGACAATGTCCTTCAACTCGACGACGCCGAGCACGTTCTTGCCTGCCGCTACAACCAGCGGCGTCGAGCCGCGGCGAGCGACGTCTTCGACGCGCGCGTTCATCTCGGCGCCGATCGTGCCGCCTTGCGCGACGATCCAATCGCGAATCGCATCGAGCGCCCCTTTACGGATCTTCCGTCCTTCGTAGTTCACGCCGCTCATCCGCGTCTGCGCCGAGAACGGCACGATCGTGAACGCGCCGGGCTTGAGGTTCGGCGCCAGAATGCCGTGCGCTCGCCGCACGAACGCGACGATGCTCTTGCCTTCGGGGGTCTCGTCACCCAGCGAAGCCAGCAACGTTTCCTCGGCGAGCTGGTGAAGCGTCACGCCGGTGACCGGGTAGATCGCCGACGCCTGCCGATTGCCGAACGTGATCGTGCCCGTCTTATCGAGTAGCAGCACGTCGCAATCGCCTGCTGCTTCCACGGCGCGCCCCGACATCGCCACGACGTTCGCGCGCATCATGCGACCCATTCCCGCCACCCCGATCGCGGAAAGCAACCCGCCGATCGTTGTCGGAATCAGGCAGACCAGAAGGGCCACGAGCACGGTGACGGTCACCGGCGTTCCCGCTTTTGCAACCTCGACGCTGTACAGCGAATAAGGCAGCAGCGTGACGGTCGCAAGCAGGAAAACCAGCGTCATTGCAACAAGGAGGATGGTCAGCGCAATCTCGTTCGGCGTCCGTTGGCGCTTCGCGCCCTCGACCATGCCGATCATCCGATCGAGAAACGCTTCGCCCGGATTGACGTTGATCCGCACGACGATCCAATCGGAAAGCACGCGGGTGCCGCCGGTCACCGTGTTGAAGTCGCTCCCCGCGGCGCGAATAACCGGTGCGCTCTCGCCCGTGATCGCGCTTTCGTCGATCGATGCGGCGCCGTCGATGACCTCGCCGTCACCGGGGATCAAATCGCCTTGCACGACCAACACAACGTCGCCCTTGCGTAGCGAGCTGGAGGGAACGCCCGTCTGCGCCGCGTCGCGTTGCGCGCGGGCGAGCTTCTTCGCCATCGTGTCCTTGCGCGCGTGCTTGAGCGACGCCGCTTGCGCCTTGCTGCGTCCTTCGGCGATCGCTTCGGCGAAATTGGCGAACAGCAACGTCACCCACAACCAAATGGTGACGGCCAGGATGAATCCGGCGGCCGCTTCGCCTTTGCCGAACAGAGCCTGTAACCAAAGGACCGTCGTGAGGATGCTCCCGATATAGACGACGAACATGACCGGGTTGCGCCATTGATAGCGCGGCGTCAGGCGACGAAAGCTGTCGAGCACCGCAGCCTTCAACACACCGGGACCGGCGAACCACGAGAGCTCGGTCGGTTTGACGATTGCAGTCGACATATCGAGTCCTTCAATCCGTTGTCGTGTCTTACCGAGCAAAGAGCTGCAGTTGTTCGACGAGCGGTCCCAACGCGAGCGCCGGTACGAATGTCAAGGCACCCACGGTGATAACGACGCCGATCAGGACGACGACGAAGAGCGGGGTGTGCGTCGGCAACGTTCCCGCCGACGCCGGCACGTGCTTGGCTCTTGCCAGCGCGCCTGCGAGTGCCAACACGGGTACAGCGAGCCAATACCGCGCGAATAGCATGCAAATACCGAGTGCGGTGTTATAGAACGGCGTGTTGGCGGAAAGTCCGGCGAACGCGCTGCCGTTGTTGTTGCTCGCCGACGAGAACGCATACAGAATTTCGCTGAAGCCATGCGCGCCGGGGTTCGCGACGCCGGCCTTGCCCGCGTCGGTCATCACGGCGATCGCGGTTCCGACCAGCACCAGCAGCGGCGGCACGAGAATCGCGATCGACGCCATCTTGATTTCGAACGCGCCGATCTTCTTGCCGAGATACTCGGGCGTTCGTCCGACCATCAATCCGGCGATGAACACGGCAACGATTGCAAAGACGATCAGTCCATAAAGACCCGAGCCGACGCCGCCGAAGATCACTTCGCCGAGCTGCATCAGCCACATCGGAACCAGCCCGCCGAGCGGCGTGAACGAGTCGTGCATCGAGTTGACCGAGCCGTTCGATGCCGCGGTCGTCGCGGTCGCCCAGAGTGCGGAGGCGGAGATCCCGAAGCGGGTTTCTTTGCCTTCCATGTTGCCCCCGATGTTGGCGGCGGTTGTCCCCTGATCGACCCCCAATTTGCTCAACACCGGGTTCCCGCCTTGCTCGGCGACGCATGCGCCCACCAGCAGCGCAACAAAGACGATCGTCATCGCCGCCAGCAACGCCCAACCTTCGCGGGTGTCGCCGATCATCTTGCCGAACGTGTAGCAGAGCGCTCCGGAAATTAGGAGTACTGCCAGCAGCTCCAAGAAGTTCGTGAGCGGGGTCGGATTCTCAAATGGATGCGCCGAGTTGACGTTGTAGAAACCGCCGCCATTGGTACCGAGCTGTTTGATCGCGATCTGCGATGCCGCGGGTCCAAGCGGGAGCTGCTGCTCGGTCGCGCTCGCCTTCTCGGTGATCGGATTGCCCTTGTCGTCTTTCAGCGGTTGTCCATCGGGACCGTTCTTCGCCTGATCGAACGTCACCGGCTGTACGAGGTTGACCGTCGCCGCCTTGTCGAACGTCTGTACGCTGCCTTGGCTCACTAGAATGAGCGCCAGGACGATCGACAGCGGCAGCAGGATGTAGACCGTCGAGCGAACGAGGTCGACCCAGAAGCTTCCGACACCGCTCGCTTCCTTGCGCGCAAAGCCACGGATGAGCGCAATCAATACGGCCATACCGGTCGCGGCCGAAGCGAAATTTTGCACGGCGAGCCCGAGCATCTGCGTCAGATAACTCATCGTCGACTCGCCGGCGTAGCCCTGCCAGTTCGTATTCGTTGCAAAGCTTGTTGCAGTATTGAAGGACGAGTCGGCGCTGACGCTCGCGAACGCTTGGGGATTGAGTGGAAGCCATGGCTGGAGCCGCTGCAGGCCGTATACAACCAGCGCGCCGATCAAGTTGAACCAAAGCATCGCCATCGCGTAGCGCGTCCAATGCATGTCCTCCGACGAATCGACCCCCGCGCCGCGATAAAGCAGCCGCTCGAGAGGTCCGCCGATTCGTTGCGCCAGCGTCGCGCGGCCCTCGTAAACGGCCGCCATGTAGGCGCCGAGCGGCTTCGCGAGCAACAGCAATATGACGACGTAAAGCGCGACCTGCAACCAACCGGCGGCGTTCATGAAAAGAGCTCCGGCTTGAACAACGCCACGAGGAGGTAGGCGAAGATCGCGACCGCCGCGATGCCGCTCAGCCAATAAACCCCGTTCATGGCTTGTTTCCCTTTTTGCCCATGAGGCGCGCGCAGAAATGCACCAGCCACGCGGTCGTCGCAAAAAAAGCGACGATCAGCGCGATAAAGATCAAATCTGCGGCGGGTCCCATGCTCTTCTCCAACACGCTGTCGATCGGGCGACGATAGCCGCGGTGGGCTCAAGACGTCGCAAAACGTCGGCGTAGCCTTGTAAAGGCCGCATAAAGAAGGCGCATCCGCCAACTTTTCGGAGCGCGCCGCGTCGAAACGGGAAGGCGCATCGGCATCAATCGACAAAAACCCGGCCTCGGCAACGGTCTTTTGACGCCGGACAACGAACGGGCGCGCTCGTTCGCATCGGTTTGCCCGCTGCGCTACCATGATGGAAACGGGCTTTTGCTTGCCCTTTCCCAGTTCATCGAACGGAGGCCTCCCATGCCTGACATTGTCATCACCCACGCATTGCGCACTGCGATCGGCAAGTTCGGAGGATCGCTCGCGAAGACGCCCGCGCCCGAGTTGGGCGCTGCTGTGATTCGTGCGCTGCTCGCGCAATCGGGCGTCAAAGCCGAACAAGTTTCCGAAGTGATCCTCGGGCAGGTATTGACGGGCGGCAGCGGACAGAATCCCGCGCGCCAGTCATCGATCAAAGCGGGATTGCCGTACGCAGTTCCGGCCATGACGATCAACAAGGTTTGCGGGTCGGGACTGAAGGCCGTGATGCTCGCCGCGCAGGCGGTCCAATGCGGCGACGCCGAGATCGTGATCGCCGGCGGCCAGGAGAATATGAGCGCCGCCCCGCACGTTCTTCCAGGGTCGCGCGACGGCTTTCGGATGGGCGATGCGAAGCTCGTCGACTCGATGATCGTCGACGGTCTGTGGGACGTCTACAACCAGTACCACATGGGCACGACCGCCGAGAATGTCGCGAAGCAGTACGGCATCACGCGCGCGCAGCAGGACGAGTTCGCCGTCGCGAGCCAGAACAAGGCGGAAGCCGCGCAAAAGGCCGGCCGGTTCAAGGACGAGATCACGCCGGTGATGATTCCGCAACGCAAAGGCGATCCGCTCGCGTTCGCAATCGACGAGTTCGTGAAAGCCAGCACGACGCTCGATTCGGTCGCGGGATTGCGTCCGGCGTTTGCGAAGGACGGAACGGTGACCGCCGCGAATGCATCCGGCATCAACGACGGCGCCGCGGCCGTCCTGGTCATGAACGCGGAGCGCGCGGAAAAGCTCGGACTGAAGCCGCTCGCACGGATCGAGGCATTCGCGTCGTCGGGCGTCGATCCGGCGATCATGGGCATGGGGCCTGTTCCGGCGTCGCGGCGCTGTCTGGAGAAGGCGGGCTGGAAAGCAGCGGACCTGGACCTCATGGAAATCAACGAAGCGTTCGCGTCGCAGGCCTGCGCGGTCAATCAGGAAATGCGCTGGGACACGTCGAAGATCAACGTCAACGGCGGCGCCATTGCGCTCGGGCATCCGATCGGCGCTTCAGGCTGTCGCGTGCTCGTGACATTGCTCCACGAAATGAGTCGCCGTAACGCGAAAAGGGGCTTGGCGTCGTTGTGCATCGGCGGCGGGATGGGCGTCGCCATGGCCGTGGCGCGGTAAGCGATATCGCGAGTCGCACAAAACTGCAGCAACCGACAACGCAAGTAACAGGAGGATGCATCATGGCAGCGACGCGCGTAGCGCTCGTCACCGGCGGAATGGGAGGGTTGGGCGAAGCGATCTGCATCAAGCTGGCAGCGCTTGGCTATAAAGTCATCACGACGTACTCACCCGGCAACACCAAGGCGCAGGAGTGGCTCGATTCGATGGGCAAGCAGGGTTATGAATTCCGTGCTTTTTCTTGTGACGTGACCGATTGGAACTCGGCGGCGGCCTGCGTACAGAAAGTGGCTGCGGAAGTCGGGCCGATCGATGTCCTCGTGAACAACGCGGGCATCACGCGCGACATGACGTTCAAGAAAATGGACAAGGTGAACTGGGATGCCGTCATCAAGACGAATCTCGATTCCTGCTTCAACATGACGAAGCAAGTCTGCGACGGGATGCTCGAGCGCGGCTGGGGTCGCGTCATCAACATTTCGTCGGTGAACGGCCAAAAAGGCGCCTTCGGCCAGACCAACTATTCCGCGGCCAAAGCCGGCATGCACGGCTTCACCAAGGCGCTTGCGCTCGAAGTGGCCCGCAAGGGCGTCACGATCAACACGATCTCACCCGGGTACATCGGCACGAAGATGGTGATGGCCATTCCAAAAGAAGTGCTGGACAGCAAGATCATTCCGCAGATTCCGATGGGCCGCCTGGGGAAACCGGAGGAAGTCGCAGGACTCGTCGCGTATCTCGCGAGCGACGAAGCCGCCTTCCTGACGGGCGCGAACATCGCCATCAACGGCGGCCAGCACATGTTCTGAGTTCTCAAAATTGCCTGCACAATCCGATTACTTTGTCGTGTCCTCGCTCGGCCCTCGCTGTACTTCCATGTACTATCTCGTGCCTCGCTCCGGGCCTTCGCGTACTCGGGCTGTTCGCCCGATTTTGAGCTTCAGCGGTGTGGTCGCACTTTTGTTCGCGTTTTTCGCTGCGAGTGCCGCGGCGCAGGAACCGTATCCGTCCAAGCCGATCACGCTGATCGTTCCATTTCCGCCGGGCGGTGTCGCCGATATCGTCGGGCGCCCGTTTGCAGACGCGCTGTCGCGCGAGCTCAAATCACCGGTGATCATCGAGAACAAGGCGGGCGCCGGCGGTGGGATCGGCATGGGCTTGGTCGCGAAGGCGAAGCCGGACGGCTACACCTTGCTGATCGCGCTCTCTTCGATTTCGATCTTGCCTGCCGCGGACAAAGTGATCGGACGCGCGCCCCTCTACCAACTCGATCAGTTGACGCCGATCGCGCGCTTGACTGCCGATCCGACGGTTCTGGCCGTGCGCGCCGAAAGTCCGTGGAAGACGCTGCAGGAGTTCGTCGATGATGCGCGCAAGCGCCCCGGCGCAATCAATTACGGATCGTCAGGCAACTACGGGACGATGCACATGCCGATGGAGATGTTCGCGCAGAGCGCCGGCATCAAGCTCACGCACGTGCCATTCACCGGTGCCGGACCCGCGGTCGTCGCTCTGTTGGGGGGCACCGTCGATGCCGTTTCATCAGGACCGTCGACGGTGATCCAGCACGCCAAGGCCGGCAAGCTTCGCGTGCTCGCTTCGTGGGGCGACAAACGACTCGCATCGCTGCCCGACGTCCCCACTCTCGCGGAGTCCGGATACGATGCCGTGTTCTTCCAGTGGTCCGGCCTGTTTGCTCCGGCGGGTACGCCCGAGCCGGTGATCGCCAAGCTGCGTGAGGCGGCGCGCGCCGCGGCGATGGATCCAAAATTCGTCGGGGCGCTCGCGACAGTCGAGACGCCCGTCCAGTACCTCGACGCGCCTGAGATGCAAAAATTCTGGGCCAGCGACGCGAAAAAGCTTTCCAATGCGGTCACGCGGGTCGGCAAGCTCGAGTAACGGATCGACCGGACAAAAAAAGCCCCGCGGGTTGCCCAGCGGGGCTTGCAAAGGCTGTATCAATCAGGAGGAGGATATTGATACAGTGGAGACTACACCCACCGTTGTTGGGACCACCCTTCCCCGATTCAAGTTCCCGATCCTTTTCCGCCCGATTTTCCGCCGATTCCCCCATACCTCATGGGGGTATCGACGAATCGAGTCGACGACTTCCGATTATTTTTCTTACGCAGCGCGCTTCGACTTGCCGGCCTTTTGCGTGCTGGCCGCGGCGGCGCGAACGCTGGCATCCGCCAGATTCACGACTTGCTTGGTCGCGCGCTGGAACTGATCGAATGCGGCCGTCGAAGCGGCGAACGTGGACTTGAGTGCGTTGACGGCTACATCGGAGCCGGCTGGCGCAGCTTTCGTCGCGTTTTCCATCCACGATGCGACGCCCTTGGTGTAAGCCGCCCACGCTTCTTCGGCGAGCGCCGACCACTGCGATTGGGCTTCCGACGACAGTTCGTAGAGGGTGCGTGAGTAACCGGTCGCGGCTTGGACGCCCGCTTCCGTAAACTTCGCACGAAGCGCGAACAGTTCCTGGACATCCTTGACCGATGCGGCTTCTTGCGCGCCTTCGACGCCTTGCGCAAGCGCCGCCTTGGCGGCGCTCAAGTTGAGCTTGACGAGCTTTTCGGCGTTTTCGAGCGACAGCGCGGCAAGCTTGACGGCATTGGCGTAGTTGGCCTTGCTGAAATCAGCGATATGTTCGGTTGCGTTGTACATGTCATGTCCTCTGTTGGTGAAAAGGTTGGCGATTTCGCATTCTTCGCAGTGCAGCCGTTACAGCGTTCGTTTGCACCGAAACGTGGCGAGGATCCGTTGACTCGGTACCTCGCTGCGGGTTTTGCTGCACCGCACAATTGCTATTGTAAGGACGGGAAATAGTGAAGTCAAGAACTTTTTGGTGCGCCGCACCATCCAAGGTGCCCGCCGTAGCGACCAAATCCAAACATCCGATAAATCAGCAGGTTATAATGCGGTCTTCGACGCGTGCGGCGCTGCAGTCTCGTGGTGCGCGCCGTTCCCGTAAATCGTGCCCGCGGCCGGCCATCGGCACGATTAAGATGGGACCCAACGCTTTGCGGCTCATCTGCAAATTCGGCCGCTACGCAGCCCCCGGTGAAGGCGCCAATCGCGCCTTGGGACGGTCCTTCGGCGCGATTGCCGATCATTTTTGGAGCACGCGATGAGCGACTCGGTCCGCATGATCAAGAAATATCCGAACCGTCGGTTGTACGACACGGCGAACAGCGGCTACATCACGCTCGTCGACGTCAAGCAGATGGTGCTCGAGGGCATCGAATTCCAAGTCGTCGATGCCAAGACGAACGAGGATCTATCGCGCTCGATCCTGCTGCAGATCATTCTCGACGAAGAATCCGGCGGCGTGCCGATGTTCAGCTCGGAAATGCTGGCCCAGATGATTCGCTTCTACGGCAGCGCGCAGCAAACGATCATGGGCCAGTACATCGAGCAGAACGTGAAGGCATTTCTCGCCATTCAGAAGAAGCTGCAGGACCAGGCGAAACAGGTTTACGGCGACAAGATGATGCTGACGCCCGACCTGTGGAAGCAATTCATCCAGATGCAGGCGCCCGCGATGCAGGGCATGCTCGGCAACTACCTCGAGCAAAGCGCGAAGCTGTTCATGGACATGCAGCAGCGCATGCAGGACCAGACGCGCGGGATGTTCTCGGCCTTCCCCTTTCCCGCTTTTGGCACGACGCCGCCTGGCGGCGACGAGGACAAGAAGCGTTGAGGCGCTTTAGCAGTCCCCGCAGCGCGGTAACTCACACACCTGACCCGATGGCTGCGCCGCGTGCTCGAGAGCCGCGCGTTGGCTTCGTCTCGCTCGGGTGCCCGAAGGCGCTCGTCGACTCCGAGCAGATCGTCACGCAACTGCGCGCCGAGGGCTACGCGATCGCGCCGTCCTACGAAGGCGCCGATCTCGTCGTCGTCAACACCTGCGGCTTCATCGATGCCGCGGTCGAAGAGTCGCTCGACGCGATCGGCGAGGCGCTCGCGCAAAACGGCAAAGTGATCGTCACCGGCTGCCTGGGCGCGAAGGACCGCGGCGCGCTCATTCGCGAAGCACATCCCGACGTCCTCGCCGTCACCGGGCCCCATGCGACGCACGAAGTGATGAGCGCGGTGCACGCGCATCTGCCCAAGCCGCACGATCCTTTCGTCGACCTCGTGCCGCCCGCCGGCATCAAGCTGACGCCCAGGCACTACGCGTATTTGAAGATCAGCGAGGGCTGCAACCATCGCTGCACGTTCTGCATCATTCCTTCGATGCGCGGCGATCTCGTGAGCCGGCCGATCGGCGAAGTGCTGCTGGAGGCCGAGCGGTTGCTACAAGCCGGCGTCAAGGAGATTCTGGTCATTTCGCAGGACACGAGCGCGTATGGCGTCGACGTTCGCTATCGAACCGGGTTCTGGCGCGGACGTCCGTTGCGAACGCGGATGGTCGAGCTCGCGCAAGCGCTTTCCATGCTCGCCAATCAGTACGGCGCGTGGGTTCGCTTGCACTACGTCTATCCGTACCCCCACGTGGACGATGTGATCCCGTTGATGACCGATGACGCAACCTCAGGCGGACTTCTTCCGTATCTCGATATCCCGTTTCAGCACGCGAACCCGAGAATTCTCAAGCTGATGAAGAGGCCGGCGGCGCCGGAGCGCGTGCTCGAGCGGATCCGTGCGTGGCGTGCGGAGAAACCGGACCTCACGATCCGCAGCACGTTCATCGTCGGCTTTCCGGGCGAAACGGAGTCCGAATTCGCGGAGCTTCTGGCTTTTCTCGCAGAAGCCGAGCTGGACCGCGTCGGTTGCTTCGCGTATTCACCCGTCGACGGCGCGACGGCGAACGCCCTGCCCGATCACATCCCCGACGCAATCAAGGACGAGCGACGCGCGCGGTTCATGGCGGCCCAGGCACGCGTGAGCGCCGCGCGATTGAAAAACAAAATCGGCCGCACGGTTTCGGTCTTGGTCGACCGTATCGACGGCGCGTCGGCAATCGCGCGATCCACTGCGGACGCGCCCGAAATCGACGGCGTCGTCCGGATCCGCAATGCGCGCCATCTCGCGGCCGGAAGCTTCGCGCGCGTATGTGTCACCGCCGCCGGCGAGCACGATCTCACCGCGGCGCTCGTTTGATCGTCATTTCGACCGCGGACCGGTCGACAAGCGCGCACAACTGCGGTAAAAACGCCCGACGCGGATGCTGGGGAGCACGGCCGTGGGGTCGTATGCATCTCGCCTCTTCGGATAACGAGAGTCGCCATGTCACTGCATGCCTGGGTTCCGCTTGCCATTCCGCGCTCCAGTCTTTTCCTCTGCATCGCTTTCGTCGCAGCGGGTTGTAACAAGGAGCCGCCCAAGCCGCCTGCCCCGCAGCTCGATGTGACGACGATGGCCGTCGTCCCACGCGACGTCCCCGTCACCGCCGAATACGTCGCGCAGACGCAAAGCTCGCAAGCGGTCAATATCCAGGCGCGGGTTTCCGGCTTCCTCGACAAGCGGGTCTACACCGAAGGCGCCGAGGTCAAGGCGGGACAAATTCTGTTCCAGATGGATCAGAAGCCCTTTCAGGCGCAGGTCGACGCGCAAAAGGCGGCCTTGCAACGCAATCAGGCGTCGGCGACGGTCGCGAAACAGAATCTCGACCGGACGACGCCGCTCGCCGCGGCGAACGCGCTGTCGCAAAAGGATCTGGACGACGCGCAGGGACAATTCGAGCAAGCCTCGGCGGCGGTCGAGCAGGGCAAGGCGCAGCTGCAGGAAGCGCAGCTCAATCTGTCCTATACGACGATTCGCTCGCCGGTCAACGGCGTGAGCAGCTACGCCGCAGTCGCGGACGGCACGTATCTCAGTCCGCAAAATTCGCAGCTGACGACCGTGTCGGTGTTGACGCCGATGTGGATCAACTTCAGCGTCTCGGAAAACGAGATGGGGAGAATTCGCGGCGACGTCAGAAACGGCCTCCTCAAATTTCCCGACGGCGGCCGTTTTGTCGTCGAGGTCGATCTCGTCGACGGCAGCATGTTTCCCTACACGGGCCGGATCACGTTTGCCGATCCGTCGTACAACTCGACGACCGGCACGTTCTTGCTCCGCGCCACCGTTGAGAATCCCGCGGGACAGCTTCGTCCTAACCAATACGTCCGCGCTCGCCTGATCGGCGCCGTTCGGCCCAACGCGATCGTCGTGCCGCAGCGCGCCGTCCAGCAAAGCGCGAAAGGTCACTTCGTGTGGGTGATCAACGCGCAGAATCGGGCGGAGTTGCGCCCGATTACCGTCGGTGACTGGCAGGGCGACGGCTGGTTCGTAACCGCCGGTTTGGTCGCGGGCGAGCAAATCGTCGTCGACGGCGGATTGCGTCTCACGCAGGGCGCGACAGTGAAAACGACGCCCTATGTGCCGCCGAAAGCGCCGCCCGCTCCAACAGGAGATGTCAGCGCCGCTGCGTCAGCAAAGCCCTCCGAAGCCACAGCGCGAAACGCCGCCGTCTACTTCACGAGCGGTGACTCGTCGCTCGATGCGCAGGCGATCAAGACGGTCCGCGACACGGCAGCCTCGATGATGGGCATCGGGACATCCGTGGCGCTCACCGGCTACGCGGACAGAACCGGAGCCCAGCGTACCAATGTCGATCTCGCCAAGCTCCGCGCAGTCGCGGTGCGCAATGCGCTGATCGGGGCGGGCATCGATCCGCGGCGCATTGTGCTGAAGCCGCCGGTGGACGTGACCGGCATCGGAAGCGACGACAAGGCGCGGCGCGTCGATATCGGCATCTCGCCGTAATCACCCGGCCACCCGTCGAACATGTTCTCGCGCTTTTTCATCGAGCGGCCGATTTTCGCGGCGGTCGTCGCCATCCTCATCGTAATCGCGGGTCTGGTCGCGATGACGGTGCTTCCGGTGCAGCAATATCCGAATATCACGCCGGTTCAGGTCACCGTTCAGGCGACATATCCGGGCGCCGATTCGAAGACGCTCGCCGATTCCGTCGCGGCGCCGATCGAGCAACAGATCAACGGCGTCGACAACATGATCTACATGCAGTCCGCGAGCTCGTCGTCCGGACAGCTCACGCTCACCGTCTATTTCTCGCTCGACACCGATCCGGACATCGCGCAAGTGCAGGTGCAGAACCGCGTCAATCTGGCGATGCCGCAGCTGCCGTCGGCTGTCGTACAGCAAGGCGTGTCGGTGCAGAAAAAATCATCGACGATCATGATGCTGGTCGCCGTGTTCGCGAAAGATGGTCGCTACAGCTCGGACTACGTCGCCAACTACGCGAACGTTTACGTGCTCGATGCGCTGAAGCGGGTGCCCGGCGCCGGTCAGGCGCAGATCATGGGCGTCGCCGATCAGGCGATGCGCATCTGGATGAATCCGGATCGGATGGCCTCGCTCGGCGTCACGACGAGCGACATCGCCAATGCGGTCAACACGCAGAACCAGCTGTTCGGTGCCGGTCAGATCGGCCAGCAGCCGAACGCGGGTCCGGTCGAGCTCACGTTTCCCGTGGTGACGCAGGCGCAATACACCGAGCCGCGGCAGTACGAAAACATCATCCTGCGCGGCAATCAGAACGGCAGCGCGATCGTACGCGTCGGCGACGTCGCCCGCGCCGATATCGGGCTCGTCCAATACATCGTCGATGCTCGGCTCAACGGCACGCCGGCGACGTTCATCGCGGTTTACCTGCAGCCCGGCGCGAACGGCCTGATCGTGTCGAAGAGTGTCCGCGAATCGCTCGCGCAGATGAAGGCGCGTTTCCCTGAAGGAATCGATTACCTCGTCGCGCTCGACACCAACGACTTCGTGCGCCTGTCGATCGAGGAGGTCATCAAGACGCTGTTCGAGGCCGTCGTGCTCGTCGTGCTGGTCGTCTATCTGTTCCTGCAGAGCTTCCGCACGACGATCATCTGCACTGTCGCGATCTTCGTGGCGCTCATTGCGACGTTCGCCGGCATGCTTGTAATGGGATTCTCGATCAATTTGCTGACGTTATTCGGCCTGGTCCTCGCGATCGGCATGGTCGTCGACGATGCGATCGTCGTGGTCGAGAACGTCGAGCGCAACATGGCGCAGCACCATCTCGAGCCGAAGGAAGCAACAATCCGCTCGATGGGCGAAATCGCGAGCTCGCTCGTCGCCGTCGTGCTGGTGATGTCGTCGGTGTTCATCCCGGCGGCGTTCTTGCCCGGCACGACCGGACAGCTCTACAAACAATTCGCGCTGACGATCGTCGTCTCGGTGTCGGTCTCGGGCTTCATCGCGCTGACGCTGACGCCGGCGATGTGCGCGACGCTGCTGCGCCACAATCCGCCGCCGCAACGCGGATTCTTTGCATGGTTCAATCGTCAGGTCGACGCGGTGACGCGCGGCTTCGGTCACGCCGTCGAATTCACGATCAAGCGGATGGCGGTCGCGTTGGTGCTGCTCGCCGTTTTTCTGTACGCCATTTACCACCTGTTCACGGTGCTGCCGACGAGCTTCGTGCCGCAGGAGGATCAGGGCTACGCACTCGCCGCGATCATCATGCCGCAATCGGCAAGCCTCGATCGCACGCAGGCGGTCGCCGAGAAAGTCGACGCGATCTTCGCGAAGATTCCGGGCGTCAACACACGGACGATGATTACCGGCTACAGCCTGCTCGACGGGGGGTTCAAGCCGAATGCCGGGACTTTTTTCGTGACGTTCAAAGATTTTGAAGAGCGCTACAAGCTTGCAAACGCCAAGACGCAAAACGCGCGCGCCATCCTCGTGGATTTCTTCAAGGAAGCGCAGAAGATCGAAGGCGCGATTGTGGTTCCCATAGCGCCCCCACCGATTCCGGGCATCGGCACGACGGGCGGATTCGAGTTCTGGATCCAGGACACCGGCGACGGCGATCCGGTCAAGCTCGACGAGGTGATGCAGGATTTTTTGAAGAAGGCGCACACGCGGCCGGAGTTGACCGGACTCGCCACCACGTATCGTGCCAACTCACAGCAACTGCGCGCCAACGTCGACCGCGACAAGACCACGCTCCTCGGCATCCCGATTCAAGATGTCTACAGCTCCATTCAGGCGCAGTTCGGCTCGTTGACGGCGAGCCAGTTCAATCAATTCAGCCGCGTCTGGTGGGTGATCCTGCAATCGGACGCGCAGTTCCGCCAGAATCCCGAGGACCTGACGCGCCTGTACACGCGCAACAACCAGCAGCAAATGGTGCCGCTCTCCTCGGTCGTCACGACCCGCTGGACGGCTGGACCGGATCTGCTGTCGCATTTCAACGGCTTTACCGCAGCGAAGATCAATGGCAGCGCAGCGCCGGGATACAGCTCCGGGGACGCGATCGCGGCGATGGAAGACGTTGCGCGCGAAGCGCTGCCGTCCGGTTATGCATTCACTTGGTCGGGACTCGCGTTCGAGGAAAAGAAATCGGGCGGCACGTCGTCGATCGCGTTCGTGTTCGGATTGCTCATCGTATTCCTCGTGCTCGCCGCGCAATACGAGTCATGGACCCTGCCGGGCGCGGTGATGACGGCGGTGCCGTTCGGTATCCTGGGCGCCCTCCTCATGAACTGGACGCGCGGCCTGTCCAACGACGTCTATTTCCAGATCGGTCTTCTCGTCTTGATCGGACTGGGCGCCAAGAATGCAGTGCTGCGGGTTTCGGCGGCGGTTGAATTTCGCAAGGAAGGCAAGTCCATCATGGAAGCGACGATCCTGGCCGGCGAGCAGCGGCTGCGGCCGATCATCATGACGTCGCTCGCGTTCGCGTTTGGATGCTTGCCGCTTGCGCTCGCAGTGGGCGCCGGCGCCAATGCCCGGCATTCGATCGGCACCGGCATCATCGGCGGGATGATCGGCGAGACGACGCTCGCGATGCTCTACGTGCCGTTGTTCTTCTACCTCTTCGATCGGTTGAAAGAAGGAAAAGAGGCGATGGTCCCGATTCAATCCGCGCCGACGCAAGCTCCCCAGGAGGGCGACTGATATGCGGGCGCGCGTGGTCGCCGCCGTTGCGGCTTCGCTCGTCACGGCCTGCACGTTGGGTCCGAACTACCGGCAGCCCGACGTCGATACACCGAAGGCGTTTCAATACGAAGCGCAGGATGCCGCGAACACGGCCGACACCGAATGGTGGAAACAATTCGGCGATCCGGTGCTCGACGCACTGATCGTCGAGGCGCTCGCCAACAATCGCAACGTCAAGATCGCCGCGGCCAACGTGCTGCAGGCCGCGGGAATATTCACGCAGACGCGATCGCAGCTATTTCCGCAATTGGGCTATGACGCCGATGCGCGACGGGCGCGAACCAGCGAAGCCGGCCTCTCGCCCGACGTCGCGCGTCTGATCCCGAATCCGCAGACCTCCTACCAGACGCTGCTCAATGCGACGTGGGAAATCGACCTGTGGGGTCGCGTCCAGCGTCTCTCCGAGGCAGCACGCGCCAATGCGCTCGCGTCCGACGATGCCCGTCGCGGCGTGATTCTCTCGCTGGTCGCATCGGTCGCGACCGATTACATCCAGCTGCGTGGCCTGGATTCGCAACTCGAGATCGCGAAAAAAACCCTTGGCACTTATGCGGAGTCGGTGAATCTCTTCGAGTTGCAATTCAAGTACGGCCAGGTTTCGCAGCTCAACGTTGCGCAGGCCCAGTCGCAATACGAGAGCGCCGCCGTGCAGATTCCGGCGATCGAATCGCAGATCGCGCAAGCCGAAACGGCGTTGTCGATCCTCGTAGGCCGCAATCCCGGACCGATCTCGCGCGGCAAATCGGTCGACGACCTCGCGCTGCCGACCGTTCCGGCGGGCGTGCCTTCGTCTTTGTTGACGCGGCGGCCCGACCTGATGCAATCCGAGCAGACGCTAATCGGCGCCAACGCGCAGATCGGTGCGGCACAGGCGCTGTACTTTCCGACGATCTCGCTGACCGGCGCGTTCGGCAGCTCGAGCCCGGAGCTGTCCAACCTGTTCAAAGGGCCGGCGCGGATCTGGAGCTATGCAGGGCAGTTGACGGGCCCGATCTTCACGTTCGGTTTGGTGAGCGGCCAGGTCACGCAAGCGGAGGCCGGCGCTGAAGCGGCGCTGCAGAACTATCGACTGTCGATCCAGAACGCATTCGGCGACGTCGACAATGCGCTCATCGCGAATGCGAAGTTAAAGGAGCAGATCGCGGCACAGCAGCGCCTCGTCGCCGCGCTGTCCGATTATTCGCGTCTCGCGCGCATGCAGTACACCGGCGGCTACACGTCCTACACGACCGTGTTGCAGGCCGAGCAGAGCCTGTTTCCCGCGGAGCTGAATCTCGCGTCGATGCGCGCCTCGATGCTCGCATCGTCGGCCAATATCTACAAGGCGATGGGCGGCGGCTGGGTGGTCGAAGCGGACAAGCTCACGACCGACGGAGCCGTGGTACCGGTCACCGAGCGCATGGATCGACAGCCGTTGTTCTAGTTTTTTTTCAAGTTCCCGAGACTCCAACGATGACGCGCATACGGCGCAGGCCCGTTTCCCACAACTTCGCAATTCACGTCATTGCCTTTGCGCTCTTTGGATCGATGACGCTGTTGATCGGATGCTCGAAGGAGGCCCCGCAAGCGCAGCGGCCACCGCCTGAGGTCGGCGTCCTGACAATCGCGCCGCAAACGATTCCATTTTCGCCGACGTTCGTTGCGCAAACGGAGAGCTCGCGTCAGGTCAACATCGTCGCGCGCGTCTCGGGATTCCTTGATCGAATTGCGTACGCGGAAGGCGAGCTCATCAAACAGGGACAGCTGATGTTCGTGCTCGATCCGAAGCCATTCCGCGCGCAACTCAACGCCGCGAAGGGCGAGCTCGAATCGCAGCAGGCGCGACTCTCGACTGCGAAGGCGACTTACGGCCGTGTCAAGCCGCTCGCCGAGCAGGACGCACTGCCGCAATCGGACCTCGATCGCGCAAAAGGCGAACTCGACCAGGCGAGCGCAGCGGTGTTCTCCGCGAAGGCGAAGGTCGAGGAAGCGCAGCTCAATCTTGGCTACGCGACGATTGCATCCCCGGTCACCGGTGTCGCGGGGCGCGCGCTGCAACGTCAGGGCGCGTACATCAACAGCATCGCCGACAGCGCGAATCTCACCTATGTCGCCGCCGTCGATCCGATTTGGGTCAACTTCAGCATTTCGCAGAACCAATACGCGCGCTGGAGTCAGGAGCGCGAGAAAGGTCAACTCGTGACGCCGAAGGACGATAACTACGAGGTCGAGATCGTGCTGCCCGGCGGCGTGCATTACCCCTACCAAGGCAAGATCAGCTTCGCCGAGCCGACGTACAGCCAGGACACCGGCTCCTTCCTCGTGCGCGCCGTGCTGCCGAACCCGAAGCACGATTTGAGTCCCGGCATGTTCGTGACGGCAATGATCAAAGGTGCAACGCGACCCGATGCGACCGTCGTGCCGCAGCTCGCGGTTCAGCAAGGCTCGAACGG
>DASXPO010000082.1:0-6459 GCA_036493535.1 Casimicrobiaceae bacterium
AACTTGTCCAGGAGCGGCCGGTACTTCACCGAGCCCACGACCCAATCGCGCGACTTCACGGCGCGCTCCATGCTCTCCACGTCGATCGTTCCGGGCAGCGCCTCGCCGGCCGGGTTCCTGAGGTTCACGAGCTGGCGCCCGTCGGCGGCGGTGAGGACGATGTTCTGCCAGCCCGGCTGCGAGGGGAGCACGCGCGCGGCAAGCTCGCGGAAGCGCGGCAGGTCCATCGCCTCGAGGCTGCGCGCGGCGGCGAGCGATTTGAGCGAGGTCATGTGGCCGCGCAGCTCCGCATCCACCGCCGACATGAACGAGCGATTCCGGTCGATGGCGCTCAGCCGGTAAATCTCTCTCTGGTGGTCGACGAGGAGGGCGCCCAGGACCGCGGTGAGGACGACGAGGGGGACGACCGTGCCGGCGACGAGCAGGAAGAGGCGGGTGCGCAGTCTCATTCGGGTCGGGTCCGATTCATGGCGATCGGGCCGCTATCCGATTGTGCCAGCGCTCGCGTGGTGCCGTACGGCTCGCATGCAGCGTACGCGGTCTACAGCGCGCCGCATCAGTTCACGGCGTTCATCGCGTGGCGAGGGCCACCGATTGCACGACTGCGGGATGGATTGAAGACCCAGCGAGCGCTAGGCCCTCGAGGATTTGGCTCCCCGACCTGGGCTCGAACCAGGGACCTGCGGATTAACAGTCCGTCGCTCTACCAACTGAGCTATCGGGGAAGAAGCCGACGATTATAGCTTTTGCGGCGCGGCCGGGTCAAAGCAAGCCGCACGCAATCTAACCCGCGACGCACTAACGGATCGTTGCCCCCGGATCGATGCGTGTCGCCGTCTTGCGCGGCCGCGGCTCGGATGCGCGTGGTGGAGGCTCCGGTGCGCGCGTCTCAGGTTCGCGAAAGTGGGGAGCAGCAAGACGCAGATAGTGGAACATCGACCACAGCGTCAAAATCGCGGCGATCCACAACGCGATCGTTCCAAGCAGCGGCGTCGACACGCCGGGAATCAACGGCTCGTAGAGCAGCAGCGCGACGATCGCCGTCATCTGCGCGGCCGTCTTCACTTTGCCGATGAACGCGACCGCGACGTTCTTGGTCCTGCCGAGTTGCGCCATCCATTCGCGTAACGCCGAAATGGCGATCTCGCGGCCGATGATGATGATCGCGAGATAGGCTTCGGCGCGACTTAGCGCCACGAGCAGAATCAACGCCGCCGCGACCATCAGCTTGTCGGCGACCGGATCGAGAAAGGCGCCGAACTCGCTTGTCGCGCCCCATCGCCGCGCGAGATAACCATCGAGCCAATCGGTGATCGCCGCGACCGCGAAGAACGACATCGCCGTCCAATTCTTCGTGACTGGCGAAAGCCACGCATCGGGCAGGTAGTAAACGGCCACGAAGACCGGGATCAAAACGATCCGCAGCCACGTGAGCGCGATCGGGATGTTGATCAACATGCGCGGCTGACGCGCCAAGGGCTGTCCGAATTCCGGACGCAAAAATTCAATTCTACTCTGCCGTCCAACCGCATCGAGGCCGAATCTTCGCCTTCAATGCAACAGGCCGTAGATGCGCTCCGCCAATGCGCGGCTGATACCTGGAACGCGCGCCAAATCGTCGACACTGGCGGCCTGCACGCCGCGTAGTCCGCCGAAGTGGGCAAGCAATGCCCGCCGCCGCGTTGTCCCGATGCCGGCAATGTCCTGCAGCGTCGAAGTCGTGCGCGCTTTGCCGCGACGCGCGCGATGGCCTTGGATCGCGAATCGGTGCGCTTCATCCCGAATCTGCTGCAACAAATGCAATCCCGGATGATCGGGCGGCAGATTCAGGACGGCGTCGCGATCGGGAAACACGATGTCTTCCGCGCCGGGTTTGCGCTCCGGTCCCTTGGCGATGCCGATCAGCGGCGTCATGTGCAGACCCTGCTCGGCGAGGACTTCGGCTGCCACGCCGACTTGCCCTTTGCCCCCGTCGATCACCAGCAAGTCGGGCGTGGGATATTCGCCGGCAACGATACGCGCGCAGCGCCGCGTCAACGCCTCGCGCATGGCC
Organism: Casimicrobiaceae bacterium; assembly: GCA_036493535.1. Classification (GTDB taxonomy): domain Bacteria; phylum Pseudomonadota; class Gammaproteobacteria; order Burkholderiales; family Casimicrobiaceae; genus VBCG01. Next base: position 2,054 of record DASXPO010000082.1, read on the forward strand.
GCATAGTCGTCGCCGGCTTGCTCGGGGGTGACGTTGAAGCGCCGATATTCGGATGTCTGCATCGCATGTCGATCGAAGATGACGCACGATGCAACCGCCCGCTCGCCCATCGTGTGCGAAACGTCGAAGCACTCGATTCGCTGCGCCGTCGGCAACAGCCCCAGGGCGTCCTGCAGTGCAGTGAGCCGCTCCTCCTGCGTCGCCTTCTGCGCGAGCCGCTGACGAATCGCCAGCGTTGCGTTCTGCGTCGCCATCGTGACCCATACGCGCCGCTCGCCACCGGGATTCGTGACGATCTCGACTTTGCGTCCCGATTGCGCGGACAAGACTTCGGCGAGCGCGTCCTGCTCCTGCGCATCCGGCGCGATGATGGTCCGCGGCACGGGCCGCTCGACATAGTGTTGCGCGAGGAACGCCGGAACGACATCGCCCAACGCCGAGGCGTCGGCGTGTTGTGGAAAAAACGTTCGATCGCCGATGTGACGGCCACCACGGATCATCACGACGTTGAGCGCGACGACGCCATTTTCGGCGGCCGACGCAATGACGTCGATATCACCCGCGGTGGCGCTTTCGACGAATTGCCGCGACTGCAGTTGCTGCAGCCGCTGGATCTTGTCGCGAATGCGCGCGGCGCGCTCGAACGCGAGCGCCGCCGCCGCTTCGTTCATTTGCGTCTCGAGTTGGGCAAGCACTTCGTTGGTCTTGCCCTGCAAAAACAGCGTTGCGCCCCGAACGTCTTCGGCGTAATCGGCCTCGGAAATGAGTCCAACGCACGGCGCCGTGCAGCGCTGGATCTGATGGAGCATGCAAGGCCGCGAACGATTGGCGAATACCGTGTTCTCGCAAGTCCGAAGCTGAAAGACTTTTTGCAGCAGCGCCATGCCTTCGCGAACCGCCCCCGCGCTCGGAAACGGACCGAAGTAGCGATGCTTGCGATCGAGCGCGCCGCGATGAAACCGAAGCTGCGGGAACGGATCGCCCGACAAGCATACGTAAGGATAGCTCTTGTCGTCGCGGTAGAGGATGTTATAGCGCGGCTCGAGCGCCTTGATCAGATTCGTCTCGAGCAGCAACGCCTCGCCCTCGGAGCGAACGGCGGTCGTCTCGACCCGCGCGACCTGTCCGATCATTGCGGCGATTCGCGGCTCGTGCTCCGATTTCTGAAAATAGTTCGATACGCGCTTTTTGAGATCGCGCGCCTTGCCGACGTAGAGCGCAGCGCCGTTAGCGTCGAACATTCGGTAAACGCCCGGCAAATGCGACAGCGACGCCATCAACTCTCGTGCATCGAACGCAGGTGCTGCCGCTTCGGTCGCGGCCACCGCATGGGCGAAGCGTCTGGGCACCTTGGTCATCGACTTATCGTGTTCGACGTGGCGAGATGCGCGGCGATCGCATCGAAGACATCCCGGAACATCTGCGGCGTCAAGCGCCGCGTATTGGTGTTGTAACGGCTGCAATGATAACTGTCGAACAACGCCACGCCATTCGCCAGTGGGTGATGTGCGCCGTGGGCGAAATGAAATTTTCCCGGCGACTTTCCGAGCGCGCGCAACGCGGCCTCGTGCGCGATGCGGCCGAGCGCCATTATCGCCGCGCCCTGAGGCAACGTCGCCAGCTCGACGCCAAGGTAAGCGTTGCACGCGCCGATCTCGCTTGAAACGGGCTTGTTTTGGGGCGGCAGGCACTTGACCGCGTTGGTGATGCGGCAACCGCGCAGCGTCAGGACATCGTTGCGCGACGTCGAATTGGGCGACGATGCGAAGCCGTAGTCGTGGAGCGTTTGATAGAGCAGGATCCCGGCGTAATCGCCGGTGAACGGCCGCCCGCTGGCATTGGCGCCGTGCATGCCGGGCGCAAGGCCCACGATGACGAGCCGTGCCGCGGGATCGCCAAACGGCGGCACCGGCTTGCACCAGTAGGTCGGGTGCTCGGCCGCCACCCGGTCCAGGAACTGCGCGAGCCTCGGACATCGTCGGCAGGCCGGGTCGTAGGCCGGAGTTTTGCTGAGTTCTGGCATTATCGATAGTTGGGGATGGGAGTCGTTCGGTCACACACTTTCGCGTCGCGCGATATTTTCCCATGCTAACGAAATGCTTCCGGCTGAATCACTACTCGAGATTCGCGAGCGACTGCCGGCCTCCGCGTCGCGGAAGCCGCCGTTGCTGTTCGTTCACGGCGGTTACTGTGATGCCTGGTGCTGGGAGCCATATTTCCTGCCGTGGTTCGCGGCGCGGGGTTATCCGTCTTATGCGTTGAGTCTGCGCGGACACGGCGCGAGCGGCGGCGGGCGGATGCTGTTCGTGGCGGGTCTCGACGATTACGAGGCCGACGTCGAGCATGTCGCCGGCGAGCTGGACGCGCCGCCAATTCTGATCGGCCATTCGATGGGGGCCGCGATCGTCGAGCGAATCGTCGCCAAGCGCCCGGTCCGCGGCGCCGCGTTGCTGGCGCCCGTGCCGCCGGCCGGATTACTGCCGATGGCCGCACGCCTGGCGGCCGAAAATCCGGAATACATGATGCAGATGGGCGGCCTCGACCCGGCGCGCCTGTCGTCCGCCGTGCTGACGACGTTGCGGCCGTTCTACTTCAGTCCCGACGTGGCGCCCGAGATTCTGGTCGAAGCCATCAAGCATTTGAACGTGGAATCGCCGCGCGCGCTCATGGATCTTTCGCTGCGGCTGCATTGGGCGCTGCCGGCTGCGAACCATCGACCGCTATTCGTGCTCGGCGCGGAAGGCGACCGGATTTGCACACCCGACGACGTGCGGGCGACGGCGTCGCATCATCGCGTAACCGCAACGGTGCTGCCCGGGCTCGCGCACATGATGATGCTGGAACGGCAATGGCGAAAGGCCGCGGAGGCGTTGGAGGCGTGGCTGCAAACGTTGCGTTAGCTTCATCCGTCACGACGATGTGATCGATCGAAAAGCACGATTGGCATTACACCACGCGTCGCTCTAGATTGGAAACGCCGCAATCGCGCGGCGTCACTCTCTCAAGGCGATGGAACGCTACCAGTTGTCGTTCGGCGAACGGGGACAGCTCGATCGAAAAGTGGTCTCGGGCGGTCTGTGGCTGCGTGTCGGATCGGCCGCGACGTTTGTACTCGCAGGCGGTGTTGTCGCGCTTTTCAGCGGCGATATCGCACCCACGACAGCACTTGCCATGACCCTCGGCGGCGCAGCGGTCTGCGTGCTCGCGTTGCGGCGCGCGTGGACAATATTGAATAGCGAAGAAGGCGCCTCGCGATCTCCCGCGGCCACGCCGGAGTCTACGCGCCGGTCGTCTAGTGCGGTTTCCGCGTAACGAACTCGACGAAGTTTTCCGCCGGTAGCGGCTTACTGACCCAATAGCCCTGGAAGTAATGGCAGCCGCGGACGTCGAGAAACTCGAGCTGCTCGCGCGTGCCGACGCCTTCGGCCACGACCTTGAGGCCGAGGCCGCGCGCGAGTCCGATGATCGCTTCCGTGATCGCCGCGTCGCCGGGGTCCGTCTCGAGATCGGCGATGAACGAGATGTCGATCTTCAGCGTGTCGATCGGGAAATGTTTCAGATGGGTGAGCGATGAATAGCCGGTACCGAAGTCGTCGATCGCAACGGTAAAGCCTTCGTCGCGGAGCTGGTGCAGCACTTTGCGGATCGCGTCGATGTCATGGACCAAGCTCGTCTCGGTCACTTCGAGCTCGATCCACGACGGCTCGCAGCCCTCCGAGCGGACGATTTCCGAAATCCGTTGCGACAAATCTTCACGATAGAACTGCTTCGCCGACAGATTCACCGAGATCGTCAGCGGCAGCCCTGAGTTGCGCCACGCCACGCATTGCGCGGCCGCGGTCTTCAAGACCCACTCGCCGAGCGCGTGAATCAGCCCCGACTCTTCCGCCAGCGGAATGAACACTTGCGGCGTGATGTTGCCATGCTCGGGATCGCTCCATCGCAGCAGCGCTTCTGCGCCGATGATCGCGCGGTCGGTGATCCGAACGACCGGCTGGTAGTGAAGCTTAAGCGTGCCGTTCGACAAAGCGCCCCGTAGCGCCGTCTCGAGCGTGTGCTGCCTCAACCGGTGCTCGGCCAGATTCGCGTCGAGGAATTGATACGTGTTGCGGCCGAGCTCCTTCGAGCGATACATCGCGACGTCGGCGTGCTTCAGCAATTCGTCCGGATCGTCCGAGTCGTCAGGATAAACCGAAATCCCGATCGACGACGTGACGAAGATGTCGTTTTCCTCGATCCTGAACGGCTGGGCAATCGCGTCGAGCAGTTTTTGGGCGATTCGCGATAGCACGGACGGATCCTCGACGTCCTCGACGATCACCATGAATTCGTCGCCGCCCAAGCGCGCGAGCAGATCGGTTTCGCGTAGCGCGCTCGACAAGGCGCGCGTGACGTGCTTCAGGAGC
>DASXPO010000083.1:0-14105 GCA_036493535.1 Casimicrobiaceae bacterium
CCAGCAGAATGCCGTCGTCGGCATCGTAGGCGATTTCGTCGGCACGATTTGCGCTGCCCGACGTGATGACGCTGTCGGCGATCTGATCGGTGGTGAGATCGATCGACACGACCCGGCTGCCGCCATCGGTCACAAACAGCCAGCGTCCCCCGGTCACGACGCCGTTGGGACCGGAGATGTCGTTGTTCGCCGCTCCCGTCGTCGCGTTGAACTTCACTCCCGCGAAATTGCCGGTGATTTGCTTCAGGAACGTGCGCGTCCGGGCGTCGACGACATCGACCGCCTTGTTCGACCGATCGGCAAGATAGTAACGTTGCGTCGAAGCATCGACCCAACTGATATCAAAACCTCGCAGCGCGGTGCCCGGCACCGGAATCGTCGTCAACAAGCGGACAGCTCCGCCGTTGTCGCTGTTGTCGCCGCCATCGTCGGCGAAAGCAGAACCCACGCAAAGCGCGGCCGCGAACGCGCCCGTGAGTAGCAACCCGGCCGGGTGGCCGTGACGCCGCGAAACGCTGCGCAGCGAACATAACGAATTGCGCGTGCTCGAACCAGTGGATGCTGCCGACATGCTGCCTCCTTAATTTGTTTGTCGGGGAAGAGCGCTCGTTGACGGGTCCACTCGGGCGAGGCTACGCGTCACACCTGACAGCAACCTGCAAAAAAGCTGACAATCGGCTGTCAATTCATCGCTGGTTATTCCTCCGGCGTTATGGCTGCGAAAAGGACGGTCACGCGGGTTCCGCAGGAACCTGGATTGTCCAGGTCGACGCGCGCACCGTGCTGCTCGGCCACTTCACGAACGATGGCGAGACCGAGTCCCGCCCCTTCTCCTGCCGAGCCGGGACTGCGAAAGAATCGCTCGAACACGCGCTCGTGCGCCCACTGCGGAATCCCGGGACCCGAGTCCTCCACGCTGAGATACGGTTGCGACGATCGAGTCCCGCAGCGCACAGTGGCCGATCCGCCCCGCGGCGTGTACCGCAGCGCATTGTCGATCAGGTTGTTCAGCGCCTCTGTCAGCAGCACGGGATCGCCCCATACGGAAGCGTCCGCGAGATCAAATCCCAGGTCGATGTCGCGCGCGATCGCGCGCGGCACCCATTCGTGAACGGCGGCGTCGGCCAGCGAGCGAAGATTTACGAGGATCTTCGGTCGCGCTTGCTCGGTGAACGATTCTGCCTTCGCCAGCACGAGCAGCTGATTCGCAAGTCGGGTCGCACGCGTCGTCGCACCGTGCATCGATTCGATTTCCTGGCGCACCTCTTCCGGCAATTCTCGCGCGTACATGAGCTCGAGATGCATCTGCAGGGCGGCGAGCGGCGTGCGAAGCTGGTGGGCCGCGTTCGCCAAAAAACGTTGCTGGACGGCGTTCGAGTCGCGCAACTCCGAAAGCAAATGATTGAACGCCTCGATCGCCGGGGCGACCTCGGCGGGCGCTTGGCGTAGGTCGAGAGGACGTAAATCATGTGGTGACCGGGCCAGGATTTGGGACCGTACCCGTGCCAATGGCGCGATGCCGTGGGCAACGACCGTCCAAGCGAGCGCAAGCGCTGCCAAAGCGATCAGCACAGTCGGAACGATTTCGGCCGCGAGAATTTCCCGCACCAGGCGGCGGCGCTTGTTCAGCGTCTCACCGACCTGAACGGTGAATCCGGTCTCCGCACGGACGGCCGCGATGCGCAAAGGTTTGCCGGCATACGTTGCATCGAAGAACGCACGCTCGCCTCGTGCCAACGGCGGGGACGGCGCCAAATCGGGTGCGCCAGCAATGAGATCGCCGGCCGCATCGCGGATCTGGAAGACCAGCGTGTCCTCGTGATCATAGAGCAGCGCCTCCTGCTCCTGAGCGAGCATGTCGAGCTGCGGACCATTGGCGCCGAGGCGAACGTTCTCCGCCATGTCCAAAGCAGGATCGAGCAGCAATCGATCGTAAGCGGTCGACGCCGTATGCAGCGCCAGTGCGTACGAGAGGACGGCAGCACAGACGACGAGCAGCAACAAAGAAGGGATCAGGAAAGACAGCAGGCGTCGCCGGATACTTTGCGGGCGCTCGCGTGACTCAAGCACCTTCGGCTTCCCACAGGTATCCGAATCCGCGCACCGTGCGAATCTTCACACCCTCCGTCTCGATCTTGGAGCGCAACCGCGACACATAGACTTCGATAGTGTTCGGGCTTAGAGAGTCATCGTAATTGACGAGTTGCTGTGCAATCTGTTCTTTGCTGAGAACACGCCCCGGTCGCGCCAGAAAAAGCTCGAGCAGCGCCCATTCGCGAACCGTGAGATCGACCGCCACGTCGTGCACCTTGACGCGCTTGATTTCGGTATCGACACTCAGCCCGCGAAACAAGCGCGGACCGGACGGAACCGATGTGCGGCGAAGCAATGCTCGGACGCGAGCTTCGAATTCGGCAATCGCAAATGGCTTCGTCAGGTAGTCGTCGGCGCCCAGATCGAGCCCGCGTACGCGATCTTCAATCGCGTCGCGTGCGGTCAGAACGAGAACGGTGGTACGCGTCCGCCGCAGACGAACGCGGCGCAGAACCTCGAACCCGTCGATGTCGGGCAATCCGACGTCGAGCACGACGAGCTCATAGGCGGTGGCCCGCAGCAGGTTGTCGGCTTGAATTCCAGTCGCGGCGCAATCGACCGCATGGCCGCAGCGATTCAGCACGCGCGAGAGCCCGGCAGCGAGCAGGGGGTCGTCTTCCACAAGGAGGATGCGCATAAGCCAAATTCTCATTCCAATCGGGCGCGTCAGCAAATCGTCAGGCTCCTTGCAGCGCGCGGACAGGTCCGCCGCGTAGCATCGATCGCTCAGTCGCGGGCCGTCTCGAGATACGCATGCGTCGAATTCTGATTGTCCTGTGCACGCTTCTTGCTCACTCCGTCGCGTGTCTCGCAGGCAGCCTCGATCGAGTGGTCAATTACGACGACAGCGGCATCTGGAACCGGAACGCACAGAAAGGGGTGCTCTACACGTTGGTCGGCGGCGAGATCGCCGGGGCGCTGTGGGAGGGTGGCGAGTCGCGTTTGGGAAGAACCTTCTGGCAGTCGATTGACTCGTCGGCGATCGGCGCCGTCTCATCGGAGGCGCTCAAGCATATTTTCACCCGAGCTCGGCCGGATCAGGGTGGCGACCCCAATCAATGGTTCCAGGGACAGGGCCACTACAGCTTTCCGAGTGGCGAGGTCACGACGGTGACCGCGATCGTCACACCGTTCGTGCTCGAGTACGGCCATGACCAGCCCGCCGTTTACGCGTTGGAGCTGCTACCCATCTACGACGCCATCGCGAGGGTGAAAGTCCAGGCCCATTGGCAGACCGACGTGCTGGCGGGAATGGCGCTCGGCACTCTGACCGGCTACTACGCTCATGCGCGCGACAGTCCGCTGATCCTCGGCGTGCTGCCCAAGGGCTTCTCCGTCGGACTGCACAAGCAATTCTAGGAGATCGTAATTATCGATTAGCCAGCGCCTGCGCGAAATCGCCGAGCAGATCGTCGCGATCTTCGATGCCGATCGAAATTCGAATCAGCGAATCGGCGATCCCCATCTCGGCGCGGCGCTTCTCCCCCATCTCCCAGAAGATCGTGTGCGCGACCGGGATCGCAAGCGTGCGGTTGTCGCCGAGATTCGACGAAAGCACGACGATGCGAAGCCGATTCAAGAACTCGAACGGATCGATCCCGTCGACGAGCTCGAACGACAGCAGCGCACCGAAACCGCGAAACAGCTCGCGCGCGAGCGAATGTTGCGGGTGCGAAGCGAGGCCAGGATAGTAGACGGCACGGACATTACGATGCGTTGCGAGGAAATCCGCCAGCGCCTGCGCGTTGTCACACTGCTGCGCAAGTCGGAGCGCGAGCGTCTCGGCACCGATCGCAATATGATGCGCATCGAACGCGGCGAGCGTTCCGCCGAAATCGCGCAGCCCTTTCTTGCGGATTTGTGTGAGTCCCCAGAGCGCGGGCTTCGCCGACTTGTACGGCTCCAGAATGTTCGGAAACGCCGTCCAGTCGAACAAACCCGTGTCGGTGATGCTGCCGGCCAGCGCATCGCCGTGCCCGCCGATATACTTGGTGAGCGCATTGACGACGAAGGTCGCGCCGACGCGCTTCGGAATGAACAGCCACGGCGAGGTCATCGTGTTGTCGACGACGTAGATCAGGCCACGCGACCGGCACAGCGCGCCGATACGCGCGAGATCGGCGATCTGCGTACGCGGATTCGCAATCGTCTCGACGAATACCAGCTTGGTTTCGGGCCTCACCGCGTGCTCGACTTCGCGAACGTCGGTCGCGTCGACGAAGGCCATCGGCGTGCCGTGCGTCGCGAGCGTTCCGAACAAGCTGTTCGTGTTGCCGAACAGATAATGACTGGCGACGATGTGGTCGCCGGCCTTCAAAAGCGCCAGCATCGCGGCGGCAATCGCCGCCATGCCGGTGGAGAAGCAAGCGGTCGCGACGCCCTCCTCCATCGCATTGACCTTCGCTTCGAGTGCCGCCGTCGTCGGGTTGCCTTGCCGACCATAGGCATAGCCCGTTTGCCGTCCCTGAAACACCGCCGCAAGATCGCGTGCATCGCGGTAGCCGTAGGCAACGGACGTGTGCAGCGGTTTGTGGAGCGCGCCGTGCTCGATCGGCGCTTCACGGTCGCTGTGGAGAATCGTCGTGGTGAAACCGCGTTTGCTTGGCTCGCTCATGTCAGCCTCGCTCAAACCCGCCGCAAATTGGCAACAAAAAACCCGTCCGGCTCGCCGCCGAACGGGTTTCGTGTGCCCCGCCCGGTATCTCCAGGCTGAGGCGAACCTCGCTTTAGCGGCATTTGTTATGCGCCCGCAAGCTGAAGCCTCAAATCGGCGCAGTAGTGACTATACCAGAGCGCGTTACCCTCAGCAACGACCCGAGTTGCGACGGTTCGGCCGTTCACGCGACAGCGCGCGCGCAACATCGTCGAAGCGACGATCGCGCGGCAGCTCTTCGAGTGAAAGCGCGAGCTTGCGACGCCAATTGGGATGCTCGGTCGTCGTTCCCGGAAGGTTCGTTTGATCGAGCGCGCCGACGACATCCTCGAGTTGAATGACGGCAAGCTTCGCCGGCGTTCTGGCGAGATAGACATGGATTGCTTGGGCAAGGTCGGGCGTCATCTCGGGTACATGCGCCGGGTCGGTGCTGACGCCTTCGGGAAGAAGCCTCGCCTGTTCGAGCGCCTGAAGCAGGCGCGCTCGATCGTGCGCACGTGACGCGAGCTGCTGATCGCGGGCCTGCGCACTCGGAAACAGTCCGAGCGTCTCGCGCAACTGGAGATCGCGCGCGGCCCACCATCCGGCCAGTGTCGGCAAATCGTGCGTCGTCGCGACCGCAATCGATTGCGCGTCGTATTCGGATGGCGACTTGAAATCACCGGACGATCTTCGCTCGAAGTAGAAGACGTCGTACGACAACACGCGCGCGTCTTCGAGCGCCCTCCGCATGTTGTCAGGCACGGTCCCCAGATCCTCGCCGATGATGAGGCACCCATTGCGATGGCTCTCGAGGGCGACGATGCCGAGCATATCGTCCAATGGATACGTGACGTAGGCGCCGTCGGCCGGCTTCGCACCATGCGGAATCCAGAACAGCCGCGAAAGGGACATGACGTGATCGATGCGTAACGCGCCGGCATGCCGCATGTTCGCGCGTAGGATCGCGATGAACGGCGCATAGGCGTCATCGGAAAGCTGCGACGGGATCCATGGGGCGATACCCCAGTCCTGGCCGAGCAGGCTGAAGTCGTCCGGCGGCGCGCCGACGCTCGAGCCCGTTGCGTAGCAATGCTGATATGCCCATGCCTCAGCGCCGGCCCGATCGACGGAGACGGCAAGGTCGCGATAGAGTCCGATGGAAAGCGCCGCTGATCCGCGGCACGCCGCGGCAAGTTGCCGATCGGCTTGCCATTGCAGATAGGCGAAGAACTCAGCGCGCTCGCGATGATCCGCTTCAAACGCGGCGACCGCTGGGCCGGCCGGATCGCGATACGGCGGCGGCCACGTCGGCCACCCGCCCAAGGTTGCATCGCGGCAAAAATGTTCGTGCAGCGCTTCGAAGAGCGTGTAGCGACGAAGCGGCTCGCCTCCTTCCGCATTGAACCGTTGAAACGCCTCGGCACGCGCACTGCCATTCGCAAGATGACGGGCACGAAAACTCGAATACAGCAGTTCCAGAACGGCGTTTCGCGCGGCCGCCGCTCCGGCACGGTCGACGAGCTCGCTCTCCCGTAAACCACGCAGCATCGATTGAAATGAGGTTGACGCCACGAGGCTCCGCGCTTCGTCGCTTTCGGCGAAATCCGCGATTGCCTGGACATCCAAATATTGCGGATCGAGAAACAGGCGCGACGAGGCCGCGTACGGGCTCGCCTCCGCCGGATCGTTGGTGTTGCGGGCATGGAGCGGATTGAGGCCGACGACCGACCCGCCGACCGACGCGCAGTGTGCAGCCAGCGCGCGGAGATCGGAGAAGTCGCCGCTGCCATAATTGGTCCGCGAGCGGAGGCCGTAAAGTTGCGCAGCGATGCCCCACGCCCGACCGTCGTGGAAAAGTTGCGGCGGCAGATAACACTGGACCGGCGTCACGATCAGCGATGCTTCCGCGATGGTCGTATCGCCGTCGGCGATCGAACAGCGGTGATAGCCGCAAGGGCACGCGAGTCGCAACGTCAGCTCGCACGTCACATAGGCGGCGCCTTCGACATCGGCACGCTCGCCGCGCGGCAAGGTCGTCGCATCGAATGTTCCGCTCCATTCGCGCCCATCCTCGGCGAGGACTCGCCAGCGGAGCTCCGAATGCTCGAACCGCTCGGGAAGACGCAATGGAACGATGAACGCGGACGCATCTTCGCGGACAACGATCGCCGCATCCATGACGCGCCGCCAGCGCCTGCGCATCGCTGCACGAAGCGCGTCGTCTCGCGCCGTATCGTTCGATGCATCGACGCCCATTGCCGCCAACACTGCGCGAAGCGTATCGTCGCTGACGCGATGCGATGTGCCCCAGATGTCGTGATAAGTGGCCTCGATCCCGTGAAGCCGCACGAGGCGCTGCAGCTTATCGCTCATCGATCAAGCGGACGATGGCGTTTGAGCGGTCCGCACATCGAGCATCAGCACGACCGAGCGTCCGGCTAGCGGATAGATCGGCTCGGTGTGATGCGTTTGCCCAATCGGGAGGCCGCCGTCCTTCGCCGTGTCGATCAGCACGAGCCACTCCCCCGTGCCGTTGGCAGGCGGCAAATGAAACGCGATCGCGTCGTGATACGCGTTGAAGAGGAGCAGGAGATTGTCGTCACGAACCGATCGGCCCCGGGCGTCGGTCTCGCCAAACGCGTCGCCGGCGAGCAACACGCCGATGCATCGCGCAAACTCCTGATTCCATTCGACGACCGTCATCTCGCTGCCGGCAGGCGTCAGCCAGGTGACGTCCTTGCTGCTCGCGCCTTCGGGCGCCTCGCCCTCGAGAAAGCGACGGCGCATGAAGACCGGATGTTTGCGCCGCAACGCGATCAGCCGGCGGGTGAATGCAAGCATTTGCTCGCGCTCGTCGTCGAGATTCCAATCGAGATAGCTGAGCTCGTTGTCCTGACAGTACGCGTTGTTGTTGCCATTTTGCGTGCGGCCGATCTCGTCGCCCGACGCGATCATCGGAACGCCTTGCGAGAAGAGCAGCGTCGCCAGCAGGTTGCGCTTCTGCCGAGCACGCAGTGCGCGGATGTCGGGATTGTCGGTTGGACCTTCGACACCGCAATTCCACGACACATTGTGATCGTTGCCGTCCCGGTTGCCCTCGAGATTCGCTTCGTTGTGCTTGACGTTGTACGAAACCAGATCGGTCAGCGTGAAGCCATCGTGCGCGGTGACGAAGTTGATGCTGGCATGCGGGTGACGCCCGCCCGGGGCGTACAGATCGCTCGATCCCGTCAGTCGTCGTGCGAATTCGCCGATCAAGCCGCCGTCACCTTTCCAGTACGCGCGCACGACGTCGCGATAGCGGTCGTTCCATTCCGACCATCCCGATGGAAACCGGCCGAGCTGATAACCGCCTTCGCCCAGATCCCAGGGCTCCGCGATCAACTTGACGCGGGCGAGCAGCGGATCCTGGCGCAGCAACCCGAAAAAAGGTCCGATGTGATCGCTTTGACGGAGCTCGCGGCCGAGCGCTGACGCAAGGTCGAAGCGAAAACCGTCGACGTGCATGTCGGCGACCCAATAGCGTAGCGAGTCCATCATCATTTGAAACGCGCGCGGATGCCGCATGTCGAGCGTGTTGCCGCAACCGGTGATGTCGACGTAGTGGCGGGGGCTGTCCTCGCGTAATCGATAGTAGGCGCTGTTGTCGATCCCGCGGAAGCACAACATCGGCCCGTTTTCGTTGCCCTCCGCCGTGTGGTTGTAAACGACGTCGAGGATCACCTCCAGCCCCGCCTTGTGCAGCGTCTTGACCATTGCCTTGAATTCGCCGACCGGATCATCTTGCGACGCATAGCGCGCGTCCGGCGCGAAGAAGCCGATCGTGTTGTACCCCCAGTAGTTGCGGAGCCCGCGCTCGATCAGCGTTCGCTCGTCGACGAACGCGTGCACCGGCATCAATTCGATTGCGGTGACGCCGAGGCGTTTCAGATGCTCGATCGCCGGCGCCGATGCGAGGCCCGCATATGTGCCGCGCAATGTGGCCGCAATGTCGGGATGTCGCCGCGTGAATCCGCGCACGTGCAGCTCATAGATCACCGATTCGTTCCACGGGACGGAGGGCGGCCGGTCGTCGTCCCAACTGAACGCCGATTCGACCACGCGGCATTTCGGCATCGCCCGTGCGCTGTCGCGGCGGTCGTACGACAAGTCTTCGCGTCGATGTCCCGGTGTGTGTCCGTAGAGCGCGTCGCTCCAGCGAATCGAGCCGACGATGCTCCGGGCATAGGGATCCAGCAGGAGCTTGTGCCAATTGAAGCGAAGCCCTTCTTCGGGCCGATAAGGTCCGTGAACGCGGTACCCGTACAAGAGGCCGGGCCGGGCTTCGGGCAAATACGCATGCCAGACCAGGTCCGTGCGCTCGGGTAGCGCGAAGCGCTTTAATTCGCGACGACCGCTCGGATCGAAGATGACCAGCTCGACGAGATGCGCATGTGACGAATACAGCGCGAAGTTCACGCCCTCGCCGTCCCACGTCGCGCCGAGGGGGTACGGCCGGCCTGGCCATACAACGCTGGGCGTGATCACGCGCGCGCTTCTCGAGTCGATCGACTGCCGCTACGCCGATTCAACGCAACCGCGCTGTTCGAGACTCTTCGCGCGTTTCCTTTTCGTGCTGGCGCGACCAACGCTCGAGCCAATCGGCCGCCCTTTTCTGACCGCCGATTCCGAACGCGAGCGCGAATCCGAGCGCGAACGCGGCGAGCACGATGAGAAAGCTTTGTCGAATGATGTCGCCGAGACCAAGCTGATCAAGCGCCACGAGGACGACGAATATGAGCACCGCCCAGAACGCGAGCCGGCCCACGACCGCGGCATCCGGTAACGAAATGCCTTTGCAATACGTCGCGACCGCGGCGCCGACGAACCGCGCGAGATACGCGCCGAACGCGAGGATCACGACCGAAACAATCACTCTCGGAACGAATAGCAGCACGCGGCCTACCAGGTCGGTGACGTACGCCAGACCCATGCTGTTGAACGCGATCATCAATGCCGCGAGGATGACGAGCCAGTAGATCAATAGACCAAGCACCTGCGTCGTGTCGAGCTCGCCGCCGCCTTGCTTGATGAAGCCGTCGATGCCCGCCTTCTCGGTGAGGACGTTGAAATTGATCGCGCGCAATGCCTTGAGCGCCGCGAAGCGAAGTGCTTTCGCAAGGAGCCATCCGAGGATCAGGATGAGGATCGCCAGCACCACACGGGGAAAGAATTCGCCGATTTGAACGAGGATGACGCGGACCGGCTCCCACATCATGTCAATGCGTTCCATAGCGATTCCTCTCATTTGCCGCTGGTTTCGAGGGCGGGCTCGGCCGCTTCCACGAGTGGCGGCGAAAGCGATTCCAACACGCCGCGGAGCGCGACGTGGACCCAGTCGGGGCGGTTCCCCAATTCGTACCGAAGCTCGTAGCACGCTTTCTCGAGCGTGAACATGTCGAGCAGCGCGGCGGCGTTGTCGGCCGATCCGAACGCGGCCTCGGTATCGGCGTGCTCGCGATAAGCATTGAGGAACGCCTTGCGTACTTCGGCTTCCCATGCGCGTCCGTGCGCCTCGAGCGCGCCCCGTGTCTCCGGACGATTGACGCCGGCCTGATCGACGGCGACGTGCATTGCATAGTTGAACGAGCGGAGCATTCCCGCGACGTCTTTCATCGGCGAATGCTTGGCACGCCGCTCGTCGATGCTCTTCTGCGGCTCGCCTTCGAAATCGATGATGACGAAATCGTTTTGCCGCAGCAGCAGTTGGCCGAGGTGTAGATCGCCGTGGATGCGCGACTTGCGTCCGGTGTGTGCGCGTGCGCCGGCCGCGTCGATGCGACTCAGCACATCGGCGCGAAACGCCAGCACCGCCTTGACGTCGGCTTGCGAGCTCTCGGGCACGGTAGCGCGGCGACGTTCCAGCATATCGAGCGCGGCAACGGCTTCACGGCGCGCTTGTCGCGCCCAGTTTGCGGCTTCCTTCGCATCGATCGGCTCGGGATCGAATGCGGAATCGCCTGACTTCATCGCAAGCGCGCGATGAAGCTCCGCAACGCGCCGGCCCAACGTCCGAACCAGCGCCAGATAGCCGGTGTGCAGCTCCGCGGCGGGCGGCGCCGCCGAATCGCTCGGCCTTTGATCGAAGAAATGGCCGAGATAGTTTTGCGTGTAGTTCCAGACGTCGCCTTGATTCTCGACATACGCTTGCAGGAGCGCGAGCGTGTAGCGGCCGTCAGCGCCGATGTAATCCAACGTTCCAGCGACGGGGACGACGTTCGGGAAATGCGCGACATCGGTTAAAAATCGTCCGATTTCCGCCTCGGGGTTGATGCCCGCGCGCAAACGCCGATAGATCTTCAAAAACCAATGGTCGCCAAGGATGACCGACGAATTGGTGGTGCGCGCGCCGAGCAAGCGCATCTTGAGCGCGTCGAGATCGGCTTGTGCCAGCTCCCGATAGGCAATCGTCGGCTCGAACCGCAGCGTACCGCTGGTCGTCGAAAGCTCGCCGCGCTCTCCGATCGCGCGCACGAGCGCACGGCAAAAACCTTCGTCCGCGAAGGCATCCGCCACAACGCCGACATCGGCCTGCTGGCGCACTTTGGCGATCGCGTCCGGCAGGAGCGCGCGATGGCGATCGCTTTCTCGTTCATCGAACGCCAGCGCGAGTGGGACGAAATAGAGCTGCGGCTCGGTATCCGCGTACTCGGTTCGAAAGAGCGCGACGAGATATTCGGCGCCGCTCACCTTCCACTTCACGCTGTCGATCAGCGCGACGCGCTTTGCCGCGTCGCCCTTGGCGGCATACCAGCGCTGTGCCGCGAAATAGTCGGGCAGAACCTCGCGCTCGAATCGCGTGCGCACGCGCTCGGCTGCCCCGATTCGCCACGGCACGACGCGATCGCGGAAAAAACTCTCCCAGCCATCGAATAGCACGAGCACCGGCACGTCGTCGCGCGGCAAGCGTTCGTCGTGCCACGCGGGAATTTCGGCTTTTTGAGTGAGCTTGAACCAGAGAAAGCCATACGACGGCAGTGTGAGCAAATACGGCAGCTCGCCGACCGGCGGAAACGGCGTGCGGCCCATGAGCTCCACGGGAATGCGGCCCTTGTACGTGCCGAGATCCAGCTCGACCGGCTGCGCCGATCGCGCGAGGTTGGCGACGCACAGCAGCGCCTCGTCGCCGTATTCGCGCAAATACGCGAGAATCTTGCGATTGCCGGGTCGCAGAAACGCGAGCGTTCCGCGCCCGAAAGCCTTATAGGTCTTCCGCGCGGCCAGCATTCGGCGCATCCAGTTCAAGAGCGATGTCGGCTCGCGCGTTTGCGCCTCGACGTTGACCGACTGAAATCCGTACAGCGGATCCATGATCGGCGGCAGATAAAGACGCTGCGGATCGACGGTGGAGAAACCGGCGTTGCGATCGGGGCCCCATTGCATCGGCGTTCGCACGCCGTCGCGATCGCCGAGATACATGTTATCGCCCATGCCGATCTCGTCGCCGTAATAGATGATCGGCGATCCCGGCATCGATAACAGCAGGCTGTTCATCAGCTTGATCTTGTCGATGTCGTTTTCGAGCAATGGCGCGAGGCGCCGGCGGATGCCGAGGTTCAACCGCGCACGCGGGTCGCCGGCGTACATCTGATACATGTAGTCGCGCTCCTTCTTCGTCACCATCTCGAGCGTCAGCTCGTCGTGGTTGCGGAGAAAGATCGCCCACTGGCAGTTGTCCGGAATGTCCGGCGTCTGCTGCATGATCTCGGTGATCGGATAGCGGTCCTCCTGCGCGATCGCCATGTACATCCGCGGCATCAGCGGGAAGTGATACGCCATATGGCATTCGTCGCCGTTGCCGAAATAGTCGTAGACGTCCTCCGGCCATTGGTTCGCTTCCGCAAGCAGCACGCGATCGCCGTAGCGCTCGTCGACCAACCGGCGGATCTGCTTGATCACGGCGTGCGTCTCGGGCAGGTTCTCGTTGTTCGTGCCCTCCCGCTCGCAGAGATACGGAATCGCATCCAGCCGGAATCCGTCGACGCCCATGTCGAGCCAGAACTGCATCGTCTTGAAAATCGCCTTCAGCACGCGCGGATTGTCGAAATTCAGGTCGGGCTGATGGCTGAAGAAACGGTGCCAGTAGTGCGCCTGCGCGACGTCGTCCCACGTCCAATTGGATTTCTCGGTATCGGTAAAGATGATCCGTGTGCCGGCGTATTTGCGGGGATCGTCGCTCCACACGTAGTAATCGCGCTTGACCGAATCGAGCGGCGCGCGACGCGCCGCCTGAAACCACGGGTGCTGATCGGAGGTGTGATTGACGATCAGCTCGGTGATGATGCGGAGTCCGCGACGATGCGCCTCGCGAGAGAAATGGCGAAAATCCTGCCGCGTGCCGTAGGGCGCATGAACGTTGTGATAATCGGCGACGTCGTAACCATCATCCTTCATCGGCGAGGGGTAGAACGGCAACAGCCAGATCGTGTTGACGCCCAGTTCCTGGATGTAATCGAGCTTTTCGGTCAAGCCGCGAAAATCGCCGATGCCGTCGTTGTTCGAATCGAAAAATGCCTTGACGTGCAGCTCGTAGACGATCGCGTCCTTGTACCAGAGCGCGTCGTCGGTGAGCGCCGTCGCATCCTGAAGCTGCGCCGGCGGAAGCGTTGCCCGATCCATTTAGACCTTTGAGTCCTATCCGAAGTAGTCGAAGTCGCGCTCGGTGTGAACGCGGCGGCGTACGCGAAATACGTGCGCGGGCACGCGAGCCGGATCGAGCGATACGAAATTGCGTCGGCCGTTCCACAAGTAGCGCGCGCCGGTCAGGAGATCGTGCATCTGATACGCCGAACCTTCGTCGACGCCGAGCCAGTCGAGATCGACGTCGATCCAACCCGATTGAACATGATGCGGATCGAGGTTGACGACGGCGACGACGACATTCGATCGATCGGGTGTTGCCTTCGCATAGGCGATCAGTTGATCGTTGTCCGTCGAGAAGAACGCCAGCACGCGATCGGATTGCAACGCGGCATTCTCGCGCCGCGCCGCGTTCACCCGGCCAATGAAAGCGGCGAGGCTGTCGGGACGGTCGAGATCCCACGCACGAAGCTGATACTTCTCGGAGTCCAGGTATTCCTCGCTGCCCGCTTCACGCGGACGGTTTTCGCAATGCTCGTACGCCGGCCCGTAGATGCCGTAATTGGCCGATAGCGTCGCAGCGAGGACGAGGCGTGCCATGAACGCCGGCCGTCCACCGACCTGCAGGTATTCGGTCAGGATGTCGGGCGTATTCGGCCAGCAGTTCGGCCGGAAATAATCGCGACCGGGTCCGTGCGCGAGCTCGGTGAAATACTCGGTCAATTCCTGTTTGGTGTTGCGCCACGCGAAATACGTG
>DASXPO010000084.1:0-7408 GCA_036493535.1 Casimicrobiaceae bacterium
GTCGAAGCCGCGACCCGACACGCCGCGGAAGTCGCGTACGCGCGGCAGCGCGACCGAGATCAGGCGATCGAGAAATTCGTACATCCGCTCCTGCCGCAGCGTGACCGTACAACCGATCGGATAGCCTTCGCGGATCTTGAACCCGGCGATCGCCTTGCGCGCCTTGGTGATCACCGGCTTCTGCCCGGAAATCTTGGTCATGTCGCCGACGGCGTTGTCGAGAATTTTCTTGTCGGACGTCGCTTCGCCCACGCCCATGTTGAGCGTAATCTTGCTGATGCGCGGCACCTGCATCGGCGTCTGGTAGCCGAATTGCTTGGTCAATGCCGGCGCGATTTCCTTTTTGAAGACCTCTTTGAGCCGCGCAGGTTGATGAGGCTGATCGGCGTCATGGGCAAGCTCGGCCGGTTGCGCCGCCTTGGGCGCCTTCGCCGGCTTGGCGCCGCCCTGCGCCTTATCGACCTTCGCCGCCTTCGGCTTGTCAGTCTTCGGCGCTTTCTTTTCCTTCTGCTTCTCGTCAGGCATTGATCAACTCGCCATTCGACTTGTAGAACCGCAGCTTGCGGCCGTCGTCCATCGTGCGAAAACCGATGCGATCGGGTTTTTGCGTAACCGGATTCCAGATTGCAATGTTCGAAACATGGATCGGCACCTCTTTCGAGATGATCCCGCCCGGCTGGTTCTTGAGCGGATTCGGCTTCGCGTGCTTTTTCATCGCGTTGATGCCGTTCACGACGACATGCGCTTCATCGACGATGCGTGCGACGTCGCCGCGCTTGCCCTTGTCGCGTCCCGCGATGACGACGACGTTGTCACCCTTCTTGATCTTGCGCATTTGAAAATCTCCTTACAGCACTTCCGGCGCAAGCGAGACGATTTTCATGAATCGCTCCGTCCGCAACTCGCGCGTGACGGGCCCGAAAATGCGCGTGCCGATCGGCTCGAGCTTGGGGGTGAGCAAGACCGCAGCGTTGGTATCGAACCGCACGAGGGAACCGTCATCGCGCCGCACGCCCGCGCGCGTGCGCACGACGACAGCGCTGTAAATCTCGCCCTTCTTGACGCGACCGCGCGGCGCGGCGTCCTTCACCGAGACCTTGATCACGTCGCCGATATGCGCGTAGCGGCGCTTGCTGCCGCCCAGCACCTTGATGCACATCACCGAACGCGCGCCCGTGTTGTCGGCGACGTCCAGCACCGTCTGCATTTGAATCATGACGCGCTCTTCTCCAACTTAACCCGCCCGCCGATCTGCCGCACCGTTGGCGGTCGGACCGGCACGTCCCTATGGTCAGGCGGCCAGTTTTGGACCCCGTCGCGGGCTTTGGTCAGCCTCGTGAAGGCTTCCCGGCCCCGGGGAAATGGGCCGCGACTCGGGCTCGATGTCGCGGCGGGCGAAACTGGAATTATGGCCCGGATTTTGCCCATTGGCAATCCCTGAACCGGTGAATTTCTAGACTTCTTTGGCCTTTTCGAGCAATTTCGACACTTTCCAGGCCTTCGTCTTCGACAGCTTGCGGGTCGCGACGATCTCGACCAGGTCGCCCTGCTTGTACTCGTTGTTCTCGTCGTGGGCGTGATATTTCGCCGACTTCGTGACGACCTTGCCGTAGAGCGGATGCTTGACGCGCCGCTCGACCAACACGGTCACCGTCTTGTTCATCTTGTCGCTGACCACGCGACCGGTCTCGGTCGCGACCAGCGGCTTGCGGACGGGCGCGGCTTCCGCGGGGACACCACTCGTCTTTTGCTCTGTCATGCTGCTCTCGTCTTTTCGTGAATCAACGTGCGCACACGCGCGATGCCGCGGCGAACCTGCTTTATCTTCGACGTGTTCTGCAGTTGCTGCGTAGCGACCTGCATTCGCAAACCGAATTGTTCCTTGAGGAGCGCGTCGAGCTCCGTCTTGAGCTCGGCGGGCGACCTGTCGGCGAGCGACTTTTTCGAATCGGTTGATTTCATCGCGAGTCTCCGTCAGCCCAACAAACGCTGGACGAACGTCGTCTGGATCGGCAGCTTGGCCGCCGCGAGGGCGAACGCCTGCCGCGCCAAAGGCTCGTCGACGCCGTCCATCTCGTAGAGCACCTTGCCCGGCTGGATCTCGCAGACGTAGTACTCCGGATTGCCCTTGCCGTTGCCCATGCGCACTTCGGCGGGCTTCTTCGACACGGGCTTGTCCGGAAAGATGCGAATCCAGATCCGGCCGCCGCGCTTGATATGCCGCGTCATCGCCCGCCGCGCCGCTTCGATCTGCCGCGACGTCAACCGTCCGCGACCGACGGCCTTCAAGCCGTATTCGCCGAAGCTCACCTTATTGCCGACGGTCGCGACGCCCTTGTTGCGACCCTTCTGCTCCTTGCGATATTTCCTTCTAGCTGGCTGCAGCATTCTTCGCTCCTGCTCCCGCGCGGCGCGGGCGTTTCGGCGCTTCGGGCGCCGGGGCGGGCACTGCGGTCGGCTCCGCGTTGTGCGCCAGGACCTCGCCCTTGAACACCCAAACTTTTATACCGATGACGCCGTACGTCGTGCGCGCCTCGGAAAATCCATAATCGATGTCGGCGCGCAACGTGTGGAGCGGCACGCGGCCTTCGCGGTACCACTCGCAACGTGCGATTTCGACGCCGTTCAACCGCCCCGAGCTCATGATCTTGATGCCCTGGGCACCGAGCCGCATCGCGTTTTGCATCGCGCGCTTCATCGCGCGACGGAACATGATCCGCTTCTCCAACTGTTGCGCGATTGAATCGGCGATCAGTTGCGCGTCGATCTCGGGCTTGCGAATCTCTTCGATGTTCAAGCCGACGTCGCCGCCCATCATCTTGCGCAGGTCGGCGCGGAGCGTCTCGATGTCCTCGCCCTTCTTCCCGATCACCACGCCCGGTCGTGCGCTATGAATCGTGATCCGGGCGTTCTTCGCCGGCCGCTCGATCGTGACCTTGGCGACCGACGCGTGCGCGAGCTTCTTCTTCAGATACTCGCGCACCTTGATGTCCTCGGAAAGCGTCGGACCATAATGCTTGCTGTTGGCGAACCACTTCGACGTCCAATTGCGCGCGACGCCTAAGCGGAAACCGATCGGATGAATCTTCTGTCCCATGGCGATCCTTACTTGTCGTTGCCGTCGCCGACGACGACGCGAATGTGGCAGGTTTGTTTGCCGATGACGTTACCGCGGCCCTTGGCGCGCGCGGTGAAGCGCTTCAACGTCGCCGCTTTGTCGACGTAGATCGTCGTGACCTTCAACTCGTCGATGTCGGCGCCTTCGTTGTGCTCGGCGTTGGCGATCGCGGACTCGAGCACCTTCTTCAGGATGCGCGCACCTTTTTTCGGGCTGAACGCGAGCAGGTCGAGCGCCTTGTCGACCGGCATTCCGCGGATCTGATCGGCGACGAGCCGGCCCTTCTGGGCCGACAGCCGAACGCCGCGCAGCGTTGCAGTGGTTTGCATCGTCGTCTCCTACTTCCGCGGCGGCGGCGTCGTGGGGGCCGCGACCTTCCTGTCGGACGAATGGCCCTTGAACGTGCGCGTCATCGCGAATTCGCCCAATTTGTGACCGACCATGTTCTCCGACACGTACACCGGAATGTGCTGCTTGCCGTTGTGGACGGCGATCGTCAGGCCGACGAAATCCGGCGTGATCGTCGAACGTCGCGACCACGTTTTGATCGGACGCTTGTCGTTGACTGCGCGCGCGGCTTCCACCTTCTTCAGCAGGTGATCGTCGACGAACGGACCCTTCTTGATCGAACGTGCCATACGTTATCCCTTTGCTGCGTGGCGACGGCGCACGATCATCGTGTCCGTGCGCTTGTTCTTGCGCGTTTTGTAACCCTTCGCCGGCGTGCCCCACGGCGACATCGGGTGATGCCATCCGCCGCCGCCGTTGGTGCGCCCGCCCATCGGATGGTCGACCGGATTCATGGCGATACCGCGCACCGTCGGGCGAATGCCGCGCCAGCGCTGTGCGCCGGCCTTGCCGATCGAACGCAGGCTGTGCTCTTCGTTGCCGACCTCGCCGATCGTCGCACGGCAATCGACGTGCACTTTGCGAATTTCGCCGGAACGCAACCGCAATTGCGCGTAGGCGCCTTCGCGCGCGAGCAATTGCACGCCCGCGCCCGCCGAACGCGCGAGTTGCGCGCCTTTCCCAGGCTGCATCTCGACGCAGTGAACCGTCGTGCCGACCGGAATGTTGCGCAGTGCGAGCGTGTTGCCCGGCTTGATCGGCGCTTCGACTCCCGACATCAATTGCGCGCCGACGGCAAGTCCGCGCGGCGCGATGATGTAACGGCGTTCGCCGTCGATATACAGCAACAACGCGATATTGGCGCTGCGGTTCGGATCGTATTCGAGCCGCTCGACCTTCGCGGCAATGCCGTCCTTGTTACGCCGGAAATCGACGACGCGATAGTGGTGCTTGTGCCCGCCGCCCTTGTGCCGAATCGTGATATGGCCGTTGTTGTTGCGGCCCGATCCGCGCTTCTGGCTTTCGACCAGCGAAGCAACCGGCGCGCCTTTGTGCAGATCGTGATTGACGACCTTGATCAGCGAGCGGCGTCCGGCGGACGTCGGTTTGACTTTGACGAGTGCCATTCGATTACACCTCCGCCGCGAAGTTGATTTCCTGTCCCGGCTTCAGGCACACATAGGCCTTCTTCCAATCGCGCCGGCGGCCGTTGAATTGACCGAAGCGCTTTTTCTTGCCCTGGACATTGACGATCTGCACGGACGCCACTTCGATCGGCTTGTCCTTCTTGCCGAACATCAGCTCGACGGCAGCCTTCACTTCAGGCTTGGTCGCGTTCTGAACGACGCGAAAGATGACCTGCTGATGCTTGTCGGCAATATAAGTTGCTTTTTCGGAAACGACGGGCGCGAGCAACACGGTCATCAGGCGTTCGCTGTTGTACTTGGCCGAATTCATGACAAAAGCTCCTCGAACTGCGCGACGGCGGCCTTGGTCAGCAGAACATGATGAAAGCGCACGAGCGTGACCGGATCGACTTCGCGCGTCTCGAGCACGAGCACGTCCGCAAGATTGCGCGAGCTCAAATACACGTTATCGTCGAGCTTGTCGGTCACGACGAGCACGGTACCGTCCAATCCATAGCCCTTCATCTTCTGCGCGAATTGCTTCGTCTTCGGTGTCTCGAGCGCGAGCCCGTCGATCACCGACAGGCGCTCCTCGCGCACCAGTTGGGACAGGATCGACGCGAGCCCTGCGCGGTACATCTTGCGGTTCAGCTTCTGCGAAAAATTCTCGTCGGGCGACGACGGAAAAATCTTGCCGCCCCCGCGCCACAAGGGGCTGTTCGCCTGGCCTGCGCGCGCGCGGCCCGTACCTTTTTGCCGCCACGGCTTCTTGTGCGATTTGTTCACCTCACCGCGGCCCTTTTGCGCGCGCGTGCCCTGCCGTCCGTTCGCCTGAAACGCCGTGATCACCTGGTGGATCAGCGCTTCGTTGTAATCGCGCGCAAACAGCGCATCGGAAGCCGCGTGCGTCGCCGCCGGCTTACCGCTGTCGTTGATCAGCTTGAGATCCATGTCAGGCTCCTTTCTTTGCAGGAGTCTTGACCGACGGACGCACGACGATGTGCTCGCCGTCGGCGCCGGGGACCGAGCCCTTCACGAGCAACAGCCCGCGCTCCGTGTCGACGCGCACGACGGGCAGCGTCTGCACGGTACGCGTCACGCTGCCGTAATGTCCGGCCATCCGCTTGCCGGGAAACACGCGACCCGGATCCTGCGCCATCGAGATCGAGCCCGGCGTGTTGTGCGACAGCGAATTGCCGTGCGACGCGCGGTTCGAGCTGAAGTGGTGACGGCGGATGACGCCGGTAAACCCGCGTCCCTTCGTCGTTCCGGTGACGTCGACCAACTGACCGACCGTAAACGTGTCCGCACCGATCACGTCGCCCGGCTTGAATTTCGCGACGTCGTTGGCGGCGATCCGGAATTCCTTCAGCATCTCGCCGGCTTCCGCGCCCGCTTTGCCCAGATGGCCCGCTTGCGGCTTGGTCACGCGCGACGCGCGACGTTTGCCGAACGTCAGCTGCACGGCGGCATAGCCGTCGTTCTCGGGCGTCTTGATCTGCGTGACGCGATTGTTGCCGATGTCGAGCACGGTCACCGGCACGGCGCTGCCGTCGTCGGCGAAAACGCGCGTCATGCCGATCTTGCGTCCTACCATTCCAAGGCTCATTGTCATAGTCCTTTCAATGCCGCCGATTGCGATTGACCGGCGGCCGATTCATCCATTCAACTTTTGCTATTGCAACTTGATCTCGACGTCGACGCCGGCCGGCAGATCGAGCTTCATCAATTGATCGACGGTCTTGTCGGTCGGATCGATGATGTCCATCAAGCGCAGGTGCGTGCGAATTTCGAATTGATCGCGCGACGTCTTGTTCACATGCGGCGAGCGCAGGACGTCGTAGCGCTCGATTTTCGTCGGCAGCGGCACCGGACCCTTGACGACGGCGCCGGAGCGCTTGGCCGTCTCGACGATCTCGAGCGCCGACTGATCGATCAGCTTGTAATCGAACGCTTTCAGCCGGATGCGGATACGTTGGTTTTGCATGTCCGTTCCTTACTCGATGACCTTGGCGACGACCCCGGCGCCCACCGTGCGTCCGCCTTCGCGGATCGCAAAGCGCAACCCCTCTTCCATCGCAATCGGCGCAATCAACTGCACCGTCATCCCAATGTTGTCCCCCGGCATCACCATCTCCGTCCCCGCCGGCAACTCGATTGACCCCGTCACATCCGTGGTCCGAAAATAAAACTGCGGCCGATACCCCGGAAAAAACGGCGTGTGCCGACCCCCTTCTTCCTTGCTTAGAACGTACACCTCGCAGGTGAACTTGGTGTGCGGCGTGATACTCCCCGGCTTCGCCAAGACTTGCCCACGCTCCACCTCTTCCCGCTTGGTGCCTCGCAGCAGCACCCCGATGTTGTCCCCCGCCTGACCCTGGTCCAGCAACTTCCGAAACATCTCCACCCCCGTGCACACCGTGGTGATCGTCGGCTTGAGCCCGATGATCTCCAGCGTGTCCCCCACCTTCACAATCCCCCGCTCCACCCGCCCGGTCACCACCGTCCCCCGACCACTGATCGAGAACACGTCTTCCACCGGCATCAAAAACGGCCCGTCGATCGCCCGCTCCGGCTGCGGAATATAGCTATCCAGCGCGTCGGCCAACTTCATGATCGAGCCTTCCCCGAGTTCGCTCTTGTCGCCTTCCAGCGCCAGCTTCGCCGACCCAATCACGATCGGCGTCTTCTCCCCCGGAAACTGGTACTTGGACAAGAGCTCCCGCACTTCCATCTCCACCAACTCCAGCAACTCCTTGTCGTCCACCATGTCCGCTTTATTCAAGTACACGATGATGTAGGGCACCCCCACCTG
>DASXPO010000085.1:0-105349 GCA_036493535.1 Casimicrobiaceae bacterium
ATCCTGAGCGATACGGTGACGTCGCCGTCGCTGCACGCGCAGATCGCAGCGCTACTCAAGCGTCTTCCCGAGGCGCACTGGCATCAATGGCAGCCGTTGAACCGCGACAATGCATACGCGGGCACGCGGCTGGCATTCGGCGCACCGTTCGAAACGATCTACCGATTCGAGCGCGCCCGCGTCGTGCTCGCGCTCGATGCCGACTTCCTCGACGGTATGCCGGGGTGCGTCCGCTACGCGCGCGATTTCAGTGCAACCCGCAACGCGGGTGTTGCTGGAAACGATCGAAGCCGCCTCTACGCGATCGAATGCACGCCTACGCTGACCGGCGCGGCCGCCGATCATCGCTTGCCAATGCGCGGCGCCGAAATCGGCGCTGCAGCGCGCTCGATCATGTCCGCGCTCGACGATAGCCAGCCTTTGCGCGACGCGTGGCTTGCTGCGGTCGTTGCCGATCTCAAGGATGCGCGCGGCGCATCGATCGTCGTCGCGGGTGAGCGCCAGCCTCCGATCGTGCACGCGATTGCACACGCGATCAACGACCGCCTCGGCAATTTCGACAACACCGTCGTCTTTTCGACGCCGGTCATCGCGGGTCCGACCGATCAACTCGAATCCATTCGCGATCTCGTGCAAGCGATGGGAAATGGCGACGTCGATGCGCTTCTCATCACCGGTTCGAATCCCGTCTACGACGCGCCGGTCGATCTCGCATTCGCGCAGGCCCTCGAGCGCGTCGCGTTCAAAGCGCATCATGGACTCTACGTCGACGAGACGGCGGCTCGCTGCGATTGGCATGTGCCCGCCGCGCATCCGCTCGAAAGCTGGGGGGATGTCCGCGCATTCGACGGCACGGTTTCGCTGCAACAGCCTTGCATTGCGCCGCTGTATGGCGGCAAATCGACGCCGGAGCTCTTCGCCGTCGTCGCAGGCGATGTCGCGCCGAACGGACGCGAGCTGCTGCGGAGCGCATGGCGAAATCGCACGTCCCGCGACATCGATGCATTCTTCGAAGACGCGTTGCGCGTCGGGGTTGTCTCCGGCAGCGCATTCGATGCGCAACGGCCTGCGTTGCGTAACGACTTGATTGCATCGAACTCCGACTTACCGTCGGCCGGCGACAGCCTCGAGCTCGTCTTCGCACCCGACCCGCGGATCGCGGATGGGCGTCATGCGAACAACGCGTGGCTGCAGGAACTGCCGAAGCCGCTATCGCAACTTGCCTGGGACAATGCGGCGCTCATCGCGCCCTCTCTCGCGCAGCGTCTCGGCATCGATAACGAGGATGTTATCGAGCTGCGCGTAGGCACGCGCAACATCACTGCGCCGGCGTGGGTGATGCCGGGGGCGCCCGAAACGTCGGTGACATTGGCGCTGGGTTATGGGCGCTCACGCGCCGGCGCAGTCGGCAGTGGACTTGGCGCCAATGCCTATGCGCTGCGTACAAGCGACGCGGCGTGGCTCGCGCAGAACCTGACGATTGCCGCGACCGGTGCGCGCCATCCGCTGGCATGCGCACAGACGCATGGGCGCATGGAAGGCCGCGACATCATTCGTTCGTATACGGCCGCACAGGCCGCGGCATGCACAGCGGAGAAGTGCGGCACACCTGGCTACCGCGACGCTCGAACGCTCTACGACTCTCCCCCGACCGGGCCTTATGCATGGGCGATGAGCATCGATCTGTCGTCGTGCATCGGCTGCGGCGCCTGCACGATCGCCTGCCAAGCGGAGAACAACATTCCAGTCGTCGGCAGGGATGAAATGATGAACGGACGCGAGATGCACTGGATCCGCGTCGATCGTTACTACGACGGGCCGGTTCGGAATCCGCGCACCGTGTTTCAGCCGGTCCCGTGCATGCAATGCGAGCACGCACCCTGCGAGGTCGTCTGTCCTGTCGAAGCGTCGGTGCACGATGCGCAGGGCATCAACGTGCAGGTCTACAACCGCTGCGTCGGCACGAGATTCTGCTCGAACAACTGCCCCTACAAGGTTCGCCGCTTCAATTTTCTGCAGTATTCGAAGGATACGCCGGCACTTGCTGCACAGCGTAATCCGGAAGTCACCGTGCGCATGCGCGGCGTGATGGAGAAATGCAACTATTGCCTGCAGCGCATTACGACTGCGAAGATCGCCGCGGACCGAGACGGACGCTCGCTCCGTGACGGCGACATCGTCACGGCCTGCCAGGCGGTTTGTCCGACGCGCGCAATCGTGTTCGGCGACTTGCACGATCGGGAGAGCGCCGTGAGCAGGCGAAAGCAATCGCCGCTCGATTACGCGCTGCTCGCAGATCTGAACACGCGGCCGCGCACGACGTATCTGGTGCACATCACGAACGCGTCGCCGCGACTCGAGCGCGCGAGCGCCGCGCTCGAAACCGGAACCCGCCGTGACAGCTGACGCGACGGCGCCGCGCTACAGCGGCGCGCAAATTACCGACCGAATCGCCGGCATCGTGCTCGAGCGGCCGGTGCACTGGGGCTTTGTCGCCGGTTTTGCGCTCAGCGCAGCGCTGACGCTCTTGTTCATCGTCGCGATCAGCTATCTGTTCGCGACAGGTGTCGGCATCTGGGGCATCAACCAGCCGGTCGCATGGGCCTTCGCGCTCACGAACTTCGTCTGGTGGGTCGGCATCGGCCACGCCGGCACGTTCATTTCGGCATTCCTGTTGTTATTGCGCCAGCACTGGCGCACGTCGATCAATCGCTTTGCCGAAGCCATGACGATCTTCGCCGTCGCGATGGCGGGACTGATGCCGATACTGCATCTTGGACGTCCGTGGTTTTTCTATTGGCTCGTCCCCTATCCGGACGTGATGAACGTGTGGCCGCAATGGCGGAGCCCGCTCGTGTGGGACATCTTCGCGATCAGCACGTACATCATCGTGTCAGCGCTCTTCTGGTACATGGGCCTGCTGCCTGACCTTGCGACGCTCCGCGATCGCGCGGGTTCGCGTGCCAAGCAGATCTTGTACGGTCTCGCGGCGATGGGCTGGCGCGGCGAAGCGCGACACTGGCATCGCTTCGAGACCGCGTATCTGCTGATGGCGGGACTCGCGACGCCGCTCGTGATCTCGGTGCACAGCGTCGTGTCGCTCGATTTCTCGTTCGGTCTCGTCCCCGGCTGGCACTCGACGATCTTCCCACCGTACTTCGTCGCAGGCGCGCTTTATTCGGGCTTCGCGATGGCGATCGTCATCGCCGTTCCACTGCGATCGGCGTTCAGGCTCCGCGATCTGATCACCGACCGCCACCTCGCCAAGATGGGCACGCTGTTGCTGGTGACCGGACTCCTGGTTGCCTACAGCTATGTCGTCGAGGCTTTCACCGCGTTCTACAGCGCCGATTCGTTCGAGATTGCGATGATCGTCGACCGCTATGTCGGCGCCTACGCGCCGATCACGTGGTCGGTGATGTTGTGCAACGTCCTGCTTCCGCAAGCGCTATGGTCGACGCGCGTTCGTCATCGGCCGATCGCGCTGTTCGTCGTCGGCATCGTGGTGCTGGTCGGAATGTGGCTCGAACGATTCATGATCATCGTGCAAAGCCTCGCACGGGATTTTCTGCCGTCGTCGTGGCATCTGTTCTATCCGACATTCTGGGATCTTGCAACGCTTGCGGGATCGATCGGCGCCTTTGCGCTCTTGTTTCTGCTGTTCCTGCGCTTCCTGCCTGCGATTTCGATGGCCGAGCTGCGCAAGGAAGCACACGGCGAGCCGCTGCACGCATGATGGATGCTTCTTCGGCAGTGTATGCGCTCATCGCCGAATTCAGCGATCCGAACGCGCTCCTCGATGCGGTCGAGCGCTGCCGCACGCGCTACCGCGACGTCGACGCATATACGCCTTATCCGGTCGAGGGACTTGCGGAGGCGCTCGGCTTCCAGCGCAGCCGCGTGCCCCTCATCACGCTGCTCGGCGGCATCGCGGGCGGCATCGCAACGTATTTTCTGCAGTGGTACAGCGCGGTTGTCGACTACCCGATCAATTCGGGCGGCCGTCCATTGCACAGCTGGCCTGCGTTCATTCCTCCGACCTTCGAGATCACCGTTCTCGGCGCCGCGTTGGCGGCGTTCTTCGGAATGCTGGTGCTCAACGGCCTGCCGCGATTGCACCATCCGATCTTCAATGCACGCGATTTCGATCTTGCTTCGCGCAATCGCTTTTTCGTCAGCATACGCGCGAGCGATCCGCGATTCGAGCGCACAGAGACACGATCGTTTCTCGATGAGCTCTCGCCGTTGCGGGTGATCGAGGTGCCGGCGTGAACGCGCAGCGATGGATCGCGATCGCGGTGCTTGCGATGGCCACGGTTCTAGCGGGCTGCGAGCGAACATTTCGCGACATGTACGATCAGCCGCGCTACAAGCCGCTCGCGGCCAGCCCGGTATGGAGCGACGGGCGTTCGTCGCGCCCGCCGGTCGCGGGGACAATCGCCTATAGTGAAGGAACGGCGGCCGGGACGTCGAGCGGACGCCTGGGCGTCGTCGAGCCGGCGCCCGCACCGCAGGCAATCGACACGGTGCGAGAAGATCTGCGCGCGCAAGCGTCGAGCGCGCTGGCGCTGCCCGCTCCGACCGCGGCTCTGCTCGCGCGCGGTCGCGAACGCTTCGACATCGATTGCGCGCCCTGCCATAGCATCGCCGGCGATGGCGACGGCTGGGTGGCGCGGCGCGGCTTTCCGCATCCGCCGTCGTTTCATATCGCTCGCCTGCGCGACGCGAGCGACGCCCATTTCTACGCGGTCATCACCGACGGCTACGGTGCGATGTATTCGTATGCAACGCGCGTCACGCCCAAAGATCGACTCGCGATCATCGCCTACATTCGCGCATTGCAACTGTCGCAGCATGCTCCGTTATCGGCAGTTCCCGAGGACGAGCGAACGCGTCTCGAGTCGCAAAGTGCAGAGGCTGCCCCAGCCGGAGGCACACGATGAGCTTTGCGTTTCGCGAGCTGCCTCCGCTTGCACGCCGAGCCGGCACGATCGGCATCATGGCGCTTTGCGTGTGTGCGATCGGCGCAGTTTTCGACGCCACCGCGTTCTTCGAGGGCTGGCTTGTGAGCTGGCTTTTTCTTGTCGGCATCGCGCTTGCCGCAATGATGGACGTGATGATCCACGTGCTCACCGGCGGACGGTGGGGCCTCGTGCTGCGCCGGCCGCTCGAGGCCGCCATGGCATCGCTGCCGCTCGTCGCACTGTTCGCTCTGCCGCTTGCATTCGGCCTCCCCCATTTGTTTGCGTGGGCGCGACCCGAAGCCGCGGGGAACGAGCTGCTGCGCGCGAAGCAGTGGTATCTGAATCCGTCCTCGTTCATCGGACGGAACGCAGCAATTCTTGTCGTATGGATATCGTTTTCGATTGCGCTGCGCCGGGTGCTCGCCATTGGTGCGCCGGCGAGTCGCCAAGCGCGGCGCATCGCAGTCGTGGGCCTGATCGTCTATCTGTTTACCGTCACCATCGCCGCTTTCGACTGGGTCGCGTCACTCGAGCCCACGTGGTATTCGACGGCGATCGGCATTCGCGTCGGCGTCGGACAATTCGTCGCCGCGTTCGGTTTCGCCGTGCCCTTCGCCGTTTTCCTTGCTCACGAGCATCCGGCCACGCGCGAGGCGACGCCACGCGATTTTCAAGATCTCGGCAACCTGTTGCTGACCTTTTCGATGACCTGGGCGTACATCGCTTTCATGCAGTACCTGATCATCTGGGCCGAGGATTTGCCGCACGAGATAGCGTGGTACTGGCCGCGAACGCAGACGACCTGGCTTGCGCTGGTTGCGCCCATCGTGACGATGAATTTCGTGATCCCTGTTGTCGCCATGCTGTTCCGCGGAATCAAGCGCAGCGGATTCGCCCTCGCAACGGTTTGTGCGGTGGCGCTCATCGGCCAGTGGCTCGACGTGCTCTGGCTCACGATGCCTTCGGTTCGCCCGGCGGGATTCGAAGTTCGCTGGCTCGACATCGCTGCGCTCGTCGCCCAGGGCGGGCTGTGGATCGCCGCCGTGGTCGCGATCAGCCAACGTCTGCCGGCGCCGCGAAGCTCTCCGCGAGACGAAGAAACTGCGTATGGCTGACCTCGCAAACTCGAACAAGAGCCATGCGGCAAATGCCGTCGATGTCCATGGCATCGCGGTCGGAGCGGCGATCGTCGCGGGCGCGATCGCTTTCGCGGTCGTCTCGTCGTACATCGCAATCCATGCAGGCAACACCGAAAAAGGTATTTCCTTTTTTGGCGCCGAGCGCCACGCGCCACCCGAGGTCGCGTCTTTCTCGTTACAGCCGCGCCCGGGTGCCGACATCGTAGCGTTCCGGGCGGAGAAGGAGCGGTTGCTCGAAACCTACGCGTGGATCGATCGCACGCACGGCATCGTGCGGATCCCGATCGAGCGCGCGATGGCGCTTGCCGCCGGCGCCATCCCGAAGCAGCCGCCTCCGCGATGACGCTATGCGCGCCGCTGTGGTTACCTGCGATTGCGCTTGCCGCGACGGTCGCGAATGCCCAGCTTCCGCCGGTGCAGCATATCGGCTTTGCGCCCGTTGCGGGGACGATGCTCCCCCTCGATGCCAGCTTTTTCGACGAGCGCAGCCGCAGCGTGCGCCTCGCCGATTTCTTCGGAGACCATCCGGCAATCGTCGTCCTCGGTTATTACGGTTGCTCGAATCTCTGCGGCACCGTGCTGAACGGACTCGCCGCGGGGCTGGCGCAGTCGGGTCTTCGCCCCGGACAAGACTTCGAGGTCGTCGTCGCAAGCGTCGATCCGATGGAACGACCGCCGCAGGCATTGCAACGCGAGCGTGCCGTCCTCGGGACTGTGGACGCGCGGGGATGGCATTTTCTGACGTCCGACGCACAGTCGATCGAACGGCTGGCCGATGCCCTCCGCTACCGCTACGCCTACGACGCGGCCGAGCGCCAGTTCGCGCACGCCGCCGGTGTGACGATCGCAGCCAAGGACGGGCGCGTACGGCGCGTGCTGTACGGCGCCGCTTTCTCGGGCGCCAACCTGCGCAGCGCACTCGGTGCCGGCACCCTGCCGGAACCCGCCGAAGCCGCGCCGGAGCACTGGCTGCTGTGCTTCGCCTACGATCCGCATACCGGACGCTACACGCCGCGCGTTTTGGCGATCGTGCGGCTCGCTGCGCTCGCGACGATCGTCGCGCTCGGCTTTGTGGTTGGGCATGCGATCCGCAAGCGCGCCTCGCAACGTCGAGTGACGAAACCGTGAGCGCGCTCGGTCTGCCGCCGCAGGCTTCGACACTTGCGCCGCGCATCGATGCTTTGCTCTATGCGGTGACCGGCGTCACCACGGCGGTCACGCTCGCGATCTTCATCACCATGATCGTATTCGCGATTCGCTATCGCGCCGGATCGAGCGTCTACCGCCACGAGGATGTGCCTGCCGCGCAGAGGCGCGCGCGAAAGCGCTTCGAGATTGCCTGGACACTCGTTCCTCTGCTGCTGTTCATCGCCGCATTCGGCTGGGCCACGCGCCTCTACGTTGCGCGCGCGTCGGCGCCGGCCGACGCAACGGTGATGTTCGTCGTCGCAAAACAATGGATGTGGACGCTCGAGCATCCCGGCGGTCAGCGCGAGATCAACGAGCTGCACGTTGCGCTTGGCGCGCCGGTGCGGCTGATGATGACGTCGCAGGATGTGATTCATAGCTTTTTCATGCCGGCCTTCCGTTTAAAACAGGACGTGCTGCCCGGACGCTACACCGAGATGTGGTTCACGCCGACGCAAGTCGGACGCTTCCATTTGTTCTGCGCCGAATATTGCGGCACCGATCACGCGCGCATGGGAGGCGACATCGTCGTCATGGAGCCCAGCGACTTTCAACGATGGCTCGACGAGCACGGGGGCGTGGCGGACATGGCGGCGCGGGGCGCAGCGTCGTTTCGCCAATACGGCTGCAGCGGCTGTCACGGCGCCAACGCGTCGGTTCATGCGCCGAACCTGGCCGGGATTTTCGGCAAACCGGTCCCGCTCTCCGACGGCACGACGACGATCGCGGACGAGCGATACATTCGCGATTCGATTCTGCTGCCTCGCAAGGAAGTTGCCGCAGGCTACGAGCCCATCATGCCGTCGTTCGCCGGACAAATCAGCGAAGAAGACATTCTGGATTTGATTGCGTACATCCGCAGTCTCGCGGGGCAAACGGAGCGCCCGCGATGATGGGCGCGAGCGCCGCCGCCCGAGGCGACGACGTGATGCGCGACGACCGCGCACAGCTCGCCGCGCATCCGCCGTCGAGCTATCTCGGCGAAGGCACGTCGATCCGATCCTGGCTCACGACGACGGATCACAAGCGCATCGCGATTCTCTTCGCCTTGTCGATCACCGCCTTTTTCTTCGTCGGCGGCACGGCCGCGACACTGATGCGACTCGAGCTCGCGACGCCCTCGGGCGATCTCGTGTCGGCGAACACGTACAACAAGCTGTTCACGATGCACGGCGTGATCATGGTCTGGTTTTTCCTGATTCCGTCGATTCCCGCAACGCTCGGCAACTTTCTCGTGCCGGTGATGATCGGCGCGCGCGATCTCGCCTTTCCGCGGCTCAATCTCGCGAGCTGGTATCTCTACGTCGGCGGCGCGCTGTTCACGATCGCCGCGATGGTCGCCGGCGGCGTCGACACCGGCTGGACGTTCTATGCGCCCTACTCGACGCTGTTTTCCAACACGCACGTCATCTACGTCCTCGCAGGCGTGTTCGTCGTCGGCTTTTCGTCGATCCTCACCGGCCTCAATTTCATCGTCACCGTCCACACGATGCGAGCGCCCGGCCTGACGTGGTTCCGGCTGCCGCTCTTCATCTGGGCGCTGTACGCGACGTCGGCGATTCTCGTGCTCGCGACGCCGGTGCTTGCGATGACGTTGACGTTGCTCGCCGTCGAGCGCCTCGCCGGCATCGGCATTTTCAATCCGGCGCTTGGCGGGGATCCGCTGCTGTTCCAGCATCTGTTTTGGTTCTACTCGCATCCGGCCGTCTACATCATGGTATTGCCCGCGATGGGCGTGGTGAGCGAGATCATCGCCTGCTTCGCGCGCAATCCCGTTTTCGGCTATCGGATGATGGCGTACGCAATCATCGCGATCGCGGTCGTCGGCTTTCTGGTCTGGGGTCATCATATGTTCGTGTCCGGACAGTCGCTGTACGCCGGCGCCGTGTTCTCCATCCTGAGCTTTCTCGTCGCGCTGCCTTCGGCTGTCAAAGTCTTCAACTGGACGGCGACGCTGTGGCATGGACGAATTACTTTCGAGGCGCCGATGCTCTACGCGCTTTCCTTCATCGGTCTTTTCACGATCGGCGGAATGACCGGGCTGTTCCTCGCTTCGCTCGCGCTCGACGTACATCTCACCGACACGTACTTCGTCGTCGCGCATTTCCATTACATCATGGTCGGCGGCAGTGTCGCGGCGTATCTCGGCGGCATCCACTTCTGGTGGCCGAAGATCACCGGCCGCCTCTATTCTGATCGCTGGGCCCGCGTCGCCGCCATTCTGCTGTTCATCGGCTTCAACTTCACGTTCTTTCCGCAGTATCTGCTCGGCATCGCCGGCATGCCACGGCGCTACCACGAATACGCGCCGGAATTTCAGACGCTCAACGTGCTGTCGTCCGCAGGCGCCGTCATCCTCGCGCTGGGCTATCTGTTGCCGCTCGTCTATCTCGGCTGGTCGCTGTTGCGCGGCGCGCGCGCGCCGGACAATCCCTTTAACGCGACGGGACTCGAATGGCAGACGGCTTCGCCGCCGCCCAAGCGCAACTTCGACACGACGCCCGTGGTGAACGGACCGCCGTATGCCTACCGTCCGGGCGCGATCGAACCGGAAATTGTCGCGGCGCGCGAGGGAACGAAATGAGCACGGCAGCTCTTGCCGAACCGCAGCCGGGCCGAGCGGAAGCTCCGCGCTCGCGCGTCGAAGAGCAATTCGACGATTCGGGCCAGCAGCGCGATGCGATGACGCTCGGCATGTGGATTTTCCTCACGACCGAGACGCTGTTCTTCGGCGCGCTGTTCTTCGCATACGCGATTGCGCGTATCCACCTTCCCGACGCGTTCGCGGCGGCGAGCCGTCATACGAACGTCGTACTCGGCACGCTCAACACCGCCGTCCTTCTGACCAGCAGCTTCTGCATGGCGCAAGCCGCTGAGACGACGAAGCACGGTACGCGACGGAGGGCGGCGACATGGCTCGCCGCGACTGCGCTGCTCGGGGTCGCGTTCGCCGCAATCAAGCTCACCGAGTACGGCCTCGAATACGACGAGCATCTGGTGCCGCTGCTGGGCTTCGCATTCGACCCGCGTTATGCACTCGGCGCGCACGTCTTCTTCGGGTTTTACTTCGCGATGACTGGCTTGCATCTCGTCCATCTGACGATCGGCATTGCGATCGTTACGGTTTTCGCATGGCGCGTCGCGCGAGCTGCGGAGCGGGCGCTGTCGTCGCAAGTTGAGGTGGCGGCGCTGTACTGGCATTTCGTCGACATCGTGTGGATTTTTCTGTACCCATGTCTTTACCTCGTGTCTCGCGCATGATCGCCGCGCGCCGGAATGTCTTCGCATGGATCGCACTGCTCGCGCTCCTTGCGATGACCTGCGGCAGCGCATACATCCCGATGGGGACGTTCAACGTCGTCGTCAACTTCGCCGTCGCGAGCGTGAAAGCGCTCATCGTGGCCTTCGTCTTCATGCAGCTCCGCAAGGATCACGCAATGGTATGGATCGTTGCGGCCGCCGGCCTGCTCTGGCTCGCGATGCTGGCCGGCTTGAGCGGCGCCGATTTCGCGACGCGCTGATCTCACTCTCGTCAGCAATGAAATCCTAACCTATGGATTTGATCGAATTTATCGGCAGTTACTTGCATTCCTGGATTGGCGTGGCGCTGGCCGCCTTCGTCGCCGTGGCCGCGGCGCTGGTGGCGCACGCGATAGGCGTTCCCGTCCTTCGCCGCGTCACGCGCTCCAGTGTGTTGCTCTCGGCGCTCGTCGACCGCGCCGTTGGCCCGATGCGTCTCATCCTTGCGCTCCTCGCATTGCAGCTTGTATGGGAGGCGGCGGTATCCGCCGATCTCGCCTTGCTGCCCGCCGCGACGACCGTGACCGCGCTGCTGTTGATCGGCGCATTGACATGGCTCGTGCTGCGAGCGGTCGCTGCGGTGGCCGAGGTCGTGATCAAGCTCCATCCTTCGAACGTCAGCGACAACCTGGAAGCACGCCGAGTGCAGACGCAGACCCGGGTGCTATCGCGCACCGCAATGTTCTTCGTGCTGCTGATCGGACTCGGCGCCGCCCTGATGACGTTTCCAAACGTGCGACAGATCGGTGCAAGTCTGCTCGCATCGGCGGGCGTCGCGGGACTCGTCGCCGGCATTGCCGCGCGACCGGTGCTCGGGAATCTGATCGCCGGATTGCAAATCGCGCTGACACAACCGCTGCGCCTGGACGACGTCGTCATTATCGAAGGCGAGTGGGGTCGCATCGAGGAAATCACGGCGAACTACGTCGTCGTGAAAATCTGGGACGAGCGGCGCCTGATCGTTCCGCTGCAATGGGTCATCGAACATCCGTTCCAAAACTGGACGCGACGAGAATCGCAGCTGCTGGGCTCGGTATTTCTATGGCTCGACTATCGAACGCCACTCGCGCCATTGCGAGCGGAGTTGGAGCGCGTCTGCGCATCGGCACCCGAATGGGACCAACGCGTAGCCCTGCTGCAGGTCGTCGACTCGACCGATCGAGCCATGCAAGTACGCGCGCTCGTGAGCTCCGCGGACGCGGCTCGCGCCTGGGATTTGCGTTGCCGCGTCCGCGAGGCGCTCATCGCCTTCCTGCAGCAAGAAACGCCCGACGCGCTTCCGCGGCTGCGGATCGAAATGGAAAGCGTCGAAAAGCGAGGTGCGAGCGAAGCGCAGCGTGGGGCGATGCCAGGACCCGGACGCGGCGATTCGACATCGATCCGCGAGCCGACGCATGCCGGATTGCACGCGCCGAAGCCAAGTCGCACGTCGGAGGATGTTTCGGACTGACCGCTCGCGCCGACGCTTTTCCCGCTGGACAGCTGCGCCGTGCCCTCAGAAGATGAGGATGCCGAATGTCATATTCGCGAAGCGATGCAGAAATCGTGCCTCACGATGCAGCGTGCGCTCTATTTCGCACGCCGGCCGCGGAGGCTGCCGACCAGCGCGTAGATCATCAACAAGAAAGTGGCGATCACAATCACCCACAGCGGTATGGCGCCGATCGAATACGCGAGGAAGCCCACGTACAGAAAGGCGAGAAGCATTCCGATGACGTCGATGACAATCGCGAACATGATGGCGTCAGTAATGAAAGTCTATTGGAAGCGTCGGCTACGGCGTGGTGCTCCGGAGGCGCGATGCATCAGCCACTGCGCGACTTGCAAGAGCCGCGCATCGTCGCCACGTGCGCCGACCAGTTGCACACCGATCGGCATGCCGTGCTCGCCTCGCAGCAACGGCACGGTAATGCAAGGCATGCCGCAGAGCGTCCAGATCGTGCAAAAGATGGAGTCGCCCATTGGCGCCGCCTGCCGCGGCGCTTCCCCACGCGATGCCGGAGTGAGGATCGCATGAGCGTCGTGCAGCACGGACTCCACCGCCGAATGCAGCATGGGAATCGCGGCGAGCGCGCGCGCGTAGTCGACCGCAAGCTCTTTGCGACCGCGTTCGATCATCTCGACAAGCGCGGGACTCAGCTGGCGCGACGCCGACTCGTCTTCCGTCCTGAACGCGAGCGCAAGGTCGGTTTCCAAAAGAATCCGATGGAGCTCTGCCGCCTTGGCAAACGGTTCCGGCAGCTCGACGCGCAGCAGTTGATGCTCGATCAACTTCGTCAGCTCGTCAAAGCCTGCGCGCGTGTCGGGCGCGGCTTGGTCCCAGAAGGAAGTCGGTACGAACGCGAAGCGCGGGGGAAATGGAAGCTGCGTTCCGACGAATTCGTAAAGCCGCGGGCGCGCCCGCGGCCGCATGGCGGCGTCGCTCGCATCGAACGTCATCAATGTCTCGGCTGCAAGCGCAGCATCCTCGACCTTCTGCGCGAAGACACCGACGCCGTCGAGCGTGGGGGACAGACGCAAGATGCCGGTGCGCGATATGAGTCCGCGGGTCGGCTGATAGCCGATGACATCGGAGTAGGAAGCAGGACAGATAACGGATCCGTTCACTTGCGTTCCCAATGCGAGCGGCACCATCCGTGCCGCGACCGCCGCAGCGGACCCGCTCGAAGATCGGCCGGGCGTACGGTCGTGAGGGCTGCGCGTCTTACCGGGAGCGCCGGCTGCCAATTCGGAGGTCGCGGTCTTGCCCAAGATCACTGCGCCGGCTTCACGCAAAGAGGCGACGGCGGTGGCATCTCGGTGAGGTCGCCGCCCCGCATGCAGGACCGTCCCATCCTCGGTCGGCATGTCGTAGGTATCGATGGTGTCGTTGATGCCGACTGGCACGCCGTGCAGTGCACCTGTAGGCTGGCCGCGCCGACGTGCATCGTCTGCTGCGCGCGCCTGTTGCAGCGCGTACTCGGGATCGAGATACGCCCATGCTTGGACTTCCTTCTCTCGCTCCTCGATGCACGCAAGATAACTTTCCACGAGCTCACGCGAAGTTGTACGTCCCTCGCGGATTGCTGCCGCGGCCTCGGAGGCGCCGAGCCGCAGTAGCGCTACCTGAGAATCGGTGATCATGATGTGCTAACGGGCATAGAGCACATCGGGCAGCCAGGTCGCGAGTCCCGGAACGACATAGAGTAAGGCCATCGTGATGAAAACCATGAAGACGAACGGCAGCGCGCCACCGAAGATCTGCGTCAGTCGGACGTGCGGTGGAGCGACCCCCTTCAAGTAATAAGCCGCCATGGCCATGGGGGGCGTATTGAAGGAAGTCTGAATGTTGAGCGCGACGAGAATGCCGAAGACCAACGGATTCACGTCGAACACTTTGAGCAACGGGAGGAAAATAGGTACGAAGATGATGATGATCTCCGTCCATTCGAGCGGCCACCCGAGCAAAAAGATGATGACCTGCGCGAGTAGCAAGAATTCAACCCGCGACAGGTTCATGCTTTTGATGGCGGTCTCGATCAGCTGCTGTCCGCCGAGGTACGCGAAGACCGATGCGAATGTCCACGAGCCGACGAACAGAAACGTGACCATGGCCGTCGTGCGCGCCGTCAGGTAAACAGCCTCCTTGAGACGACGGAAGTCGAGCTGGCGGTACGCCGCGGCGAGGACGAGACTGCCCAACGCCCCGACGGAAGCCGCTTCGCTCGGTGTCGCCAGCCCGAACACGATCGCACCGAGCACTGACATGATCAGAACGGCGAGAGGAAAAAACGACGTAAGAAGCGCGATGACAACCTTGCCGATCGGAATGTTGGTCTGCTCCTTCGGCAATTCCGGCGCCAGCTTCGGATTGATCATCACGCGCCCAACCACGTAGACGATGTAGAAGCCGGCGAGCACGAAGCCCGGGAAAAACGCGCCCGCATAGAGCTGGACGACCGAGAGCCCCGCCGTCGCTGCGTACACGATCAGCAGGATGCTCGGCGGTATCAGGATGCCGAGGCATCCGCCTGCGCATACGACGCCCGCGGCGAGTTTGGTGTCGTATCCCGCTTTGAGCATTGCCGGAAAGGCGAGCAATCCCATCAGCGTAACGACGGCGCCGACGATCCCGGTGGCGGTCGCGAAGAATGCGCACGTCAAAAGAGTCGCGACGGCCATCGAACCCGGGATCTTCCGCGCCGCGATTTGGATGCTGAAGAAAAGGCGATCCAGGATATTGGCGCGCTCGACCACGTAACCCATGAACAGGAAAAGCGGCACCGCGGTGAGAACGTCGTTGGAGAGAACGCTGAAGGCATTCTGGGTAAGCAGATCCAGAATGCGCGGGCCCATCGCGTAATAGCCGAAGAACATCGCCATCGCCATCAACGTCACCCATATCGGAAATCCGAGCAAAATTGTGGCGACGAAGATCCCGAGCATCATTACGCCGATTTCGGGATTGGTCATCGCGATGATTTTTGGCGCTGACGGGCGAGCCGTTATCGCCGTGGGGCGGCGCCGGCTTCTGCGCGAACGAACTCGCGCTCGTGCAGGATCGCCGTCTCCAACTCCTCGACGTCCTGCAAGCGTGACGGCCACTGTCCGTGCTTCAGGCAATAGATACAGCGAACCACTTCGGCGACTCCCTGCACGAACAGCATCGCGGCCCCAGCCGGAATCAGCGTCTTCAACGGGAAGATGGGAATGTCGGAGGGACTGAAAACGCTCACCTCGTGATACCGCCACGATTCGCCCGCGAACTGATAGCCCGCATACAGCAGCGCGATGATGCCGGGGAAAAAGAACGTCAGGTAAAGTGCCAGATCGACGCCGGCCTGCACCCTTGGACGCCAGAGGCGGTAGACCACATCGGCGCGCACGTGTGCGTTGCGCGCCAGTGTGTATGCGCCTGCCATAAAGAAAAGCGCGCCGTACATGTTGTAACTGACGTCATACGCCCACGACGTCGGATTGTTGAGCGCATATCGGACGAAGACTTCGTACGCCTCACCGAACGTCAAAATGACGATGTACCAGGCGAAACACTTACCGACCGCGGTGCTGAATCGGTCGATGGCGAGAACGAAGGATTCCACGGCACGCTTCCGCTCAAACGGTCAATAAAGCGCTGCCGTTCGCGTGCGCACAACGCGATTCCCCTGGCGGGTGCACGATCGCCTCTTGTTATGTGTTGAGCGGCTCCGTCTTGCCGAAGTAATGGTTGTAGGCGAGCTCCGTATCCGCGCGGTTCATCAGCTCGTAATAGGCGACGTCCTTCGCCCAGGCGCGCTGCGCGTCGATCACGCTTTTGAACTCGGGAATATCCGAGCTGTACTTCTGAACGACCTTGTCCCAGGCATCGAGCTGCGCCTTGAGAATTGGTTCCGGCGTGCGCTGCACATGGACCCCGTCTTTGTGAATCAACGCTTGAAGGTCCTTCGGGTACTTGTCGTAAGCGGTCCAGAGATTGCGCGACGAAGCGGCTTCGACGGCATGCTCGATGATCGACTGATGCTCCTTCGGCAGGCCGTCCCATTTCGTCTTGTTGATCTCGATCTCGAGCACCTCGGATTCCTGATGGAAGCTCGAAAGCATGTAGAACTTCGCGACGTCCGCGGCGCCGAAACGCCGGTCGGATGTCGGATTGTTGTACTCGAACGCTTCGATGACCCCCTTCTCCATCGCCGGGATGATTTCGCCGCCGGGCAGCTGCGTCACTTTGAGTCCCATTTCCTGGAACACGTTCGTCGCAAGACCGACAGTCCGGTATTTCAGGTTGCGCAGGTCCTGGGCACTTTTCGGCTGAGTCTTGAACCAGCCGAGCGGCTGGCAAGGCATCGCGGTGAGAAACCAACCGACGATGTTGAGCCCGAGCTTTTTCTGGAGAAGGTCGAGGTACATCTGACGTCCACCGCCCGTGTAGATCCATGACAGGATTTGATGGCCATCCCATCCCCAGCACGGTCCGGTGCCGAACAGCGACGCCGCGCGATTCTTGCCGTACCAATACGCCGGCACGAGATGACCCATGTCGAGGATGCCCTTGTTTACCGCGTCCTGCACTTCGAACGCCTTGACGACGGCGCCGGCGTTCAGATAATCGATCCGCAGTCCCGCGCCTTTGCCCATATCATTCACGATGTCCACATACTGGACAGCGTAGTCGTTGAGGATGTCGCCGGCGCCCCATGATCCTTGCATCTTGAGCACCGTATTTGTCGCGCCGCGAGAAATCATAGGAAAGCCAAGACCCGCGGCCGCTCCTGCCGCAGTCACTTTGAGGAAGCTCCGGCGGGCCGGCTTGGTTGTGTGCCTGTCCCGCGTTTGGGCCGGTTGTCTCGCGCGTGTCGTCACTTCGCTGTTCATCGCTTCCTCCTATCATTCAACCCTGTGGCATGTGGGACACGACCGGCTTTGAGGCAGGCGGTCGCGTTGGTAAGGCAGCGTCTACTCCGCAAATTGTTGATGTCGGCGGTCGTGCCGGTCTGCGCCTCCTTCCCGAATGCTTGATTACCTTCTTAGGATCGGCAACCTGACCGAGGACATGGCAAACCTATTAGCGGCTGAGCAGCGAGATGCGCGCTTCACCGCGACATAGCCGCGGACGGTGCGCAGCATGCCGCTGATGCGCGTTAGATTGCTATCAATTATATTTGTTCCAACGTAGTTGGAGATAGGGGAACCATTGCCGCGGCGCTTATCGCGATCGGCATCGCGGAGCTGGCGACCGCATAACGGATTCCGTGCGGCGGGTACAACGAGCTCGCCGCACGGAGTAGCGGGTTCGACCGCCTCACATGCCGGTCTTGGGGACGGGCATCCGTTCGTTGTGCTCAGCGGCGACGTGCGTGGCGCCGGTCGCTTTCTTCGCGGCCTTGAGACCCGGCGTGCCTTCGTTGCGCGATTCCTTCATCGCCGCAGCTTCAGCCGATTGCGCGAGCTTCAGATGTTCCCGCAGCGTGGGCAGCGTGTCGGTCGCGAAACGCTTGATATCGGCATTTTTTCCCGACTTCGCTTCCTCCTCGAATTCCTTGATCACTTTCTTATGACCGGAAACCTGATGCTTCATGTATTCCGCATCGAACTCCGCCCCCGACAACTTTTGCAGCTTGTCGATTTCTGTTTCCGCCGACTTGTCGAGCTTGGCCGGCAGCTGAACGCCCTCGGCACCGGCGATCTGCTTCAGCTTGTCGTTGGCCTTCGAATGGTCCTGCACCATCCGCGCACCGAACGACTTCACCTGGTCGGCCTGCGCCTTCTGCTGCGCGAGTTTCCCCATCTCGACCTCGCCCATTCCCGCCGCCTGGGCTTTTTGCGCGAACGAGCGATCGTCCGGCGCGACGCTCGATGTATTGGACGCCATTCCGGCAGCGCTCGAAGGCGCTGCAACCCAACAGACAGCGAGCAGCAGCGCGGCCGCGGTGGACAACGATGATTGGACGTTCGAGAACATGACGATCTCCTTCTGACGATCTCGTTGCGATTCGGCAGCGCGCGATCGCGACATCGCCTTTGGTCGACCGCGCTCCGGCCCGACGCTACTGCCGGGCATGTCGGGTTGGAGGGACCGCCAAACATATTTGTTCAAATATAATTGCACGCATTGGAACTTCGACTCTCATGAACGACCAAACCATCGAAGGCGGAGCGCAGCATGTATCGACCTCTCGAGCACCAGCAGTAGCATGCCATCGTCGTCACGACGAAAGGTATTGAAGTTTGCGGCACTGGCGCCGACGCTCGCCGTCGCGCCGATCGGGTGGCTACGCGACGCAATTCCTGCAGCCGAGGCGTACTCTCCCGACTACGCCTCGCCTCCAGAAGCATTTTTTACCGCAGCGGAGCGCGATTTCGTCGACATTGCGGTGAGCCGCATCATACCGGCCGACGATCTCGGTCCAGGGGCACGAGAAGCCGGCGTCACGGCGTTTATCGACCATCAACTCGCAGGACCGTTCGGACGCGCCGAGACGTGGTATATGCGGGGGCCGTGGCGTTCGGGCATCGACGAGCAGGGCTATCAACTGCCATTCACGCCCGCACAACTCTACCGAGTATCGATCGACGGCATCAACACCTTTGTCGTCAAGAAATACCAGAAGCGCTTTGCCGATCTCGACGGCGGGACGCAAGACAAAATCCTCGATGGTATCGACAAGGACGAGTTACGGATTCCCGACGTTCACGCGCGTGCGTTTTTTGAAATGCTTGTGCAGAACACCGTCGAAGGCTTCCTCGCCGATCCGATCTACGGCGGCAACCGCGACTTCATCGGCTGGAAGCTGATCGGCTTTCCCGGTCCTCGTTACAACTACGTCG
The DNA here is from genome assembly GCA_036493535.1 of Casimicrobiaceae bacterium. Taxonomy (GTDB): domain Bacteria; phylum Pseudomonadota; class Gammaproteobacteria; order Burkholderiales; family Casimicrobiaceae; genus VBCG01. The sequence goes on from DASXPO010000085.1 coordinate 18,896, forward strand.
AGGAGATTGAACAGTACGGCCAGCAATACGGAGGTCCGCTCGTGAGCATCGCCGGCAATGAACGTCCATCGCGCAAAGGATGATCATGGCGACGCGGCTTGATCGGGTGGACGTGGTGCTGGTCGGCTTCGGCTGGACCGGCAGCATTCTCGCGAAGGAACTGACCGACGCGGGATTGCAGGTCGTCGCGCTCGAGCGCGGTGCGTTTCGCAACACCATTCCCGATTTCTCACCGACGACGATTCAGGACGAGCTGCGCTACGCTGTCCGCAATGGGATGTTCGAGCAGCCGGAACGCGAGACGCTCACGTTTCGCAACAATGTGCAGCAGACGGCGCTGCCGATGCGAAAGCTGGGCTCTTTTCGTCCGGGCGCCGGGGCTGGCGGCGCAGGCGTGCACTGGAACGGCCAGACGTGGCGGTTCTTGCCGACCGATTTGAAACAGCGCAGTCACATCATGGGGCGCTACGGCGCGAAGTTCATTCCGGCCGACATGACGATCCAGGATTGGGGCGTCACGTACGAGGAAATCGAACCCTATTACGATCGATTCGAATACTTATGCGGCGTGTCCGGAAAAGCCGGCAATATCAAGGGTGCGATCCAGCCCGGCGGTAATCCGTTCGAAGGGCCGCGTTCGCGCGAATATCCGCTGCCGCCGCTCAAGCGCAGCATGGGGTCGATGCTCTTCGACAAAGCGGCCAAGGAAGTCGGCCACCAGCCGTTTCCCTGCCCTGCCGCGAACACGTCGCAGCCATACAAGAACCTGTACGGGGTGCAACTGGGGCAATGCACGTACTGCGGGTATTGCGAATGGTTCGGCTGCGGCAACTATTCGAAGTCGAGTCCGCAGACCTGCGTGTTCCCGGTTCTGCTCGATCGCGACAATTTCGCACTGCGGACGCACTGCGAAGTCACGCGCGTCAATCTGACACCTGATCGCAAGCACGCCACGGGCGTGACGTACGTCGATCTGAACGGCCGCGAGTTCGAGCAGCCCGCCGATCTCGTCATTCTTTCGGCGTACACGACACACAACGTTCATCTGCTGCTCGTGTCGCGGATCGGCGCTCCGTACGATCCGACGGCCAATGCCGGCGTCGTGGGCCGCAACTACGCCTACCAAATCACGTCCGCGGTGGACGCGTTCGTCGACGATCTCGTCAATCCGTTCATGGGCGCCGGCGCGCTGGGACAGGGAATCGACGAATTCAACGGCGACAACTTCGACCACGGTCCGCACGGATTCATCGGAGGCGCCTACATCGCGTTGTGGACGACAGGCGGCCGCCCGATCCTGCAGCACCACGTCCCCGCCGGCACGCCGACGTGGGGGTCCAAATTCAAGCGGGCGCTTGCTGAAAACTATTTGCACAGCGTGTCGATCGCGACGCACGGCAGCGTGATGAGCTACCGCGATGCCTATCTCGATCTCGATCCGACGTACCACGATATCTATGGCAACCCGATGCTGCGAATGACGTTCGACTTCCACGACAACGAGCACAAGATGTCGAAGTTCGTCACTGATCGTGCGCACGATATCGCGAAAGCAATGAAGCCTCGGTCGTCGCACGTCAAGGGCAGAAGCGGCCATTACTCCATCGTGCCGTACCAAACCACCCACAACACTGGCGGAGCGGTGATGGGTGCGGACCCCAGGACCAGTGTCGTCAACCGTTATTTGCAGTCGTGGGATGTGCCTAACGTATTCGTGACGGGTGCGTGCGCTTTTCCTCAAAACGCGGGATACAACCCGACTGACACGGTTGGCGCACTGGCTTTCTGGGCCGCAGACGCGATTCGCAACCAGTATCTGAAAAGGCCGGGACCGCTGGTATCGGCCTGACCGTTGATCGCGATGCGAACAAAACGTCCATGGCTGATCGGCTCGGGGATCGCGATCGTCGCCGCACTCGGGTTCGGATGGCGATCGACGCCCGCTCACGACACGATGGCCGCTGAATTGCTGCGCGGTCGCTACCTCGTTTACGCGGGCGATTGCGCGGCCTGCCACACCGCCGAGAACGGCGCGCCGTTCGCGGGAGGCCGGCCGGTTCCGACGCCGTTCGGCACGATTTACGCAAGCAACATCACGCCCGACAAAGACACGGGCATCGGCAAGTGGAGCTACGAACAATTCTGGGACGCGATGCACGACGGCGTGCGGCCCGACGGATCGCATCTGTATCCGGCATTTCCGTATCCGTGGTACACGAAGCTTCGCCGCGACGACGTTCTCGCGATAAAGGCTTATCTCGACACATTGCAGCCGGTTCGCAACGACGTGAAAGAGCCTGAGATCCCCTGGCCGCTGAGTTGGCGCGGGTCGGTCGCAGTCTGGAACACCCTCTTCTTCAATCGGGGGGAGTACGTGCGCGACCATACCAGGACGCCTGAATGGAACCGCGGCGCGTATCTGGTCGAAGGGCTCGGACATTGCGGCGCATGCCACTCCCCCAAGAACGTGCTCGGCGCCGTGAAAAAAGACAAGCGCTTCCACGGCGGAATGGGCGAAGGCTGGTTCGCGACGAAGCTGACCCCTCATGCGACCGAAGGTCTCGGCAGCTGGAGCATCGAAGAGATCGTCGAATATCTGAAGACGGGCGCGAACGAGCGCGCACGCGCCTACGGTCCCATGGCGGAAGTCGTCACGAACTCGACTGCACATCTGTCAAACGAGGATTTGCGCGCGATGGCGTTTTATCTGAAAGACCTGCCACGTGACGGTGACCGTGAACAGGACGCCTCCAACGATCGCCAGGTACTGTCGCGCGGCGAGCGCCTCTACGTCGACCAGTGCGCCGGATGCCATATGGAAAACGGCGAAGGCGTCAAAGGCGTCTTTCCGCCGATTCGAAACAACACCGCCGTTCACGCGCACGATCCGCATTCGCTCGTGCGACTCGTGCTCGAAGGTGCGCCGAGCGTGAAAACCGAGGCAAAACCGGAAGGATTCGCGATGCCCGATTTTGCCGACAAGCTCAGCGACGCCGACATCGCCGACCTGCTTACTTACATTCGGGCGACCTTCGGAAATCGCGCTTCGGCAGTTTCCGCTTCGGCGGTTGCGGAAGCCAGACACGAGAAGCACAAATCGTAATGTGCTTCGATGCACAGAGTGCGAAGAAGATCCGCGTCAACATTTCGCCCGCACGACCGTTAAACGAGTAAACGCGACGTTCGTAGCGTCGCATTGGAGGCCATGATGATCAAGTCACTTCGAGCCGCGACTGCGATCGCGGCAGGGATCATATTGTCCGGCGCAGCCGTTACACAAGCGGTCGCTCAAAACGATTCGATCGTGCTCGGCGCGGCGGTATCGCTGACCGGCAAGTATTCGACCAACGGCAAGAACACACAGGACGGCTACGAGCTGGCGGTAAAACGCATCAACGAGCTCGGTGGCATCGACATCGGCGGCAAGACGTACAAGTTGGAGGTGAAGTACTACGATGACGAGTCGACGTCCGCGCGCGGCGCGCAGCTTGTCGAGCGGTTGATCGACCAGGACCACGTGCGGTTCGTTCTCGGGCCGTACAGCTCGGGCATGACGAAGGCCATCGCGCCGGTCACCGAGAAGTACCGGATTCCAATGGTCGAAGGCAACGGCGCAGATCGTGACCTCTTCACGCACGGTTACCGCTATCTGTTCGCGGTGCTGAACACATCGGACTATTACCTGCGCTCGGCGATTCAGCTCGCGGCCGAAGAGGCGAAGAAAGCCGGCCGCGATCCTGGCTCGCTCAAGGTCGCGATCGCCGTGGAGAACGACAATTTTTCGCAGGACGTCCGCGACGGCGTCGCCGAGGACGCGAAAAAGTACGGCATGAAGATCGTCATCGACGACAAGCTGCCGCCCGAACTCAACGATATGTCGGCGACGCTCGCAAAAGTGAAGGCGCTCAAACCCGATATCCTCGTCGTATCGGGACACGCCAAAGGCGCTGCGCTCGCGGTGCGGCAGGTCGCTCAGCAGCGCGTCTACGTGCCGATGCTTGCGTTGACGCATTGCGACTCCGCACAGATAGCGGAAAAGCAAGGCCCCGCCGCCGAGTACGCAGTCTGCGGTTCTCAATGGGACCGTCATTTGAGCTACCGTGACAAATGGTTCGGCAGCGCCGACGACTACGCGAAGCTATTCAAGAAGACGTTCGCCTACGAGCCGCCGTACCAGGCGGCTGAGTCGTCGGCCTCGGTACTGACCTTTGTCGACGCGTTCCGGCGCGCCGGCTCGCTCGATCCGCAAAAGGTACGCGATGCGCTGGCGCAAACCGACTTGATGACGTTCTACGGACCGATCAAATTCGACGCGAGCGGCAAGAACGTCGCCAAGTCGATGGTCCTCTACCAGGTGCAGGAGGGCGACTACAAGGTCGTCGCGCCTAGCAAGTGGGCCGAGGCGAAGATCGTCTATCCGGCGCCGACGTGGGACGACCGGGCACGCATGGCGAAAGCAATGCCACGCTGAGCGGTCTTTTTTTGAACGCGCGAGGCATCGGGCATGACCGAGCTATCGCTGCTCTTCGAGGCGCCGGCCCTCGCCGTCCAATTGCTAATCGACGGCCTGTTGGTCGGCGCATTGTTCGCGCTGATCGCGTACGGGATGGCGCTGGTTTGGGGCGTCATGAACGTGATCAACATCGCACAGGGCGAGCTCGTCATGCTCGGCGGCTACGTGGTTCTGTACCTCGTTCGCGCCGGCGTGCCTGTGTGGGCCGGCGTCCCGGCCGCCGCGCTCGCGCTCTACGTCGTCGGATGGCTGCTCTATCGCATCGTCATCTTCCGCGTCGTCGACAAGGACCTTTTCATCTCGATCCTCGCGACGTTCGGGCTGAGCATCCTGATTCAGCAAATCGCCAATCAATGGTTCGGTGCGGACGTTCAATCCGTTCCTTCGTCGCTCGGCAGCTTTTTCTTCGCCGGCGGCATGATCACGATCGCGAAAATTAAGCTCATCGCATTCGCGCTCGCGGTTGCGATAGGCGCCTCGCTCGTCGTTTTCCTCAAGCGATCACGTCTCGGCCGCGCGATTCGCGCGACCGCGCAGAACGCGCGCGCCGCCCGCATCGTCGGCATCGACACCCATCACGTTTATGCCCAGGCGTTCGCACTGAACGCTGCGATCTGCGGCGCGGCCGGCGGTCTCGTGGCGATGACGTGGGTCATCCATCCATACCTTGGTCTGACTTATACGATCCGCTCGTTCATGATCGTGATCGTCGCCGGGCTCGGCAACATTGCATCGGTGCTCCTTGCCGGAGCGGGTCTCGGCGTCGCGGAGAATTTCGCGGGGTTTCTCCTGGGCACCGAATATCAGACGGCGTTCGTCTTCGCGCTGCTCGTCGTAATCCTCGTCGCGCGCAACCTCACGCTCGCGCGGCGACGGTCGTACTTGCGATGACAAAATCGAACGCTCGAACCGTTCTATACGGAGCGCTTCTCGCGCTCTCCGTCTCTGCGCCGTGGATCGTGCCATCGCTCACGACGCAGCTTACGTTTCTCTGGCTGATGATCGTGTTCGCGCTCACATGGGATATTCTCGGCGGACAGACCGGCTACAACTCGTTTGGCAACGTGCTGTTCTTCGGCGTCGGCATGTACGCGTGCGCCGTCGTCCAGCGGGATTTCGGACTCGAGTACCACGAAGCGCTCGCGCTCGGTATGGCACTCGGCGCCGTTGCGAGCGTTTCGCTCGCCGCGCTTCTCGGCCCGTTGATCCTCGGACTGCGCGGCCACTATTTTGCGATTGCGACGCTCGGCCTCGGCGTCGTCGCGGCCGACCTCGCTTCCGCTTGGAATTACATCGGCGCCGGATCGGGCCTCGCGCCGCCCATCTATCCCGGCGCAATCGGGGAACGCGAGCGTTTCTTCTATTACATCCTCATGGCGCTTGGCGTCGCGACGTTCGTCACGTTGCGCTGGTTGTATTCGCGCCGCTTTGGACTTGCGGTCAACGCGATTCGTGATGACGAAGACAAGGCGGAAGCGATGGGCCTTCGGACAACGCGGTTCAAGACAACCGCGTGGTGCGTGGCCGCCTTCTTCCTCGGTCTCGCCGGCGGTCCGATCGGCGACGTCGTCGGCTTTATCGATCCTCGCGAGCTCGCGTTTGCCGGTTCGACGTTCGGCGTATGGATGGTGTTGATGGCGATGCTGGGCGGCAAGGGAACGCTGTGGGGCCCGGTGATCGGCGCCGTCGTGTTCCATACGACTCAAGAGCTGTTCTGGACGTACCTGCTGGGCTGGCAGCGTGTCGCGATGGGAGTTTTCATCGTCTGCATCGTGCTGTTCTTTCCGATGGGCATCGTCGGTTGGCTTCGGCGCATGCGCCCAAAGCGGTTTTCGTTCCTCAAGGCGGCTCCACGTTTTCAACGGGCAGCGCACGGTCATGAGTGAGATGCTCGAAGTTCGCAACGTCAGCAAATCGTTCGACGGCGTCGCGGCCAATCGACACATTTCGCTCGTCGTTCCGAAGGGTGCGATTGTGGGCCTGATCGGACCGAACGGATCGGGCAAGACGACGCTTTTCAACTCGATCGTCGGCCACCACGCGATCGATGAAGGGTCGATTCGTTTCGAACGACGCGAAATTTCGCGCCTTCGCACGCCGCAGATCGCACGGCTGCGTCTCATCAGAACGTTCCAGCACACGCGCGTTTATCGCGCCATGACGTGTCTCGACAACATGCTGATCAGCGCGCCGCCGGCTCGGCGCGGAGTTGCCGCGCTGTTCGAGCGCATTGACGAGAGCGTCGCCGAGCGCGCCCACGTGCTCTTGCGCTTCGTCGCGCTCGAGCAAAAATGCGACGAGGCCGCGGGCAGCCTTTCGTTCGGCCAACAGAAGCTGCTCGAGCTCGCGATGGCGTTGATGGCGCAACCGAAGCTTTTGTTGCTCGACGAGCCCACCGCCGGCATCAATCCGACGTTGATCAACGTCCTGATCGACCGGCTCAAGCGCATCAACGCCGACTTCGGCGTCACGCTTCTGATCATCGAACACAATATCCGGGCGATCACGAGCCTCGCCCAGCGCATTTACTGCCTGGCGCACGGTGAGCTGCTCACCGACGACACGCCAGAGCGCTTGGTGAACGATCCGCGCGTGATCGACGCTTACCTCGGAGCGACCTGATGCTGGTCGAGGGTTCGCAACGATATGCGGACGCTTTGACGGACCGCCATCATGCGGGGCCTGTTGCGTTTGCTACGAACGACACGATCGATCGTGGGGTCGACATTGCGACGCTCGACGCGCTTGCCGATCGCGCGCCGCTTCTATCGGTCAGCGATCTCGTCGCCGGCTACGGCGGCACCGAGGTGCTGCACGGCGTCGATCTGCGGATACGCGCGGGACAATCGTTGTGCCTGATCGGTCCCAACGGCGCAGGTAAATCCACGGTGCTGCACGCTATTTACGGATTTGCCGACATTCGGCATGGGACGATCGTCGTCGACGGTGACGACATCACGCGCCAACGCGCAAGCGACAAGCTTCGGCGCGCCGGCATCGGATACGTGCTGCAGGACAGTTCGGTGTTCCCCGACATGACGGTGGAGGAGAATTTGCTGATGGGTGGATTTCTTATGGAAAAGCCCAGTGAAGCCAAACGAGCTGCCGAGCAGGTATTCGAAAAGTACGATCGCCTCGCGCGACGCCGGCGTCATGCAGCGAAGGTGCTTTCAGGCGGCGAGCGTCGTTTGCTTGAAATCGCTCGCGCGCTGATGATGGATCCACCGATTGTTTTGGTCGACGAGCCGTCGATCGGACTCGAGCCGCGATCGATCGACCTCGTGTTCGAAATTCTCGACGAGTTGAAACGCGTCCGCGGCAAGACGGTTATCATGGTCGAGCAGAACGCTAAGAAAGGCTTGGCGTTCGCGGATATCGGGTATGTGCTGGTATCGGGTCGCGTCGTTCGCGCCGCGACGGGCGCAGAGCTTCTCGAAGATTCCGATGTCGGTCGGCTGTTCCTGGGAGGCTAGCGCGACGGCGTCACGGAACGGCGGTCCGGCATGAGAGACAACATGCCGATCGAAGGGCTGGTCCGCGCGAAGCGGCTTTATCAGGACATATGGACAGCGCCGCCCGCGCAGAGGCCGCCCTGGCAGCGCCGCGCGATGCACATCGTGCGGATCGTGGCCGCGATCTTTCGCGACGCGCTGCGCGGCGACCTGACGCTGTGGACGATGAGCCTCGTCTACACGACGCTTCTCTCGATGGTGCCGCTGCTCGCGCTCAGCTTTTCGGTGCTCAAGGCTTTCGGCGTTCACAATCAAATCGGTCCTTTTTTGGAAAACGTTCTCGCGCCGCTCGGAGAACAAGGCGACGAGATCACGAAACGCCTCATCGGATTCATCGAGCACCTGAACGTGGGCGTGCTCGGTGCGGTGGGCCTGGCGCTCCTTCTCTACACCGTCGTATCGTTGATGCAAAAGATCGAGGAGGCGTTCAACTCGATTTGGCGCGTCCCGCAGCTTCGCAGTTTCGCCGATCGGTTCAGCCGCTATTTGAGTACATTGCTCGTCGGTCCGATCCTGATCTTTTCGGCGATCGGCATCACCGCACTCGCCTTCAACTCGGAGTTTGCGCAGTCGATCATGTCGATCCGGCCATTCGGCGAGATCTTCGTTGCGATCGACAAGCTCATTCCTTTCGTGCTCGTCATCGGCGCGTTCACCTTCTTGTACGTGTTCGTGCCGAACACGCGCGTGCGCCTTGGTCCAGCGTTGACCGCCGGCGTCGTCGCCGGCGCGCTATGGCAATCCGCTGGCTGGGCATTCGCGGCATTCGTCGCGTCGTCGACGCGATACGCCGCGATTTATTCGAGCTTTGCGATTCTGATTCTGTTCTTGATTTGGCTGTACGTGAGCTGGCTCGTGCTGTTAATCGGCGCGTCGGTCTCGTTCTATCTGCAGGAGCCGGAATATCTCTATGCGGCGCCCGGCGAACCCCGCCTCAGCAATCGGATGCGCGAGCGTCTTGCGCTTGCCATCGTATATGTGGTCGCGACCGACTTCGTGCGCGGCGGAGAACCGCCCTGGACGCTGCACCGCCTGACGCGCCGACTCGCGATTCCGATGCACTCCGTGAACGCCGTCGTCGATGCGCTGATCACAGGCGGTCTGCTCATTGGAAGCGGCCACGATCCGCCGGCTTACGTTCCGGCACGCGACTTGTCCCATATGTCGATTGCCGACGTTCTCGCAACCGTCCGTTCGGCCGGCGAAGACCGCTTTCTGAACCCCAACTCGCTTCCTTTGCCCGAGGCTGTCGAAGGAATCGTGGCGCGGGTCGACCGCGCAATTGCGTCGTCGAGTGAACAGCTGAGCGTCGAATCGATGGTCGAGAACGTGCGCTCCGCGGATGCGCGCCGCAACGACGCCGCAGCAGCATCGACGCGAAGCGGAACTCCGCAACGCGATCGTGTCTCAACAAGAACGGAGCGGTAACCATCGATGAACACACTCTCGGCCCAGCTTTTGCGGCCCTTGCTGCGCGAGCTCGATCGTCGTGAAAACGAATTGCGAAACATCGTCGCGCAGGAACGCGATCGGTTGCACAGCGAGGGTTTCGCACAGCTTACCGAGCAAAGCACGGATGCGATCGACCAGGCGTTCGCACGCAATCATGTCGCGCTCGAGAGCGGGATGATCGACCGGCATCTGGACGAGATTCGCAGGCTCGGGGATGCGCGCACTCGAATCGAAAACGGCACTTTCGGCGTGTGCATCGATTGCAACGACAAGATCGCCTATCGACGGCTCGCGGCCAATCCCACGGCGGTGCGTTGCGCGGCGTGCCAGCAGCAGCGCGAGCGTTGCTCGAAGTTCTCGCATTGACTCGCAGCTAGAGGTGTAGCCGCCGCGTCGCCGGCCACGGCGGCGGCACCAGAGGAGCCGATGTGTCGCTGTTCCACGTCGTTGCACTGCTGCTGACGCTCATCGCGCTGTTCGGCTACTTCAACTTCCGGCTGTTCAAGCTTCCGGAGCCCGTCGGGATCACCGCAATCGGACTCGTGGCGTCGATCGCCGTCGTCGTTGCGGGCACGTCGAATCCGGCTGTCACGCTGTGGGCGAAACATGCGATAGGCAGCGTCGACTTTTCGGCCGTCGTCTTCCATGGGATGCTGGGTCTGCTGTTGTTTGCCGGCAGTCTCCACGTGAGCTGGAGCGATATCGGAAGCGAAAAGTGGACGATCGTGCTTCTTGCGACCGTGGCAGTCATTCTATCCACGGCGATCGTCGGTACCGCGTTCTACTTCGCCGGTCGCGTCGCCGGATTCGAATTGCCGTTCCTTCATTGCTTGTTGTTCGGCGCGCTCATTTCGCCCACCGATCCCATCGCCGTGCTGGGCATCCTTCGAAAGCTGCACGTGCCGCGCACACTTGAAACGAAGATCACTGGCGAAAGCCTTTTCAACGACGGCGTCGGCGTCGTGGTCTTCACCGCGATTCTACTGTTCGCAAACGGTCGCGACGTGTCGGCCTTCCAATTAGGCACTCTGCTGTCGACCGAGATCGTCGGCGGCGTCGCAATCGGTCTGGCGGTCGGCGGCTTCGGCGTTGTGCTGTTGAAGGGTGTCGATAGCTATGCCGTTGAAATCCTGATCACGTTGGCCATGGCGACAGGCGGGTATGCGGTCGCGGAGGGACTAGAGACGTCCGCGCCGATCGCCGCCGTGCTGATGGGATTGCTCGTCGGCAATCAAGGCAAGCGGCTCGCGATGTCGCAACGCACTCGCGAGCGGTTGTTTCCCTTCTGGGAGCTGATCGACGAGCTGTTGAACTTGCTGCTCTTCGGCTTGATCGGGCTCGAGCTCGTCGCGCTCGAACCGGCGGTGACGACCCTTGTTCCAGCGCTGGTCTCTATTCCCATTGTTTTGTTCGGGCGGTGGGCAAGCATCGGGATGCCGCTCGCGCTTCTCAAACCGTTTCGAAGCCACGCACCGCACACGGTTACGATCTTGACGTGGGGTGCGCTGCGCGGCGGCATATCGGTGGCGCTCGCGCTGTCACTGCCCCAGGAGCTGAGCCGTGACACGATCGTCGCGGCCACTTTTGGAGTCGTCCTCTTCAGCATCCTTGTGCAGGCGCTTACGTTACAACCACTGATGCGCGCTCTCGGCGTGGCTCGCACCGAGGAACGTTGAACGAATCTCCAACGCGACTCTTTCCGTCGGAAAACCATTTCTACCCATTGTGTTCGTATGAATACGTGGGAATCGCCATCAACGGGCGTCGGGATCGCCGGCCCAACGCTCGCTTACTGGCTTCAGTTGGCGGGCCACGATGTCTTGCTGATCGAGGAGGCGCCCCGTCTGCGCAGCGGCGGTTATATCGTGGATTTCTGGGGCATCGGCTACGACATCGCCGACAAAATGCATTTGCTGCCCCAAATACGGGCCGCGGGCTATCAGGTCAAAGAAGTGCGTTTCGTGGACAGGCGATGACGGTGCATTTCTACGGTTCTGGTAATAGTTTTGTGCAAATATAATTTTGGACGATGATCAGAACTGATCACAGAGAACCGCCATCTAAACTACACAGGTGCGCCAGACGGCGCGAACCGCGCGGGTTGCGTTGCACCACGAACTGGGAAACAATGGAGATTGTCGATGAATTCGTCGTACATGAACATACGCACAGCATGTGCTATTGCGACGCTGTGTCTCTGCACGAGCTGCGCGACATGGGGTGAGATGGACCGCTCCGAAAAAGGAACGGCGGTAGGCGCCACCACCGGAGGCGTCGTCGGCGCCGCTGTGGGAGGCCCTATCGGCGCCGCTGTCGGAGCGGGCGTTGGCGGATATACCGGACACTACGAAGGATTTGGGCGGCCGGCACAAGCAGACACGGCGGCGAACGGTGCCAACATCGGCTACGACGCCCACGTGGAGCGAGTGCAACAGTCGCTGAAGGAAAAGGGATACGACCCCGGTACGATCGACGGGCGCTGGGGCCCGAGCACGGAAAGCGCACTGCGCCAGTATCAGCAGGCGAATAGTCTTCCGCAAACCGGGATGCTCGACGATCAAACGATGTCGTCGCTCGGCGTCGCAAAGTAACGCGGCGACGCGTCCCGCGCTTCGCCTTGTTCGATGCCCGAATGGCTTCCGCTAGTCGCCACGATCTCGGTGATTGCCGGCATCGTATGCGCGGTGATCGTCTCGTTCGATGTGTGGAGTCACCCGCAGCGCATGTGGATAATGAACGCCGTGTGGCCGCTCACCGCACTGTATTCAGGACCAATTGGCCTTGTGGCGTATCTGCGTGTAGGCAGGCCGACATCACGCGATGCGGTGGAACGAACCGGACGCACTCATGATCGCAGGCCGACGGCCGTCGCTGCCGCGCTCGGCGCAACGCACTGTGGCGCAGGGTGCACGCTGGGCGATATCGTCGCCGAATGGTTCGTGTTCTTTGTTCCGCTTCGGCTCTTCGGTAGCGCACTCGCCGCGACATGGGTGCTCGACTTTGCGCTTGCATTTCTTTTCGGCATCGCGTTTCAGTATTTCACGATTGCACCGATGCGCGGCCTGAACGTTCGTGACGGCATCGTGGCAGCGCTCAAGGCGGATACTGCATCTTTGACAGCATGGCAATTCGGTATGTATGGCTGGATGGCGATCGCGATATTCGCGATCTTCGGCCATGAGCTCGACAAGACCGAACCGGTGTTTTGGTTCATGATGCAGATTGCGATGATCGTCGGCTTTGTCGTTTCATGGCCGGTGAATGCATTGCTCATCAAAAACGGATGGAAGGAAAGAATGTAGGAGTCGGCGGCAAGTTTGGAGGGGCGGGTTGCTGAGAGCGTGGCTGCTTTTCTGCCGAGCGCTTCAGCGCGAGCCATCGGCTTTCGAACTCAGTTCGCTTCGTCGCCGGCAGCTGCAGGAATTGACGGTAAGACTTACGCACGGCGTTTCGCTCGTCCAGACTCAAGCGGCTCCATTGCATCAGCCGCGAGCTGAATCTTTTTCGTTGAATGTGCGTCAAGGCAGGATACGCCCTTGCCGCATACACCAAACGACGCCGCTGGTATTTGGGAAGGCCGGCCCAGTCATGCCGCAACGGAGCGAGTGCAAACCGCTCACCTTGCGATAACTGACTCCACACGAGTGGATTCCTCTGTTCCGCATGCAATACCGTCGTAAGCAACAGAACAACGATGGCCAAGGCAAAGAACCTTATCCGATTCACGGGTTCAAACCAAACGAATACCGGCCAGCAATGCTTATTCTGGCTCCTGTTTCCCTAACGCGCGAAGCAACGAAAAGTTACTTAAATATTTCTACATACTCGGCATCGGAACGGCCTAAAAAAGCATAATAGCGTCCCACATGGAGGAACCAATGACAGGCCATGCGAAACGCAAAGGCAAGTCGCAGGGCAATGTGGATGCCGCACATCAAAGGGCCATGATGGATGTGCTGATGCAGTTTCGCGTCATCGTGCGGTCGATCCGGCGGCATTACAAGATCGTCGAGGAACGATCCGGAGTATCGGGTGCTCAACTCTGGGCAATGGCGCAAATCGCTGCCACACCCGGTATGAAGGTGAGCGATCTTGCGCGCGCGCTCGCGGTGCATCAATCGACCGCGAGCAATCTTCTTGAGAAGCTCGAGACCGCCCGTCTCGTCGAACGACACCGGATAAAGGACGACCGGCGCGTGGTTCGACTGGTTCTCACGAGCAAGGGCAAGGAAATTGTTGCACGAGCCCCGCGACCACTTCGAGGCGTCTTGCAACAGGCCCTTCTCGACCTACCGACGTCGAGACTGACCACGCTTCGTCGGAGCCTCACCGAATTGATTCGTCGAACGAAGCTGCACGAGGACCGTGAACAGGCGCCGATGCTCGCCGATGTCATGTCCAGTACGCGCAGGCGCGTTTCCAAAACAAACGGCGGCCGAACTCGCCATGAAACGAAGGCTCGGTCTTCGGCACCGCATATGTAATTACGTAGTTCCCCGATCGCGTACGCAATCCATCATGGCCGCTGGCGCTCGCTGCAGCAACGACCGTGGAGGTCGATTGACGCGATGCGCCGTTAGAAGCCGGGAGCGGCAGGGTCTACTCGCCAAGGAGTTCCGCCACAAGCTGCATTTGCTCCACGCGCTCCGATACGACCTTCACGATAACGATAATCGGAATGCTGAGGAGGAGGCCCCAGACGCCCCACAGCCAACTCCAGAACAGCAGCGAGATGAACACGGCGGCCGTATTCATGCGCGCGATCTTGCCGGTCATCCACGTGGTGACGAACATGCCGACGAACGTCGCAATCGAAAGCGATGCTCCAGCGGCCAGGAGAACAGCGCTAATCGCGTCGAATTGAATGAATGCCGCCATGCCGACGGCCACTGCGGTGACGCTAGGGCCAAGATAGGGGATCAGGTGAAGCAAGCCCGCAGCCAACGCCCATCCGCCTGCGTTTTCCAGTCCGATCCAGTGAAATGCAATCCAGCAAAGGAATGCGACCAGTGCATTGGTACTCAGCAGCATGAACATGTATTTCTGGATCGAATCGTCGATGTCGTCGAGGATTTGCACCGTGATCTTTTTGTTGGACAGCGACGGTCCGGTGAGCCGTACCAGCTTGCGTTTGAACGTGTCGCCCGCGAGAAGTAGAAAGAAAACCAGGAACAGAACCATCGCGGCTTGACCCATGAAGGTCGCAGCCCCCATCGAGCCTGCCCACAGAAAGGCGCTGAGCTTGAACGAAGGCTCGTCGAGGACGACGTGCGTTGCGGCCTGCTTGCGCGCCATCGCGCCGGTCGCTTGAGTGGTTGCCTTCTCGATCGTGCTCGCGGCAGCCTGAACTTTCTGCATCGCGTTGAGTTGTCCATCGCGCATGCCGGCGAGCGCGATTGAGAATTTACCCGCCGCTTCCGGCAATTGCTCAATGATGGATTGGATCTGTCCCCGTAACGCATAGGTTCCGAACGCCAGCGCGCCCACGACGCTGGACATCACGAGAAGGATGCCCACCAGTCGCGGGACCTTGATTCGTTCGAGCCACGCCACGGGCGGATTGAGTGCGTAGGCGATCAAAATGCCAAGCAACAGCGGGATGACGAATTTCTGCGCCCACTGGAGCGCAAGAAGCGAAGCCAGGATCGCGAGGACTGCGAGCGCCCAGCCTCGTGCGTTTACAGAAATGGCTACGGCACGCTCGAGAGTAGCCGTTGCCGAGTTTGCATTCCGCTGGTGCTCCGGAGCCGCCTCTGCGAGGACGGCTACCGGAACGGCGACGGGCGTCACGCCGTCACGCGCAACCAAGGAAGGCAAGGCCGACATGTGAGGAGCCAAAAGCCGAGCTACATTTTCTTTTGGACCTCTTTGGATTCCTGCTGAACTTTCTCGCCGCCACGTTCGATGTCCTTGCCCGCGCCGGCAACGGTATTGCATCCCGTGATAGTCCCGACTGTTCCGAACGCCGAAAGGACCATCAATACCGTCAGAATTTGCTTGATCATGATTCTCTCCTGCATGTGCTGAGCGTTCGCTCTTATTTGCCGTATTTCGCGGGTTCCTATGTCGGTTCAAAGTCTTCTGATCACCAGCGGGATTATCAGAATCAGCAACCCAGGCCGCCGCTAGGTCCATAACCCCGGCTTCGACGGTGTGGCCACGCAGGCAACGCGCCCACGAGGAGCAGAATCACAACAATCAACCCGATCGTCCCGATATTCGTCGGTTCCGCCTCTCTCTAATCCAGAACGTTCAGATACGCGCGCGCAATTTAAAGCGTCCCTCATTTCGTCACCGGCTTTAGCGGTCCTTCTGGACCTTGAGTTCGCTCTTGACGGTCTTGACACCCTCCGTGTTGCGCGCAATCGCGACAGCCTTGTCGGCCTCGTCCTGATTGTTCACAGTGCCCGTCATCCAGACAACGCCATTCTTGTCGGTATCAACGCTGATGTGCTTCGCGCTGCCGGGATGCTCCGACGCCAACTTCGTCTTGATCTTCGTCGTGATGACCGAGTCCTTTACGAAATCACCCGGATGCGCGCGGTCCGCGTCCGAATCTGCCGCGAACGCAGAAACCGGCGCCAGCATCGAACCGATCACGAAACAGGTCGTCGCAATTTTGTGTCGCACAATAGTCTCCTTTGTTAAGTTGAGAGATGGCGAGCGATACTAGGTGCGGCTTCGAAGCCCGTACGTCAGTCATAAACGGATTGCGTTGTAGGACAGAACGGATTCGTTCGCTTGCGCAGCGCGAGCGGCTCGTAACCTGGCGGGCTACGTGCTCGAGCAAACCATCGGGGCTCTGCACCCGGAACATGATCGCTTCGCCGGCGCGCATGTTGAGTCGGTCTCGTGCACCGGGATGGTTTCGAGTTTCGGTCGCGAGCATAGGGCGACGCTGCACGAGTGGCGCGACACACGGACTGTAGCGGTCGATGCATTGTGCATACCAATCCTCGGGTGCGATGACCGAACCGTCGTCGAAGCAAGCCGGAATAAATCGCCCGTTTAAGCTAAACAAGCCGGCGAACAGAACAGCCATGGTGATGCTCGTCATGGTCGACACAATCAAAATGGCTCCCTCTATTTCGTCAATACTGCGATCCGACGCAGCGGACACGGCACGCTGAGATTGCAGAATTCGAATCCATCTCAGCACACGTGAAACATTACGCCCTCCAGTCCTCTGAAATGACTCGCATGAAAGCCCGACAAAGATGCGAAAAAGGCCGCATTCACGCCGGTTTGCGGTGCGGTCCATGCCGGCGAGTATGATCAATTTGGCAAGCGGTGATTTGCGTGGATAGGGTGGATGAGGGCATGGAACGCGCGGATAAAATCGATGCGGCACTCGAAGCAATTGCGCAACGCCTTGCCGGAAGGCGCTCGGTGATTTTGCAAAGCTGGCGCAAAGCGGTAGACGCAGATCCGGAGTTGACTACCGCCACTTCGTTGCCGCGAACGCAGTTCAATGATCACATCCCCGAATTGCTCGATGCTTTGGAACGCACGCTTCGCGCCTGGCCCCAGCGGGAGGACGTCGCGTTCATAGGTCAGGCGAAAGAGCGCGCAGCCGGGCACGGCCTGCAGCGCTGGCAGCAGGGCTATCAGTTGCGCGAGGTGACGCGCGAATGGGGCCATCTGCATCTGTGTCTCGTCGATGAGCTCGAGCTTTACGCAAGAGAAGAGCCGGACATCGATTCCGACGCAATAGCGATCGCGCGGCGAACAGTCACCGAATTTTGCAATCGGGGCGTCAGCGAGAGTACGGTGCAATATTTCCAGCTACAGCAAACCGAAGCGGTCGGGCATGTTCGAGATCTCGGCGATACGCTCTACGAAGTGAAGCAACTGGAAACCAGGCGCGCGGAGCTTCTGCGACAGGCGGCGCACGATTTGCGCGGCAACTTTGGCGTTGTCAGTAACGTGACGTCCGGATTAACGTTGGACGGAGTTCCTGACGCGGCGCGCGAAGAGTTCTTGCGCCTGCTGAAGAAAAGCGTGTCGTCGCAGCAGGCGATGCTCGATGACCTCATGAATCTGGCGCGGCTGCAGGCGGGTCACGAGCTCCGCGACGTGAAGGCATTCGACGCAGGGACGCTGCTCAACGAGGTCTGCGACAGCTTGCAATTCATGGCAACCGAGCGCGGCCTGTATCTGAAGCGCGATGGGCCCGCCGGCATGACCGTTGAGGGTGACGCGATGAAGGTGCGACGAATCGCACAAAACCTGCTGCTGAATGCACTCAAGTACACGCGTGACGGCGGCGTGACGGTGAGCTGGGGTGAGAGTCGCACCAATGATCCGAAACGGTGGATGCTGTGCGTGCATGACACCGGCCCCGGCTTTCACGCTGGTCCGGGTGCTCCTCTGGCAGGGGCGTTGCAAGCCGCGACGCAAGATGCGCGCGACGTAGACGAAAAGGCCGGGCGCGGCGCCGACTGGTCAAGCGAAGCCGACTCCCCGCCGGCCGGTCCGGACCGCCGTCCCATTCGTCAGGAGAGAGGCGAAGGGGTAGGACTGTCCATCGTCAAGCGCTTGTGCGAGCTACTCGACGCAAGCATCGAGCTCGAGTCCACTCACGGCGAAGGTACGACCTTTCGTGTCGTCATCCCGCGCCATTACGGGCTAACTTCTCCGAAACGATAGGTGCGCCGACGTGAGCCATCCTCCACTCGGCTAGCGCCGTTTAACGTCAATCACTTGCGGTCGATCGAAGTTGTCGCCATCGGTTTTCAATCCTCGTTTTCGAGGTTGGTTAGGTCGTAGGTATCCTGGACTCAGATGCCAACATCGTAGCCGTCGTTATCCTGATCATTGGGACCGACGGCGCTTTCGGGAAGCACCGTCATCATGTTGTCGTCGATCCAGTTGGCGACTGCAACACCGAGCGCGTTGCTGCGCACCAGCGTCGACCGATAGTGGAACCCGGTGTAGATGCGTGCGGCGTTCACATCCTCGATGATCTGATCCAAGCTCGTGTAGTACCGCTTAGCGCCGGGAAGGCTGGCGCTGATGGTCGTCACGTCGATGGTATCGCTGCCGCGGTAGTTCTGAATCGCAGTGATGGCAGCGGGGGTCAGCGTGCCATGCGCGGCGTAGAACTCCGGATGACACGGCGTCTGGCGGGCCGGCATCCAGTTCGTCCCTGGGTAGAGAAAGTTGATCGCGGTAAACGGACGCCAGAAGTGCTCGCGATATTTGACCCGCCACGTCCGGATGTACGTGTCTGCTTGCGCGATGTTGAGCGCGGCAAACAGACGAGCGTGGGCCAGTAGCTGCTTCGACGCGGCCGCGCGGTTGGTCTCCACCGGCTCCTGGGCAATCAGCTGGCGCGCCAGGCGATTCATGCTTGGCAGTGACGGCTCGATATAAAACAGGCCGATCTCCAGCTGTTCGGCTGTGCGCACCGTCGAGTCCGACGCACCGTAGGCGCGCACCTCGTCGAGCGAGGCCAGCCATTCTGGGTCGCTGATCGGGGGCCGGGTCGACGTCGGAAAGTAATCGGGATCCGATACCGTAAACGGTGTGACGTTGCCCCAGCCCGGCACCGAGATATTGGTCGCGCTGCAGCCTGGGGTGAATCGGTATTCACCGGTTCCTGTTAGCGGTGTGAACACGACACGATCGAACGCGTGGTCATTCTGGCGCGCGTTGAGCACCGCTAGTGCTGCCGCCTGCCCAGTCACGATGCCCTCGTACTTTGGCCGGTGGCCGTGCCCGTAATCGTCGGAGATCTGCGCCAGCGACGCGGCAAGCTTCGCGTCGAGGTTCGTCTGCTGGGCCGGAAACAGCGCGAGGAGCACGTCATGAGCCGCTTGGGCGGCGGCGGCGTCGCGCGAGGCGTAGCCCTTTGCCGTGATCGAAACCATGGCGGGCGTGTAGTACGGCCGGATCGCATTCATGGCGTCGAACATCGCCGCTTGCACCATCGCCATGTCACGGCTCTGACGGTTAACAACGGCATCGGCAGACACGGTGCTGACGGCGATGGTGTTCCAGTCGGTCACCACATCCGCATTGGTAATCTGTGGAACGCCCAGCAAGACCACCGTACTCGTTATCAGGATCGAACGCAGCTGGTTCATCGGCATACCTCCGCAGCGGGCGGTTAGACACATCCCCCCAGATTCAGCCTCGTTACTTGGCCGGAATCCTTCTGTCGACTGACGCGAGAAATCCGCGGAAACTTGCTCACGGTAAGCTGGCGCGGCAGAATACGCCGCAGAAAGGCGACCGTGGACGGAGCCAACGGCGCAGGGATTAACGTAAGCGCGCTGCTCCAGGCGTGGAGTCAGGGCCACGTCGAAGCGCGAGACCGTGTCATGGAAGTGGTCTATCAGGAGCTTCGGCGGCGGGCGGCGGCCTATCTGCGACGCGAACGCGCCGGGCACACGTTACAGCCGACGGCCCTCGTGCACGAGGCCTATCTCCGGTTGATCGATCAGAACGCCGCGTGGCAGAACCGCGCACAGTTCTTCGGTATTGCGTCGCAGATCATGCGCCGCATTCTGGTGGACCGTGCGCGAGCGCGGAAGACGGCGAAGCGGTCCGGCCAGTGGGCTCGTGTGACGCTCGATGAGTCACTGGCGGAGCACCAGCCTCGTGACGTCGACGTCTTGGATCTCGATGCTGCCTTGACGGACCTGGCGACCTTCGACGCACGCAAGAGCCAGGTCGCCGAACTGAAATTCTTCGGCGGGCTCACGCTCGAAGAAACCGGTCGCGTCCTAGGTCTTTCGGTCGCCACCGTCGAACGAGAGTGGAAGGTCGCGCGCGCGTGGTTGTACGCTCGTCTCAAGGGTGAGAGCTGTCGACGTGGGATCTGAACACTGGCAGCAAGTCACCGAAATCTTCCACGCTGCGCTCGCGAGCGATCCCGCGCGGCGCGAGGCTTTTCTCGCTCATGCTTGCGATGGCGACCCGCTATTGCGAGCCGAAGTCGAGGCGCTGGTTGCCGCGCATCACGAGGCGGGGCCGTTCGGCGAGATGCCGCTGTTTGTGCCGGCGCTCTCGCTCGAGTCCGGATCATCAATTGGGACCTATCGAATCGAGGAACTGCTCGGCGCCGGCGGGATGGGCGAGGTCTACCGCGCACGCGATGGAACGCTGGAACGCGACGTCGCGATTAAGGTCTTGCCCCAAACCTTCGCGTCCGACTCCGAGCGGATCTCCCGCCTGCTGCGCGAGGCGCGCCTACTGGCTGCGCTCAATCATCCCAATATCGCCGCCATTTACGGCGTGGTCGACGCGGACACCCACCGCGGCCTTGTCCTCGAGTTCGTGGACGGACCAACGCTCGCCGAGCGCCTCAGCAGCAGCCCCATTCCACTCCCCGAGGCGCTCTGCATCGCGCGACAGGTCGCCGACGCACTGGACGCTGCGCATCGGAAGGGCATCGTTCATCGCGATCTCAAACCCGGCAACATCAAGGCCCCGCCTGGCGGCATGGTCAAGGTGCTCGATTTCGGCCTCGCGAAAATCGACACCGATGACGGTGGCGGGTCGGCCGACCTGTCGCACTCGCGCCCAGTGACAGCCGGATCCACTCGCGCCGGCGTCATTCTTGGAACCGCTGCATACATGAGCCCTGAACAGGCTCGTGGTGAAGCGGTCGGCAAGCGGACCGACATCTGGTCGTTTGGATGCGTGTTGTACGAAATGTTGGCGGGCCGGACGCCGTTTTGCGGAGAAACCGTTTTCGATACGATCGCATCGATTCTCAGCCGCGAACCGGACTGGACCGCGGTGCCCGATACAACGCCCTGGGCCGTTCGGCGGATGCTCCAGCGGTGCCTCGAACGGGATCCACAGCGGCGTCTGAGCGACATCGGCGAAGTAAAACAAGAACTCGACCATGCCCTCGTCGATTTGCGAGCGCCAACCGTGGCGAGTCGGGCCATCGCCACGGCGGCGCGTCGAGCACAGGTCCCGCAACGTTGGTTGTTTGCAGCGGCAGGTCTGGCGCTGATTGTTCTGGTGAGCGTCGGCGCGACGTTTTTCGTTCTTCGGCAGAAGACGCCCGCACCGGCAGTCGCGGAGCCGCCGCTCCAGCTGACGGATTTCAACGATTCGGCTGTTCACCCGGCGATTTCGGCGGATGGTCGCATGGTGACGTTCATCCGCGGTGGATTTTTCGCGACCCCAGCAGGAGGTCAGACGGTGCAGATCTACGTCAAGACCCTGCCGAACGGCGAACCAGTCCAGCTCACGCGCGACCGTTACCACAAGCAACAGCCCGTTTTTTCTCCGGACGGCTCGCGGATTATCTACACCGCCCTCATGCCTGGGTTCAAATGGGACTCGTGGCAGGTGCCTGTGGGCGGCGGCGCTCCGCAACCGTTTCTTCCAAATGCTTCCGGCCTCGTCTGGCTTGACGATCAGCGCCTCCTGTATTCCGAGATAAACGGCGGCATCCACATGGGAATCGTGACATCGACGGCGAGTCGTACCGGATCACGACCGATCTACTTCCCCCGGCTTGACGGCGGCATGGCGCATCGCTCGGCACCGTCGCCGGATCGAAAGCAAGTGCTCGTCGTCGAGATGAACGGGGGTGAATGGCTGCCATGCCGTCTCGTGCCGTTCGACGGATCATCCCCAGGCCGTCCCATCGGGCCGTTAGGCGGCCAGTGCACGACGGCCACCTGGTCGAGCGACGGGAAATGGATGTATTTCTCGTCGAACGCCGGCGGGGCCTTCCACGTGTGGCGCCAGCGATATCCGAACGGGACCCCCGAGCAGATTACGTTTGGGCCGACCGAGCAGGAGGGCACCGCGCTCACACCCGATGGCAAGTACCTCGTCACCAGCATGGGCCTCCAACAGGCGAGCATCTCGTTGAAAGCACCGAGTGGCGATCGGCAGCTGACCTCTGAAGGATTCGCGATGCTGCCGACCATGCTGCCATCGGGCGACCGTATGTTTTATCTGATGCGAATCGGTTCGCGCGGGTACGCGAGCGGTGAATTGTGGTCGCTGAATCTCGGCACCGGCGCAAAGGAGCGCGCGCTGCCGGGACGCATCATGGCCAACTACTCGATCTCCGCCGATGGCCGACGGGTCGTGTTTACGTCCGCCGACAACGCGGGGGACGACGGCGTCTGGGTCGCCGATTTGGATCGCCGCACACCACCGAGGCAACTGACCCGCGGCAGCGAGTTCCACGCATTCTTCGGTGGCCCCGGCGAAATCGTGTACGTCAGCGCCCGGGCCGAACGACAGTATTTGTTTCGGATGCGGGAAGACGGGTCGGGTGTGGAACAGATTCGTCCGGAGCCGGTCGACAACCTGATCACCGTTTCACCTGACGGCGAATGGGCCATCATCGTTCGTGAGATGACAGCGGGCGGGGGAGTGGCGCTGCAGCTCACATCGCTGCACGATGAAGCGCCGATGACGGCGTGCGCGAACTGTGTTGTTCCCAAGAGCGTTCAGGGTTCCCCCATCAACTGGAGCATGGATGGGAAGTCGGTCTTCGTGAGCTTGCAATATTTCGGCCTGGGCACAGCGAAGACCGTCGTGTTGCCTTACCAGTCGGGTGTTCCGCTCGCCGCGTTATGGCCCAAGGGGCTTCGCTACGAGCAGGATGTCGCGGCGAATCCCGGCGCGACCGTCATCAACGAGACCAACGTGTTTCCGGCGGCGTCCGCGTCGGCGCATCTGTCGTGGAGGCGCAGTACGCAGAGCAATCTTTATCGGGTCCGGCTGCCCGACTAAGACGCGTCAATCAATCCACGCTCGCGTGTTTTGTCATAAGTGACGGCCCCGAATGATGTTGCGTCGGTGCGTCGAATCTCCATTCGTCAACCGTGAACTATTTCGAGGCGGCGACCGTAACCCCGGCGTAACCCCAGAACGGCTCCGTTTCAAATCGTTTCGTACTGCGGCGTAGCGGAGAATGTGCGATCGCGCAGCGATTGTGTCAGCGACACAAGGACTTGGTGATCGAAGAACACCACGAGAATTCGCTAAGTGATTGGTGGCCCAAGGGCGGAATCGAACCACCGACACAAGGATTTTCAGGCGTATTTTTCGACTACGCTCAACTTCGCCATGGCACGCCGAGCTTCGCTAGAACAGTACTTAGTCGAAGCCGGCTTCTCTAGACTTGTCGTGGTTACGCTGGGATTCGCTCCCGTGTGTAACCCCGGCGTAACCCCGGAGAGCCGCCATGCCGTCACCGTTTCGTCTTCGCTTCAACAAATCTTCCCTCGAGACTCTACTGTTGCCTGCGCGTGGAAAACGCGCAACGTATTACGACACGGAAGTCCTTGGACTGCAACTGCGCGTGACTGATCGTGGCGTGAAATCGTTCTGCGTGTTTCGCCGCAGTAAGCGTGGTAGACCCGAGCGAATCACGATCGGTCGTTTTCCGGCGTTGTCGGTCGAACAGGCGCGCATGAAGGCGAAACGATACCTTGCCGATCTCAGCGAAGGCATCAGCGTCAGTGCACGACTTCACAATGAGACCTAGTCGGCAAGACGCTCGGCGATGTTCATCGTGAATATCTATCGAGCCGCGGCGTCTCGATCATCACGATGAAGCGGAAGGATGGCAAACACGTCGAAAGTCCGGAGCTCGGAATTCACGCGAAGCTCAAAGCGCTAACTGCGCGAGATTACGTCAAGCTGATGGGTAAGCAGTTCGCCGACTGGCGCACCAAGCCGATCGCGGCCATTACGCGCGACATGGTGGAGACACGCCATCGCGAGCTCACCGCCTCTTCTCCTGCGGTCGCCAATCGCGGCATGCGTTATCTGCGAGCGTTATTCGCCTTCGCTTCCGATTATCGCGACAGTAATGGCGAGCCGGTCATACCGGACAATCCGGTGCGTCGGCTGTCAGCCAAGCGCCTATGGAACCGAGTCGAGCGCCGCACACGCTACATTGAACCGGAACAGCTTAGCGGTTGGTGGAATGCGGTACAGAACCTCACGAACAAGCCGCAGTATCCAAGTCGTGAGGTTCTGCGTGACTATTTGTTACTGCTGCTGTTTACCGGTTTGCGAAGAAACGAGGCGCTGTGCCTTCGTTGGAGTAATGTCGACTTAAGCCGCGGGACGCTGTGCGCGGTCGATACGAAGAACCGTTCCGATCACAGTTTGCCCATGGGCTCGTACTTGTGGGATCTCATGCGCGCAAGGCGCCGCGCGAGCGATAGCGATTGGGTGTTCGCAAACCCGCTTACCGGGAAGCGAATCACGGATCCGCGTCGTCAGATCGTGAACGTGGTCAAGAAAAGCAGCGTTCCGTTCTCGCCGCACGATTTGCGGCGAACGTTCGCGTCGATCGTAAGCCGGTTGGGCGATCGCTTGAGCTATTACACCACCAAGCGCCTTCTCAACCATCGGACGAGCGACGTCACGCAAGGCTACATCCAGTTTGATCTCGAGCAACTGCGCAGCGCGATGCAGGCCGTTGAAGACTTTGTGCTAGAGAACGTCGGCGTCGCAACGAAAAGAGGCACAAGCGATAAGACAACAGCACAGACCTCGTCGCAAACGCGCAGGCGTGAGAGAGCCGATACCAGGCGGCCAATACCTTCCGTTTAACCCAACCGTCGTTATCCTTCCACTTCGCGTGGCCGCACTGCGCCCTTGACCCGACTATATCCGTACCAGTATAATGTCGATCAAACCAGTGCGATTCCTCGGGGATTCGCTGAAGCGGATCAAGGAATTTCCGGCAGACGTGAAGCATGACGCCGGCTATCAGCTGGACAAGGTGCAGCGCGGGCAGCAGCCCGACGACTTCAAACCCATGCCGTCGGTTGGCAAAGGCGTCGAAGAGGTTCGTATATGGGACGACTCGGGTACCTACCGTGTGATCTATACGGCTAGGCTTGCCGAGGCGATTTACGTGTTGCACGCGTTCCAGAAGAAGACACAGCGAACTCCGCAGCGTGAATTGCCATTGCCAAATCACGATTCGATGAATTGAAGCGAGAGAGGAAATGAAAAAGGTCAAGAGTTACGACAGCGTCTGGGATGCGCTTGCCGATTCTCCCGAGCAAGCGGCGAATCTCCGCGCGCGCGCCGAACTCATGCAACAGATTGCCGCCATCGTAAAAAAGCGTGGCTGGACCCAAGTCGAAGCTGCGCGCCGCTGTGGCGTAACGCAACCCAGAATAAACGACCTATTACGCGGACGCCTGTCTCGATTCTCGCTCGATGCGCTCGTTAACATCGCTGCAGCGATTGGTCGTCGTGTTCACGTCGAGTTGGAACCCGCGTAAACCTTCGGCTTCAGTAGTTCAGTCGACACGCCGCGAGCCAAGCGGACGTATCCGCACGGCGCGGAGTCGGACTCGATTGAAGCAAGGCGATTTTTCTATCTCACCTTGATGACGACCTTGCCTTTTGCACGTCCTTTGTCGACGTAAGCCATAGCCTCGTTGGTCGATTCGAATGGAAAGACCCGATCCACAACTGGCCGAATAATCCCCGAATCGATGAGGCGACCGAGTTCGCGTAACTGGTCTCCGCTTGCTCTCATGAAAAGAAATGAATAGCTCACGCGATGACGTTTTGCTTTCTTCCTGATTCGATAGCTCAACAGGCGCATGACCTGTCTCAGGATCCAGGACGATCCCATGTCTTTCGCAAAGTCGGGATCCGGCGGACCGGAGATCGAGATGAGCTTTCCACCGGGCTTCAGCACTTGGAGTGATTTTTCGAGCACCTCTCCCCCGAGACTATTCAAAACGACATCGTAGTCCCGAAGCATCGTTGCGAAATCGTCCTTGCTGTAATCGATGACGACATCCGCACCGAGTGCTTTTACCCAATCGAGATTCGCCGTACTCGTTGTGGTCGCCACGACCGCCCCAACATGCTTCGCCAGCTGGATTGCAAATGTTCCTACTCCGCCGGAGCCCGCGTGGATGAGGACTTTTTGTCCCTTCTTCAGGTTGGCTCTTTCGATCAACACTTGCCAAGCGGTCAAGCCCACCAGAGGGATGGAGGCCGCTTCTTCCATCGTGAGTCCTTTGGGCTTAATCGCCACGGCATCTTCATTCATCGAAATGAATTCCGCGAAAGAACCGATTCGATCTTTATCGGGTCGCGCATAGACCTCGTCGCCGGGCTTGAATCGCCGCACTCGCGATCCAACGCGAACGACGACGCCGGCCACGTCATTGCCCAGAATGAGGGGTAAGCGATAAGGCAAAAGAAGTTTGAACTCTCCGTTTCTGATCTTGGAATCCAGGACGTTCACACTAGCGGCATGGACCTGGACCAACACGTCATCGTCCCGCAGCGCCGGGTCTGGCATTTCGCCCATCCGTACGCCGTCCTTTTTTCCGTAGCGATCGACGATGAACGCCTTCATGACATTTTCCCTACCGGCACCGCGTCGAGCCGCAGGTCTTTTCGAATCCCAGCGTCCACCAAGCCGGCAGGCGCAAATCTGCGCAGCAATCGCAAGCGGCTCGCGAGGCTGCCGGCTGTGTATCGGAGTTTCGGGCGAGGCGCGGTGGCCGCCTCCAGCACCACGTCGGCCACAACGCCCGGCTCGTCGGCAGTTGCCATCACCTTCTTCAGCACCTTGGTTAAGACCGCACGGACTTCGCGATACTCATCGAGCTTCGAATCGGGTGCCAGAAAGTTCGCGTCGAACTGCGTCTTTGTGTACGCGGGCTCGATGACCGAGACCCGGATGCCCCTTGTGCGCAGCTCATGGTCGAGCGATTCCGAATAACCTTCGATCGCGTGCTTGGTCGCGGCATAGAGCGCCCCGTACGGCATCGGCAAGAAGCCCAGCACGGAGCCGATGTTGATGATGCGACCGCTCCCTTGGCGTCGCATATGGGGCACGACGGCACGCGTCATCCGGACGATCCCGAAGAAGTTCGTATCGAAGATCGCTCGCGCCTGTGCGATCGAGCTTTCTTCTGCTCCGGCGGGAGCGACACCGAAGCCGGCGTTGTTCACCAGCAGGTCGATTCGACCTTCCAATCGCATTAGCTCGTTTACAGCCGCGGCGACCGATTCATCGCTGGTCACGTCGAGGGGCAGCATCTCGAACGATCGCAGGCCCGTTTGCACTCCGCGTCTGCTGGTGCCGTAGACCTTGTAGCCAGCTGTCGCGAGACGCTGCGCCGTGGCTTTGCCGATACCTGATGAGGCGCCCGTAACGAGCGCGATGGATTTCTTGAGGTTCATGGGGATGCCTTTCAGTGCATGGTCACGATTTGGTTGCGGCGATCACGCAGCAGAGGCCGCCAGATCGTGGTGCCGTCGTTCATCGCGCGGTTTGCATATGATGAGCATCATATTTTCGTTTGACAAAGACGGCGCCGCGTGCAGGTGCACTCAGGTGCCAGTGGGGGCGAGATGCTTCAATGCCGCCTTCAGCAGCGCGTCGGAAAGTTTGGGCTCGTCGACGGCGCGCGCGAGCAGCAATGCGCCGACCATCGTGGCCACGGTAACGAGCGCGCGCTCGTGCGCGCCCGCTTGCCCCCAGTCGGGCGACTGGCGAGCGACGACATCGATCATCTCCTTGATGCGGCGCGTGGCCGCGCGCCGTACCTCGGGCGCCTGACGCGGCATCTCCGAACCGAGGGCGGCGACCGGACAGCCCCTCTCGGCGCTCTTGACGTGCTCTTTCGAGAGGTAGGCGCGCAGCAGCGACTGCAACCCCTGCTCCGGCGGCGCGGTGGCGGCGACGCGCGTCGACGCGGCGACGGATTCGGCGCCCGCGCGGTCCGCCGCCTCGGCGAGCATCGCCTCGCGCGAAGCGAAGTGGGCGTAGAAGCCGCCGTGCGTGAGGCCGGCTTCCTTCATGATGTCGACGACGCTGGTACCGTTGTAGCCACTGCGCCGGATGGCGCGCGCGGCGGTATCGACGATGCGTTGGTGCGTGGCTTCCTTCGATCTGCCGGCGGTGCGCTTCATATGATGATCATCATACAGAAGTCTGGTGCGGAGCGCAATCGGCAGGACGGTCTGCTCGTCGAACGTCCCGAGCTCGATATTCACGCCAAGCTCAAAGTGCTGACTGCCCGCGACTACGTAAAGCTGATGACGAAGCAGTTCGCCGATTGGTGCGCGAATCCGATCGCCGCGATTATGCGCAACACCCATCCGGCAAACGAAATGGAAAACTCTAGCGCAGCGGCGCCGACCCGTTCTGCTTACGATCGATCAGTTCAGTCTGGATCCGACCGCGCATCCATGCCACACCTGCCGCGCTCAATCCGCCATCGACGGCGATTTCGGCCCCGGTCATGAAAGACGCTGAGCCCGAGGCAAGGAACAGGATCACTTCCGCGACTTCCTCGGCAGATGCTTCCCGCCCCATCGGTATCGCATATCGATTGGCCTCGAGATGTCCGTCAGGCGCTGCATCGGTCAAGTCGGTCGCAATAGTTGCCGGGTGAACAGAGTTGACGCGGATGTTCCAGTGGACGAGATCGAGCGCGGCTGCCTTGGTCAGCCCGCGCAACGCCCATTTGCTCGCCGTGTAAGCCACATCGTGATGTGCGATGAGTCCGGCGGTCGAGGAGACATTCACGATCGCACCACCGCCGGAGTCTCGCATCAGAGGAGCAAGTTGCCGGATACCGAGAAAGGCACCGGTAACGTTGACGTCCATCACGCGGTTCCAGTCCTGCAGCGTCGCTTCCATGATGCCGCGACGCGCGATAATGCCCGCGTTGTTGACCAGAATGTGAAGTGCCCCCAGTTCGCTAGCGATTGTCTGCGCGACGCGCATCCAATCGTCGATGCTCGCGACATCGAGCGCCAGGAACTGCGCCCTGTGCCCAGAGTCGACCAGTTCGGCAGCAAGGATTTGGCCCTCGTCCGTACGCACGTCGCAGATCACAACGCTCGCGCCGCGCGCCGCAAACAAGCGAACCGCGGCGGAGCCGAGTCCGCGTGCGCCACCCGTGACCAGCGCGATCTTCTCGCTGTGATCCGCTGGACGACTCACTCCGCCAATCTCCTCATCTCCGCGCACAGATCGGACTTGCCTTCGAAGCCGATACCCGGCAGCTCCGGCATCGTGATGAAGCCCTGCTGCACGCGCACGCCGTCGGGGAAGCCGCCGTACGGTTGGAACAGGTCCGGATAGCTCTCGTTGCCGCCGAGCCCCAGCCCCGCCGCAATGTTGAGCGACATCTGGTGTCCACCGTGCGGAACGCAGCGCAACTGCGACCACCCGTACATCTTCAGTACCTGTAGCGTGCGCTGGTACTCGCACAGTCCGTACGAAAGCGCGCAATCGAACTGCAGCCAGTCGCGGTCGGGCCGCATGCCGCCGTAGCGCAGCAGATTACGCGCGTCCTGGTGGCTGAAAAGATTTTCGCCCGTCGCCATCGGGCTGGGATAGAACTGGGCGAGCGTCGCCTGCAAATGAAAGTCGAGCGGATCTCCCGCTTCCTCGTACCAGAACAACGGATAGTCGCGCAGCATCTTCGCGTAAGCGATCGCCGTTTCGACATCGAAGCGTCCGTTCGCATCCACCGCCAGCTTCGCGCTGCCGCCGATTTCTGCCAGCACCGCTTCGATGCGGCCGCGGTCTTCGTCGAGCGAGGCACCCCCGATCTTCATCTTCACGACCGTGTAGCCGCGGTCGAGATAGCTGCGCATCTCCGCGCACAGTGCATCGTTGCCTTTGCCCGGATAGTAGTAGCCGCCTGCTGCGTAGACGAACACGCGCGGATTCGCTTCAACGCCGTGCCTTTCGGCGAGCAAACGGAACAGCGGCTTTTCGGCGATCTTCGCCACTGCGTCCCACACCGCCATGTCGAGCGTTCCAACGGCGACCGAGCGCTCGCCGTGGCCGCCCGGCTTTTCGTTCGCCATCATCGCGGACCACACGCGATCCGGGTCGAGATTCTCGCCGCTCCCATCGAGCAGCGCTGCGGGATCGGCCTCGCGCAGGCGCGGCGCGAAGCGTTCGCGAATCAGGCCGCCCTGACCATAGCGCCCGTTGGAGTTGAAGCCGTAGCCGACCACACGGCGTCCGTTGCGTTCGACGTTGGTCACCACCGCCACCACGCTGGTGGTCATCTTGGAGAAGTCGATGTATGCATTACGGATCGGCGAGGCGATCGGCTTGGTGACTTCGCGAACATCGACGATGCGGACCGACATGACTGCTGTTCCTTTCGCTGGCAGCGCCGCTACCGGCGCGATCCTGATCTGGGTTGTATGCAACGCGCGCGAGCGCGCGTTGAAGAATGATCCGCGCCTATAGTGACGACCCGCCGCAGATCACGAGCTGTTGACCAGTGATGGCTGCCGCTTCCTCCGAGAGTACGAAAGCGGCAAGCGCGGCCACTTCCTCGGGGCGCACGAACCGACCGATCGGCGGCGTGCGCGGCGCGACCGCTCCACGAGCGCGGTCATGCAGCATCGGAGTGTCCGTTGCGGCAGGTGCGATCACGTTGACCGTTATTCCGCGGGGCGCCAACTCGATAGCCCACGACCGTGCCATGCCTACCAGCGCCGCCTTGGTCGCGGCGTATTGGCTGCGTTCGGCAGCACCGGCCGACGTTCGGCTGCCGATCAGCACGATCCGCCCTCCCCGGGGAAGACGTGGCGCAAAAGCGTTCGCGAGCAACGCCGCCGCCTGCACGTGCAGCCGCCACATGCCCGCACCTTCTTCCGCGTCGAGTTCGCCCAACGGCGCGACGCGCATGTATCCGGCGGCATGAATCAGCGCCGTGACGTCTCGCTCTGTTGCCACGACTCGCAATAGAGCGGGCGCATCCGCCAGATCGACCGAAATCGGAGTGAACCTCGGCGCATCCAACGTTGCCCGAGCGCGGTCCAGTCCAACGACCTCCCAGCCATCATGCAGCAGGCGTCGCGCGATCGCTTCGCCAATGCCCGAGCTCGAACCGGTGACGAGCGCCCGGCCAAGCAGGTGATCGTGGTTCGACATTTTGCGCTGTTCCGCGATCTTCAGCGCTTGTAGGCAACGGCCTGCGCTTGGATCTTCTTCACGTCGTAGTTGTCGATGGCGTCGATCAACTCGTTGGTGTAAAAGCCGCTGTAATCGGCGATCTTCAGTCCATTCAGCTCGGCCTCCGTCTTGAATTCCTGCGGATTGATGCTCCCCATCTTGGCGTTCGGATAAGGCGGCTCGTACAGCTTGATGCGTCGACCGATGGCGACAAGGACTGCCTTGACGGCTTCCTCGGCGGAACTGCCGCGCGGCGCGGTTTCCGGATACATTTCGAGGAAAGCCTTAGCACCGGCGGCCGGGTCGGCCAGCAGGAAACGCGAGGCCTTGCTCACGGAGCGGCCATAGCCGATCAGCAGATCGCGGCTGTCCTTGAGCATCGATTTCTTCGCCATCAGGAACTGGCCGCCGACCATCGGAAGGTCCTTCGGACGGGGCAGGAACTGCATGCCGATGCCGGCGGCCTCAATCTGGCCGAAGCCCGTGTCGTAATAGGCAAGTGCATCAATCGCCCCGCGATCCAGCGCGACCCCCGCGGGAACCCCGTTGCCGACCGCAACCCACTTCACGTCGTTGTCCGGATCGATGTGCATCGACTTCAGCACATTGCGCGTGACTGGATATTCGGTTCCCGCGAAGTCGGATACGCCGATCTTCTTGCCTTTGAGATCGGCGTAGGTCTTGGTCGGCGATCCTGGCTTGACGACCACGTCCCACTTGTATGGGTACGTGTACTCGTAGAAGTTGATCGCCGCGCCCCACTGCCCCTTGGCGAGCAGCGGAAGACCGAACGACGGCACACCGATGCCGATGTCGACATCACCGCGCTCGACCGCGACCTGCACGTTCGAGTTGCCCCCGAGCGCCTGCGGCTTGAGCGTGAAGTTCTCTTCCTTGTTGAAGCCGAGCACTTCGCCGATGACGCAGTTGATCACATTGGGCGCCATCGCTTTCTGGCCGATCCCGAAGCGCACCGTTTTGAGGTCCGCGGCACGCGCGATGCGCGGGCCGATTGCGAGCGCCGCAGCGAACGCGCCGCTCGCCTGAAGCCACTGTCTCCTCGTAATCCGCATAACTTTCTCCTCCGTAAATGATCGGTCAGCGCTTGCCGCGATGCGCCCAATGCACCACGCGGTGCTCGAGCCGACGGACCGAGCTGTGCAGCGCGATGCCGAGCACGCCCAAGATGACCAGCGCAGCAAAGACCCCGGCCACATCGGAGACCGCTTGTGCTTGCGTGATCACCACACCCATGCCCTGCTGTGCGCCGAGAAATTCCGCGACGATGGCACCGAGCAACGCATATACGACTGCCATGTCGAGGCCCGCGAAGATGAACGGCGCGGCATTGGGTAACTTCACAATGCGATATGTCTCGAAGCGCGTCGCGGACAGCGACCGCATGAGATCGATCTTCTCGGGCTCAGTGGAACGCAAACCCGTGAAGCTGTTGATCAGCACTGGGAAGAACGCGAGCAATGCGGCGATCGCGATCTTGCTGCCATCACCGAATCCGAACCAGATGACCACCAGCGGCGCAATCGCAACCTTCGGCAGGCTTTGCAGCGCGAACGCATATGGCATCAGCAGCTTCTCGACAGTTCGGCTCTCGGCCATCAGCGAACCCAGCACGAGACCGAGCCCGGTGCCGATCGCGAAGCCGGCCGCTGCGTTGCTGAGCGTGCTCCACAATGGCAGGTAATAGCCCTTGGGACTCGCGGGATTGACCGCCAATCCGGACCACAGCGCGTTCAGCACGGCTTCCGGCGCCGGAAGAATGTAGGGCGGCACGCGCAGGATACGTACGGCAAAGATCCACAGTGCGATCAGCGCGACGAGTCCTACACCCGCGATGACGGAACCGTTGACCGCCGGACGACCGCTCTTGCGCGGCGGCGGAGCAGCATCTTCGACGGCGGCCTGCATCGCCGCGTCAGGGTTCAGGTCGGTCCGCTCGATCACGTCGACCGGCGAAACGGTGGAGCCGGTTGCGATGCTAGTCATTGGGCGCCCCTTCCTGTGCATTCAGCAGGCCGCGTATCTCACTCGCGAGCTTGGCGTAGCTGGGATGACTGACGATCGTGTCGAAGCTGCGCGGGCGCGGAATCGGGACCTGCAAGTCCGCGAGGATGCGTCCGGGGCGGGCCGACATGACGACCACTCGATCGCCGAGGAAAATTGCTTCAGAGATGCTGTGCGTGATCAGCATGATCGTCTTGCGGTGCGCCTGCCAGATGCGCTGCAATTCAATGTTCATGCGCTCGCGCGTGAGCGCATCGAGCGCACCGAATGGTTCGTCCATGAGCAGAATCTGCGGATCGCGCGCCAATGCGCGGCAAATGCCGGCGCGCTGCTGCATGCCGCCCGATAATTCGTACGGATAACGACCGCCGAATTCAGCGAGACCGGCCATGTCGAGTAGGCCATCGATACGTTGATTCGCCGCGTCGTGGCGACCCCCGACGCGCAATGGCAAGCGGACGTTCTCCCGCACGGTCAGCCACGGCAGGAGATTTGCGGCCTGGAAGACCACACCGACCTTCCCCGACGGCCCCGTCACCGATTGATCGTCGAGCGAAAGCTTGCCTGCATCGTAGGTGTCGAGGCCGGCAAGCATGCGCAGCAACGTGCTCTTGCCGCACCCGGAAGGCCCCACGACACACACGAATTGGCCCTCGGCAATCTTGAGGTCGACCTTGTTGAGCGCATGAACGTTGCCGCTCGATGCGGTGACGTAGGTCTTGCTGACGTTCTGGATATCGATGAGCGGCCGCGCACGCTGCGCGACTGAGCCATCGCGTGATACTTGTGGAGTTGCCACGAGGTATTCCTCCTAAATTCATTGCAGCGCTGCATCACCGCGCTTGGCATTTCGATGCAGCGCTTCTGCGCCGACGAGGTACGCGTTGGCGTTGCTCGTCCGAAAGTCTTCCGTCAGGCCGCTGCGCGTTCCGAAAGCCCCGCCGCCTTGATGGCCCCGTCGATCGCTGCGCTTTCCTCCGCTGTCGGCGTATGAGTTGGGGGGCGCACCCGGC
Organism: Casimicrobiaceae bacterium; assembly: GCA_036493535.1. Taxonomy (GTDB): domain Bacteria; phylum Pseudomonadota; class Gammaproteobacteria; order Burkholderiales; family Casimicrobiaceae; genus VBCG01. The sequence continues at coordinate 53,327 of DASXPO010000085.1, forward strand.
CGTTGGGCAGGATGCCGATGGCGGCCATCGCGGCCTTCATGCGTCCGTGCGCTTCGCCCGTCGGCTCGCCGGCGCCGTACACCGCATCCTTCAGCGGATCGATACGCGCCTGGATGGCCATGGCCTTTTTGAGGTCGCCCTCCTGCACCGCTTCGAGCAGATCGTTGATCAGTCCCGGGACCAGCGACGCGAAGCCGACCAGCGCGCCATCGACGCCCTGTACCATCGACGCAAGCAGGTATTCGTCGTGGCACGTCAGGAGCGCTTTGTCCGCCGCAACGGCTCTAATCGCCTTCAGGTCCCGCGCGTACTTGTTCATGTCCCGGGTACCGATCTTGAAGGCGCGGACATGCGGGAGCTTGGCGAGTTCGGCTAGCAAATCCGACGAGAACGACGCGCGCGTCCAGGCGGGATACACGTGCACGATCAGCGGCAACCGGCTCGCATCGCCGATCGCATTGAAATAGTCGAGGCAGTGCTCCGGCTTGAAGCCGAAGCGCAGCCAGTGGTGCGGCGGCATGATGTCGAGCGCTGCGGCACCGGCTTCCTTCGCCAGATTCGCGTGGTCGATCGCTTCGGCGATGCCTTCGCAGACGATCGACGAGATGACGGGACAGACATCCTTCACGGCATCGACAGTGATTCGCGTCACTTCCGCGCGCTCGCGCGTTGTGAGCGAAAAAACCTCGCCGGTGTGGCCGTTCGTCATCAAGCCGACTACGCCCTTGCGCTGGGCGAGCCAAACGGCGAACCGGCGCAACTCGGGTTCGTCGACGCTGTAGTCGGCGCGAAAGGGCACCGCGATCGCAGGGATGATGCCGCGAAAATTAGTCATGATCGCCATGGCGAATATCTCCAGAAATAAGTGGCAAGTTCAGTGGTGGGTGGAATGAAGCGCGAAGCTGCCTGTGACGCTGAGCCCTCTCGACAGCTGTTGCGCGGCGTTGAGTAGCGGGGCTGCTCCCGCCTTTTCGAAAGCCTGTGCCGACATGCGAAATGCCGGCGCTGCGACGCTCAGTCCAGCCACGGGGAAGCCGTCGGTGTCGAGAATCGGTGCCGCCAGCACGCACAAGCCGGTGACGTTCTCCTGGTCAGCGATCGCGTAGCCGCGCGCGCGAACCTGCTTGAAGCGTTGCAACAGGGTCTTGACATCGGTGACCGTACGCTCGGTCATCTTCTTGCGCGGTGCAGCCGCGAGAATTCGCTCCTGCTCTTCGCGCGGCAGGAAACCGACGATGGCATGGCCAATGGCGGTGGAATGGACCGGCACTCGACTGCCGATGCGAACGTCCACACCCAGCCGCGTCATGCCTGCCTGCATCCTTTCGATGTAGACGACTTCAGCACCCTCAAGAACACCGATCGATGCGGCTTCGTTCACCTCGCCGACCAGGCTGCGCAGGACCGGCCGCGCCTGCGTGCGCAAGTCCGAGCGCGCGATCGCGCTGAATCCCAAGTCCAAGCATTTGAGCGTAAGCCGGAATTTCCGAGAGTCCTGCATCTTCTCGACGTAGCCCAGCATTACCAGCGTGTTCAGCAGCCGGAATGTGGTGGCGTTGTCGAGGGTCGCTCGGCGCGCCACTTCCGCGAGAACCAGCTCGGGTTCTTCACTCGTGAACGCCTCCAGCACGCGAAAGCCTTTCGCGAGTGAGTTGACGACATTCTTGTCGGAGAGGTTGGCCATCTGTTCGGAATACGAACTTTAATTCGCTATACGAACAGAGCATAACCGCGCCGCAACCTCGCGTCAAGGGGTCGGCGCAAAAAACTTAGGCCAACATCTCGGCGTTGCGCGACGGCAGCTATGTCGCCGCGGACGCGCCGCCCACGCCGACCGATCGACTCGAAATGCGCGGCATCGCACGCTTCGAAGGCAATACCATTCGCCTGGACGGCGACCGCTTCGAGTCGATCACGATCGATCTCGCTGCCGGCCCGCCCACCGCTACGCCGCCGCCATCGCACACTTAGCGGCACCGCTGCCTTCCGGAGCGCCTCTCGAGACCGATCTCCCCGACAATCTGCAGACGCTCGCGCTGGGTGGAATCGGCCTACGCGGCGGCGGCCGCGGCTTAGCACGCGATTGGAGTTTGCTGTCGGTGACCAGGCCCGATCGACGGAGTCGTCGCAGTCCTGCAGATCGCGCACCAAGTCGCGATGCGACGATCTCGGTACGACGCGCCACGACCCTCAGATCAAAGCTATGTGCTTTAGCGCCGGTTTCAAAGACGTGCGCGTTTTGATTGGCCGAAGTTGAGGCCGTGGCGCTAATTAGAAGCAGATCGGCAGGCAACTGACCACGTTCAGACCATCGAAGTCAGGCGATGGTCCGCGTGAACAAAAAATCCCGCCACATCGCACGACCGCAATCAGTGACGACTCGGTAGGCGCGCAATTCACCTATTTTGTTGAAAACTACTGAGCTGCATTTCACAGGAGGTTTCGTGGTCAAAAAAGACCGCTCGGTTGCGTAGCATTCAATAGCGCGCGTTTTGGATCATTGAATTTTCGAAACGGTGACTATTCCGCGGTGCGAAACGTGTTTTTCAACAATCGGCCCGATTGTCCTTCTCGATCGCGTCCGTCGGCAAATGACGCTTTCAACCGTAACCCCGGCGTAACCCCAGAATCGTCACTCTCTAACTGCGTCGAACTTCAGCAAAGTGGAGCAGGTCTTTGGCGAAGGAAAATTTTCCAGCGACACAAGGACTTTTTGTCTTATTGCACTGGAAAATTTCGCGTAGTGATTGGTGGCCAAGGGCGGAATCGAACCACCGACACAAGGATTTTCAGTCCTCTGCTCTACCAACTGAGCTACTTGGCCTTGCGGAATCGGCCGATCGAACGCAGCCGATTACGATTTCGCCGCCGTATTGAGGTTGACGCGTGGCAACGAAGCCCGCGATTATACCGAAGTCGCCATCGCACCCCGCTGTGACGTCTTGCCTCATGAATGCTCCGCTCATCGTTCGCCGCGCCCTTGCGAGTGTTGTTTTCGGACTCACGGCTTGCGCCACAATTCAGCGTCCGCCGGCGACGATCGAATCGCTTATTGCAGACGGCCCCGCGCACGACAAAGCGCAACGCGCGCTGCTGGACAACGCGATCGACCAACTCGCCGAGCGCGCGGTTGCGCGCGGAGACCGGACGCTCGACATCCTGCTGCTTTCCGGCGGCGGACAGCACGGCGCTTACGGGATCGGATTTCTGCGCGGTTGGCTCGCCCGCGCGAGCGATTCGATGCCGCGCTTCGATCTCGTCACCGGCGTCAGCACCGGTTCGTTGCAAGGGCCCTACGCGCTGATCGGAACGGCCGATGCGCTGGCGACCGCTTCGGCGCTCTACCGCGAATCGGCGACACAATTCGCTCCCACGGTCGATTATTGGTTCTGGCTGCGGCGAACCGGCGGTGTCGTCGACACGACGCGATTTCGCGCCGAAATCGCCCGCACGATCGACGCACGCATGGCGAACCTTATCGTGGATGCCGCGAAAAACAACCGCCAATTGCTGATCGCGACGACCGACTTCGATTTGGGTGTGGGCAAGGCTTGGAATCTCGCTGACGAAATGACGCACGCAGGAGATTCACTCGATCGCGCGCACGACATCATCGTTGCGTCGTGCTCGATTCCGGGATTCTTTCCGCCGATCATTCTCGACGGCCATGTGCATGCCGACGGCGGGGTGATCGCCAACGCGCTCTTTCCCTTCGATCTCGATGACCTCAAGCGGCTTGGCACGAAGTTGCGCAGCCGCGGGGTCGCGGAGCCGGTCCGCATGCGGGTCTGGGTCGTCGTCAATTTCTGGACGCATCCGCGTGTCGTCGATGTCGATCCGGCCAACCGCGCGCAGTTGAGCCAGCGCTCCACGCTGGTGATGTTCACGACGCAACAGCCTCAATTTCTGGAGCGTCTCGACCTGCTCGCGCGGACAGTATCGCGCGACGTTCCCGGACTTTCGATGGAAATGCGCTTTACCGCGATTCCGCCCGGTCTCGAAAACGATCCCGCGGCGCGCAAGCTGGTCGACAAAGGCTGGATGCAAAAGCTCGAACGCATCGGCTTCGAGCGCGCGCAAAGCGCGACCCCGTGGGACTCGGTCGTCTCGCCGTATCTGCGTCCCTGACTTAAGAGGCGTCGGAAAAGAACGATTTGAGCTCGAAGAGCGTCGCGTGCGGCTGCTCTTCGGGTAAGTAGTGACCGCAAGGCAACGCCTTGCCGCGCACGTCGTCTGCAACGCTCTTCCAGTCGGCGATTGGATCGAAGAACCGATGGACCACGCCTTTTTCGCCCCACAGCACGAGCAGTGGGCAGGTGAGGCGTCGATCGCCATCGTCGGCGTCGTGTTCGAGATCGATCGAAGCCGCCGCACGGTAGTCTTCGCAGCTTGCGTGAATCGTGGCCGGATCGCGAAAACAACGCTCGTATTCGGCCATCGCGCGCGGATCGAAATGCGCGGTACCCGTACCCCAACTTCCAAGCTTGCGATGCAAGTAGTAAATCGGATCGGCGCCGATCAATTTTTCGGGCAAGTCGAACGGTTGAATCAAAAAGAACCAATGGTAATAGGCGGTAGCGAACGCCTGATCGGTCTTGCCGTACATGAGGCGCGTCGGCGAAATATCGAGTACTGCGACGCGCACCACGGAATCGGCATGATCGAGACACAACCGGTGCGCGACGCGTCCGCCGCGATCGTGGCCTACCAGAAGAAACCGCGAATGTCCGAAATCGCGCATCAGCTCGACCATGTCCTGCGCCATCGCGCGCTTCGAATAGGGCGTGTGTTGCGCATCGCTTGGCGGCTTCGAGGAATCGCCGTATCCGCGCAAATCGGCGCACACGACCGTGTAGCGATGTGCAAGCGTCGGCGCAATCTTGTGCCAGATCGCATGCGTCTGCGGATAACCGTGCAACAGCAACAGCGGCGGTCCGGTTCCGCCGACCACGCAACGGATTTCGGCGCCGCTCGTTTGACTCCGATGGGTCGTGAAGCCCGGGAAGAGAGCGGACTCGCTCATCGCGCTAATCGACTTTCGCACCCGACTTCTTGACGACATCCGCCCATTTGACGATTTCGGTCTTCACGGTCGCACCGAATTCGTCCGACGAATTGCCGACCGGCTCGGCACCGAGTGCAATCAACTTTTCCTTCACTTCGGGCAGGTTGATGATCTTGACGATTTCGGTATTGAGTCGCGCGACGATCGCGGGCGGCGTTCCGGCCGGCGCGAACACGCCTTGCCACGACCCGACTTCGTAACCCGCGAGACCCGATTCCGACAGCGTCGGAATGTCAGGCGCAATCGCCGACCGTTTGGCAGTCGTCACGGCCAATGCACGAAGCTTTCCGCCTTTGGCGAGCGGCCAGGCTGTGGTGATGTTGTCGAACGTCATCGCGACTTGACCGGCGACAACGTCTTGCAACGCCGGCGGACTGCCCTTGTACGGAATGTGCTGCATGTCGACGCCGGCCATGCTCTTGAACAGCTCGCCCGACAGGTGCTGCGACGTGCCGTTGCCGCTCGATGCGAACGAATATTTGCCCGGATTCGCTTTCAGCAAGGTAATCAGCTCGGCGACATTCTTCGCCGGGATTTCCGGATTGATGACGAGCATGTTCGGCACGCGCGCAATCATCGTGATCGGTACGAAATCCTTGACCGGATCGTATGGAAGCGTCTTGTACAGCGACGCATTGATCGCATGCGTGCTGATCGTGCCGCCCATGATCGTGTAACCGTCCGGCGGCGACTTGGCAGTGAAGTCCGCGCCGACTCCACCGCCGGCGCCGGGCTTGTTCTCGATGATGACCGGCTGGCCCAGTGCACCGGTCAACTTCTCGCCGATCGTGCGTGCGAGGATGTCAGTCGTCCCACCCGGCGCGAACGGAACGATCCATTTGATCGGCTTCGCCGGCCACGTCTGCGCGAAGCTTGCCGCGCAGAACGTGACAAGCGCAAGACCGATGGCGATCGCGATGCGTTTCACAATCGTTCCTCCCCATTTCTTAGGCGATCATCGCGCTCGCGCGGTTTTCGTCGATGCCGACCGACTGCGCTGCCGCCATGAGATCGGACTGGGTCGTGTCGTCGACCGGAATGCCTTTTGCGATTCGCTGCTGCCGCATCGCACGCTCCACTTCGCCCGGCGCTTTCACCGGCTCCCCTGACTTCAACGGCGGCGACGCTTTGACGAATTCGACGAATCGCGCCGCTTCGTGCAATACGCCGCCTTCCGGATCGTAAACAGCCGGCGCAATGAAGATCGACAGCATGTTATTGCGCAGAACCGTGTCGTCGGGGTCCGAGCTTTTCCCCGTCGTGATCGCTCCCGCGAGGAGGTCCGTCACGATCGAAAGGCCCGAGCCTTTGTGCGCGCCGATCGTCAGCAGCGCACCGCCGTCGTAAAAGTCACGCGGATCGATAGTCGGCTTGCCGTCTTTGTCGACGATCCATCCTTCAGGCACCTTTTCGCCCTTGTTGACGGCGACCATCAATTTGCCCTCGGCGACCGTCGAGGTCGTCACGTCGAGAATCGTCGGATCGCCGCCTGCAACCGGCACGCCGATCGCAAGCGGATTGGTCGACAACCGTCGATCGCTGCCGCCGTAAGGCGCGACGCGCTGCGCGCCCGACGTGTTCAGAAAGTGCAGCGAGACTTGTCCGGCATCCGCCGCCATCTCCGCCCAATCGCCGAGGCGACCCAAATGCCCGCAATTGCGGAGGCCGATCATCGCGATGCCTTTTTGCGCCGCCTTCGCGATGCCTAGCTTGGTCGCGAATTCGCCGATCACCTGTCCAAAGCCGCGATTGCCGTCGACGATCGCCAGCGTGTCGGAATCGAAGACCAATGTCGGCGGCTGATTCGCTTTGAGCCATCCGTTGCGCATCCATTCGAGATACTTGGACACGCGAATCACGCCGTGCGAATCGTGACCGACGAGATTCGAATCGACAAGGCGGCGTGCAATCGTGCGCGACTCTTCGATGCTCGACCCGGCCGCGTGCATGATCGCCGCGACCAGTTCAGTAAGCCGCGCCGCTTGCACGACCTTCATTGAAGCCCCTAGTGAATTTCCGGGTCGGGGGTCGGCGCCGTGCCTTCGAGAAAATCGAAGTCGCAGCCCTGATTCGCTTGCGTGATGTGGCTTTGGTACAGCGCGCCGAAGCCGCGCGAGAATTTCGGTGCAGGCGCTTTCCATGCGGCGCGGCGCTTCGTCAACTCGGCATCACTTATCTTGAGCTCGAGCTTGCGCGCGTCGACGTCGAGCTCGATCAAATCGCCGTCGCGAACCAACGCCAGCGGTCCCCCGACATACGACTCCGGCGCAACATGGAGCACGCAGGCGCCGTAGGCGGTGCCGCTCATGCGCGCGTCGGAAATGCGCAGCATGTCGCGCACGCCTTCCTTCAGCAATTTTTTTGGAATCGGCAACTGTCCCCATTCGGGCATGCCCGGCGCGCCCTGAGGACCGGCGTTCTGCAACACGATGACCGAGTCCTTTGTCGCCGGCAATTCCGGATCGTCGATGCGCGCCGCCATGTCGTTGTAGTCCGAGAACACAATAGCGGGACCGACGTGCTTCCACAAACGCTGCTCGGCGGCCGCTGGTTTGATCACGGCGCCATCGGGCGCCAGATTGCCGCGGAGCACGGCGAGGCTGCCGTTTGTCACCAATGCCTTGTCGCGGGCGAGGATGACCTCGCGGTTGAACACCTCCGCGCCTACGATATTCTCGCCGAGCGTTCGTCCGTTGACCGTGCGTGCGTCCAATGAGAGCAAATCCGGAATCTGCGCGAGCAGCGCACGCAATCCGCCGGCATAGAAAAAGTCCTCCATCAGGAATTCCCCCGCGGGACGAATGTTCGCGATCAGCGGCGTTCGTTGCGACAACTGATCGAAGCGCTCCGCCGTGAGCGGGACGCCGGCGCGGCGCGCGACCGCCACCATGTGAACGACCGCGTTCGTCGATCCGCCGATCGCGAGTACCGCCGTGACCGCATTGTCGACGCTCGCGGCCGTCACGAAATCGCGCGGCTTCAAGTCCTCCCACACCATCTCGACAATGCGCCGGCCCGTTTCCGCCGCCATCCTGCCGTGACGCGAATCGGCCGCGGGAATCGATACAGCCCCCGGCAATGTGAAGCCCAGCGCTTCGGTTGCCGAGGTCATCGTCGAGGCGGTGCCCATCGTCATGCAATGTCCAGGCGAACGCGCAATGCCCTCCTCGATCTCGAGCCATTGCTGATCGGTGATGTTGCCGGCGCGCTTTTCCGCCCAATACTTCCAGACATCCGAGCCGCTACCGAGTGTCTGGTCGCGCCAATTGCCGCGCAGCATCGGTCCGGCGGGCAAAAAAATCGCGGGCAGATTCATGCTGATCGCGCCCATCAGCAGCGCAGGCGTCGTCTTGTCGCAGCCGCCCATCAGCACCGCGCCGTCGACGGGATAGGAACGCAACAGCTCCTCGGTTTCCATCGCAAGGAGATTGCGATAGAGCATCGTCGTCGGTTTCTGGAAAACTTCGGCAAGCGCGAGGGCCGGCATTTCGAGCGGAAAGCCGCCGGCTTGCAACACGCCGCGTTTGACTTCCTCCGCGCGCTGCCGGAAGTGCGCGTGGCACGAGTTGATGTCGCTCCACGTATTGATGATTGCGATGATCGGCTTGCCGTAGTAATCGGCGCGCGAGTAGCCCATCTGGGCGATACGCGAATGGTGGCCGAATCCGCGCATGTCGGATTCGCCGAACCAGCGATGCGATCGCAACTCCTCCGGTTTCCTGCGCGTCATCTCGGTGCACCGTCTTGGTGTCGGGCGATTATATACGTCGGATGGTTTCGGTCCGTCTCGAAGCCCCGCGGCGATGTCGGCATTTCACCGGCACCCGAATAGGACGCGCATCCCTTGTGGGCCGCGACTTTCGCGCTATAGTGCGCAGCATCTGCCGGAGGCCCGTCATGGATGCTCCGAATTCGTCCCCGCGATCCGCGTTCCTTCGCATCGCATCGATTGCGGTTCTCGCTTCCGCGCTTGCAGTCATGCTGCCGTCGGTTGCATGGACGGCCCCAGCGCAGTCGACGCCTCCCGCGAAGCAGCCGAGCAGGAAAGCGGCGGATGGCAGCATCGACAGCGAAAAGCTTTTCGGCGCGATCGTGAAGGTCACCGCGGTCGCAATCGCCGACGCGCGGAGCGCGGCGACGCTCGGACATGAGCGCCAGGGATCGGGGGTCGTGATCGGCGACAACGGTCTCGTGCTCACGATCGGTTATTTGATCGTCGAAGCAGACGACGTCAAAATCACCGACGCCCGAGGTCGAACCTTTCCCGCGACCATCGTCGGCTACGACCACGCGAGCGGACTCGGGCTCGTTCGCAGCGTCGTGCCGCTCAACGTGGCGCCGGTTTTGCTCGGTGATTCGAGCAAGATCGCCGAGCGCGATCCGGTGCTGATCGCGAGCTCCGGCGACGACGGCGCAGCGTTCGCGTGGGTCGTGTCGAAACGTCTCTTCACCGGCAGTTGGGAATATCAACTCGACGACGCGATCTACACGAGCCCGCCGACGATGAATTGGAGCGGCGCGGCACTGATCGACCGCGACGGAAAATTAGTCGGAATCGGCTCGCTGATCGTTCGCGAAGCAACTGACGGCGATCCGAAGGTCCCGGGCAATGTATTCGTACCGATCGATCTGTTGAAGCCGATTCTCGCCGACCTCGTGAAGTCCGGACGTCGATCCGGCCCGGCGCGGCCATGGCTCGGCGTCGCCGCGGACGAAGTGCAGGGACGGCTCCTGGTTACGCGGGTTTCGCCGGAAAGCCCGGCGGATCAAGCGGGCATGCAAGTGGGCGACATCATTTTGGGCGTCGCCGGCGACACCGTGCACACGCAGGCCGAGTTCTACAAAAGGATTTGGGCACGCGGCAAGGCCGGCGACGAGATTCCGCTCAAAGTGCTGCAAGGCGTCGACGTCAAAGACATCACGGTGCGCTCAATTGATCGCACCGAGTATTTCCGTCCGAAGCCCACGTACTGACCCTGCCGATCGATCGATTGGATCGCGTTTCGCGGTTCACAAAGAACGGCGCCGTCCCTGTTTGGGTCTAGCCGTCGATCCTTAGCCCTTTGCGTCGCATAGAATGCGAGGCTTGGCGCGCCAAGCAGGCGCGCGTTCCGAACCGCGCGCCATGCTGCTTTCCGCCACCACGATATTCGCCAGCGCGTTTCTGCTGTTTCTCGTTCAGCCGATCATCGCAAAGGAGATCCTGCCGTGGTTCGGCGGGTCCGCCGCCGTGTGGACCACGTGCCTCGTCTTTTTTCAGAGCGCACTTCTGCTGGGCTATGCATACGCCGATTGGAGCGTGCGAAACTTGAAGCCGAAGCGGCAAGTGCAGCTTCATATCGCGGCTCTGGTTGTGAGTTTGCTGCTGCTTCCCATCGTGCCCGGCGCTTTCTGGAAACCGGCCGGCGACGAAAATCCCGTCTGGCGAATTCTCGGGCTGCTCGCCGCGACGATGGGATTGCCGTACTTTCTTTTGTCGACGACGAGCCCGCTCGTGCAGGCGTGGTTCGCGCGGCGCTTTCCCGGCCGGGAGCCCTACCGCCTGTTCGCGTTGTCGAATCTCGCGTCGATGCTCGCGCTGCTGGGTTATCCATTTCTGCTCGAGCCCTGGATCGCGACGCGTATACAGGCGTGGAGTTGGTCGCTTGCCTACTTCGGATTCGTCCTCCTTTGCGCCGCGATCGCATTCGCGAGCCTCCGCGCTGCGAAATCCGCACCTGACGTATCCCCAGCCGCCGAGCGCGGCTTACGCTCCGAGGCGCGACCACCGACCACCGCACGTCAAGTTCTATGGTGCGCGCTTGCTGCCACGGGCTCGCTGCTCCTGTTGTCGGTATCGAACCACATCATTCAGAACATCGCTGCGGTGCCGCTTCTGTGGATCGTACCGCTGTCGATTTATTTGCTCACGTTCATCATTTGCTTCGACGCGCCGCGCTGGTACCGGCGCGACGTGTTTCTGCCGATGGCGGCAGCGGCGCTCGGCGTGATGGCGTGGACGCTTGCCGATCCCAAGCTGACGCACGATCTCGAGATTCAGATCGGCGTGTTCTGCGTCGGGCTCTTCATCGCGTGCATGTTTTGCCACGGCGAGCTCACGCGATTGAAGCCGGCGCCACTTTACCTCACGCGGTTTTATTTGATGATCTCGCTCGGCGGCGCGATCGGTTCCGCGTTGGTCGGCATCGTGGCGCCGCTCGTGCTGAACGCACATTTCGAGCTCGCATTCGGACTCGTGTTCGCGGGAGCGCTGCTTTTGTGGCAGGTGCGGGAAGACATCATCGTCATGCGTTTTCTCGCGCTGGCCGCGTCGCTCACGGCGACCGGATGCGCCGTTTGGGGCATCCAGGAATTCTACGACGGCACGATTCTGTCGACGCGTAACTTCTATGGTGTGTTACGCGTGCAAGAAGCGGCTGCCGGAACCGATAACGAGCATCGCAGCCTGATTCACGGCACGATCATGCACGGCAATCAATATTCGTCGCCGGTGTTCAAGCGTCAGCCTTCGACGTATTACACGACGACGTCCGGAATCGGCCGCGTGCTGGAATCGTTGAATCCGCGCACCGAGCCGCTCAAGGTCGGCGTGATCGGCCTCGGCACTGGCACGATCGCGACGTATGGCGGCAAAGGCGACGTCTACCGTTTCTACGACATCAATCCCGCGGTACCCGGTATCGCGCATCGCTATTTCACCTATCTCGATGACAGCGACGCCCATGTCGAAATCGCGCTCGGCGACGCGCGTTTGAATCTCGAACGAGAGCCGCCGCAAGGTTTCGATGTGCTGGCCATCGACGCCTTTTCGAGCGACGCGATTCCGGTCCACCTGATCACGTCGGAGGCTGTCGGCGTCTATATGAAGCACATGAAACCCGATGGCGTGATCGCGTTCCATGTGACGAACCGTTTTCTCGATCTCGTTCCCGTGGTGAAGCAGATTGCCGACGCGCACGGACTGCGCACCGCGTGGATTCGCGACGAAGGCGGGGGCCCGCTGGCCAGCACCAGTGATTGGGTGCTCCTGGCCCGCGACCGAAAAGTCCTCGATCTTCCGCACATTGCGGAGGCAACGACGCCGATCCACGAGCATCCCGACTGGCGCTTGTGGACCGACGACTTCAACAATCTCGTCCAGGTGTTGAAGGATTAACTGAGTTGTTCCGGCGTAGAATTTGCGAATGACCGATGCCAACCCGCGAAGCGCCGTGCCGGACCCCGCGCCTTATCGCGCGTTGCGTCGAACGCCCGGCGAGCATGTCATCGAGGTGATCGACCAGCGGGCGCTGCCGCACGCGTACGTGACCGCGCGCATCGCCGATGCCGATGCCGCGGCGCTCGCAATTCGAAAAATGCTGGTGCGCGGCGCGCCGTTGATCGGCGTCGTCGGCGCGTACGGCCTCGCGCTCGCACTCGATCGCGATGCGAGTGATTCCGCGCTCGCCAAGGCCCACGCGGCGCTCGATTCGACCCGACCGACCGCCGTCAATCTGCGCTGGGCGCTCGATCGCGTGCGCAATGCCGTGACGCCGCTGCCTATCTCCGAGCGTGCCGATGCCGCATGGCGCGAAGCCGACGAGATCGCGCGCGAGGACATCGCGATCAACCATGGAATCGGCATCCACGGACTCGAGCTGTTACGCGAAATCGCGCGCAGTCGATCGGGGCGGGTCAACGTGATGACCCACTGCAACGCCGGCGCGCTTGCAACCTGCGGCTGGGGGACCGCGACGGCGCCATTGTTTCTCGCGCACGCGGAAGGCTTGCCGGTGCATGTGTGGATCAGCGAGACGCGTCCGCGGTTGCAAGGCGCCAACTTGACCGCATGGGAGATGGGACAACGCGGCATTCCTTTCACGCTTTTCGTAGACGCCGCAAGCGGATTGCTCTTGCGTCGCGGCGACGTCGACGCCGTGTTCGTCGGCGCGGACCGCGTCGCGCGTAACGGCGATGTCTGCAACAAGATCGGCACGTATGAGAAAGCGCTTGCGGCGCGCGACAATCGCGTGCCGTTCTATGTCGCGCTGCCGTCGCCGACGATCGATTGGCATCTCGCATCCGGCGACGGCATTCCGATCGAGTCGCGGAGTCCCGAAGAAGTGCTGACGACGCTCGGCCGCGACGAATACGGCCAGGCGCTGCGCCTTTCACTCGCTCCGGCAGGGACGCGTGCCGTCAACTATGCCTTCGATGTCACGCCGGCGCGTTTGGTGACCGGACTCATCACCGAGCGCGGCATTGCACGCGCCGCCGAATGGCTGTCCGCGATGTTCCCCGACGCGCAGCGCAAGCGAGCGTGAGTCGTACTCCAGGATCGCGGGACGGGAAGGGACTGCGTGAAGCGATCGTCCTGACCGCACGTGGCATGAACGCGGCCGGCATCAATCGCGGCATGGCCGGCAATGTGAGCGCGCGAGTGAGCGGCGGATTCTTGATCACGCCCAGCGCCATGCCTTACGACGACATTTCGCCTTCGGATATCGTGGCAGTGGACGATCGCGACGAGCCGCGCAGCGATCCGGCACCGTCGAGCGAATGGCGGTTTCACCGGGAAATCTATCGCCAGCGATCGGATCTCGACGCGGTCGTTCATACGCACAGTTCGTTCGCGACGGCGCTCGCGTGTCTCGATCGTGGCATTCCCGCCTTCCACTACATGGTCGCAAAAGCAGGTGGCAACGACATTCGCTGCGCGCCGTATGCGACGTTTGGAACGCAGGAGCTCGCCGACCATGTCGTCACGGCCATGGTGGGACGCAAAGCATGCTTGTTATCGCATCACGGCATGATTGCCGCGAATGAAACGTTGAAGTCGGCGCTTGCACTCGCGATCGAAGTCGAGACCTTGGCGGAGATGTACTGGTGCGCATTGCAGATCGGCGAACCGACGTCACTGTCGGAGGAAGAGATGGCGGCGGTGTTGGTCAAGTTCGAATGCTATCGGTCGACAGCTCGCTCCAAGCGCTGAAGCACCGTTTTCCCTTAACGCAACAATTCCAGCTGCAACCCGCTTTCTGTTGCGTCGCGGCACACAGATCGCGTCAATTATTCGCATTTGTCTTGCGTTCCCGCCGTGCCTACGTTATACGCCGATGTGTCACGGCAGCGACTCGCTTAAGGGAAAAGAATGGACGCGGGCGAGCGCATAAGGGGCGATTCACACGTGGTTTCACATCCGTTCACCGTCCGGAGGTCTCATGATTTCGACTTCAACACGCAGTACGTTGTGCGCAGCGCTCGGCTTGGCATTGGGATTCGCCGTGGCGAGCAGCGTAGCGTTGGCGGAGGAAACGCAAAAAGCCAGGGCAGCGAGCGCAAATAACGTAAATATTATCGCAGCCGACATTCTGTCGCGCTGGGCTTCTGTTGCTGAGAGTGCCGGCAAGAACATGGCCGTGTGGCAAGAGCAGTTCGGCATTCAACTAGGAATGATGTCGCCCAACAGCCTTCGATCGCTCGAGCGCGTGCAGGTCAAGGGCGATTCGGATGCCAGAACGAACTATGCCCAGTTTGAGCAGGCGTTTCGTTCTGCACTGATGTCGGACTACGCCGAAAAGACGGCCAGCAAGGTTAACCTCAAGCTAGGCTCGGCAACGAGTGATCAGATTTTCATTCCGACCGTGCCGTGCCGCGTTGTCGATACGCGTAATGTCGGCGGCCCACTCGGCGCCGGCGCTGCTCGCAACTTCAATTTCTACGCTGCCGTGGGCACGTTCAACTGGGCGAACCAGGGCGGGCCAAACGGCAACGCCAGCAGCACGTGCCCAGGCACGGTTACCCCGAACGGCGGCGCACCTTCCGCGGCGGTGCTGACGGTCACTGTTGTCAGTCCGTCATCGGCGGGTAATTTCGTCGGATGGGGCGGCGCGAGTCCCGTGCCTCTGACCAGCATACTCAACTGGAACAGTCCAGGCGACATCGCGGCGAATACCACGACTATTCCCGCTGGCGGTAGAACGGGAACAGGACCTGGTGGGGCGATCGCGGATTTCGCGATCTTTTACAATGGGTCGTCCGGTGTCGCACAGGTAGTCGTCGACGTCGTCGGTTACTTTGTTGAAAACAAGGCAACCGCGCTCGATTGCCTGGACCAGACGGAAGCAACGGGCACCGGCTCGGCGAATCTCAACGTTTTTCCGGCGGCGTGCGCCACAGGCTACACGCAAACGTCGACGCTGTGCCGCACCAGCAGCTTCAACTTCGTGATAGTGGCCTATGACGACGGCTTTTGTGCGTTCCATGCGCTGGATGGGCTGACAACCTATACGGGCTTTGCGTCGCGTAAGTGCTGCCGCGTACCTGGCCTGCCTTAAACCGCTGGTCTCCGTAACGCGCCCCGCCTAGAGCGGGGCTTTTTTTGCGCCCGTTGGACAACCCGTTCGCGACAACGCGACCAGCAGGAGGCCGCCGATCAGACTATTACGCAGCGCCCGCATGACAAAGGCATAATAGCCGCTCGTTTCGTTGGACCCGTGACCGTCGACCATGCGACCCCTCCTTGTTCAGATCCTTTTTTCCAACGTCATGCGACGCGCGCGCGCCGCATTGTTCTTCCTCACACTATCCGCAACGCCCTTTGCCCATGACGGCGGAACCACCGCCCCGGCCGTCGTGGCGCCCGAGCGCTTGACCGGCACCGTCGAAGAAATCGTCATCGACGATCGCGTCACGCACGCGATGCGTCGCTATCGCGAGCTACGCACCGACGACGGCGCGACGATCCCGCTGCAGGGCGCGGTCGCCGACTCCCTGCAAGCCGGCTCGCGCGTTGAAGTCGTCGGGCGCCGTAACGGCAAGCCACTCGATGTCGATTCGACGCGAACGATCGCCGCGCCGAAGGCCGCGGAGACCGCGACGATTCAGCTCGACGGTACGCTTTCGATCGCGCACGCCGACGACTTCGCCTCCGCACGTTCCGAATTCATCTACGAGATTCGCGACGACGCCGGCAACACCCGCCGTCTTGAACTCGCGTCGCTTCCCGCACCACTGCATTGGGGGATGCGGATCTCGGTGAGCGGACGAATCAGCGCCGACGGATCATCGCTACGTCCGGCGCGCATCACGATTATTGCGCCCGCGCCCGAGGAAAGGGGCGGGAGCAAGGGTGGCGCCATCCCGACAAAAGCGGCCAACCCGATGCTATTGATCCTTGCGAACTTCAATAACACGGCCACGCCATCGTTCACGTCGAGTCAGGCGCAACAGGTCATGACATCGAACTCGAACAGCGTCGCGAATTACTTTGGCGAAGTATCGTTCGGTCAGCAGACGCTGAGCGTCACCGTCACCGATTGGGTGACGATGGCCATGTCGCAGCCAGGCACTTGCGACACGCCGGATTGGCAGGGCATCGGCAACGCGGCAACTGCTGCGGCCGCGGCGGCGAATGGTGCGTGGAATTCGGCAAGCTACAGCTTCGTCGTCTATCTGTTTCCGACAGTGCCGGCATGCGGCTGGAACGGGCTTGCGTACATCGGTTCGCCTCACAAGGCGTACATCAACGGCACCAACTCGTTCATCACGCAGGTCATCGCGCATGAGATGGGGCACAACTTCGGCCTGCTGCACGCGGGAAGCCTCGACTGCGGCGGCGCGCCGATCGGTGGAAGTTGCACGGTCGCGGAATACGGTGATCCTTTCGACACGATGGGCAATCAGCGCTCGATGCACTACAACGCCGAGCAGAAGCGCAAGTTGAACTGGATCGCGGCCGGAACCGTCGCGACGCACTCCGCGGGCACGTTGACGTATTCGCTAGCGCCGATTGAATCGGCCGGCGGCGCGCTTTACGCAGTGAAGATTCCGGCCGCGGCGAATCGAACCTACTGGGTCGAGTTCCGCCAGCCGATCGGATTCGATGGTCCCTTGTCCGCGTTTCCGAACAATGGCGCGCAGATCCGCGTCGCAACGCCGTTCGAAACACTGTGCTCCGGTTGTGACAGCCTCAGCAACGACACGCAGCTCCTCGACATGACGACCGGCACGTCGACGTTCACCGACGCAGCGCTGCTCGTCGGGCAATCGTTCAGCGACAATACCTATGGCGTCAACATCAGCGTTGTCTCCGCCACCGCAAGTGCGCTGACGGTGCAGGTATCTTCGGGTGGAAGCGTCGCCACGACGACCACGACGCTGACGAGTGCACCGAATCCGTCGACCGTCGGTGCGAGCGTGACGTTCACCGCGACAGTGAGCGGCACCGCGCCGACCGGCACCGTTGCGTTCACCGACGGTGGCAGTTCGATCGCCGGCTGCAGCGCCGCAGCGCTCGGCGGCTCTGGGAATTCTCGCGTCGCAACGTGCACGACCGGTGCGCTTTCCGCCGGCGCCCACGGCGTTGCGGCGACGTACGGCGGTGATGGCGCCAACGCGGGATCGACCGGCAACACCGTCGTGCAAAACGTGAATGCAACCTCGACGACGACGGGGATTGCGAGTGCGGCGAACCCTGCACTTTTGGGTGCCGCCGTTACGTTTACGGCGACGGTGACGGGTGCGGCCCCGACGGGCACCGTCGCCTTCAACGATAACGGCTCGCCAATCGCCGGCTGCACCGGAGCGGCGCTGGGCGGCAGCGGTAACGTCCGCACCGCCATCTGCGCGACCGCGTTCGGCGCAATCGGCAACCATTCGATCGTTGCCGTTTATTCGGGCAATGGCAGCAACGCGGGATCGACCAGTCCGGCGCTGACCGAAGTGATCAATGCCGCGTCGACCGCTCCCGGTACGAACGTTGCCGCGGCGGCGAACGGCGGCGTCGCATCGGCATCGAGCACCTACAGCGGTGCGTATCCGCTTGCCGCCGTCAACGATGGCGATCGTACCGGCGCAACCTGGGCCAACGGCGGCGGCTGGGCCGACGCCACCAACAATTCGTTCCCCGACTGGGTGCAGATCAACTTCAGCGGCGGCGCCAAGACCATCGACCGCGTCGTCGTCTATACGCTGAGTGACACCTACGGCCTGCCGGTCGACCCGACCGACGCACAGACGTTCGGCCTGTTCGGGATTGTCGACTTCACCGTGCAGACCTGGAACGGCAGCGCGTGGAACACCGTCGCCACGGTCACCGGCAACAATCTGGTCAAGCGCACGGTGACCTTCCCCGCGGTCAGCACCGATCGCATCCGCGTCACCGTCAGCAACGCGCTATACGGGTACTCGCGCATCGTCGAGCTCGAGGCCTGGACGCCCTGACGATCAAGACGTAAAGATCGCGCAGAGCGTCTTTCGTCGCGACGACGGCGGCTGCAATCCAGCCCGATGTCGTGCGATCGCACGACGGATCCGGTCCAGCCGGAGCGCAAAAAAAGCCTTGCGCACGACCGGCTTGAACGCATTCGGTGGAATGATCAAGCGGCCCTGCTCATCGAAAGCCGGCGGGACCGTGGGCTCGCGCATTTCCATTCCATCGTTTATCTCGTTTAAATGGGTCCGGTTGTAGGCAGCGAAATCGATGAATCGCACTTTGACCCCAAGCCGCTCGGCTAACACCCGCATCGACGTCTCGGAGAACCACCACAAATGCACGGGGGGCGCGTCGGTATCCCACAGCACGTGCGCCGGCGATGGTGATTTGTTAGGCGTTGTTACCACCACGTCGCCACCCGAACGCACGAGACGCAATGCTGCGGCCACGAACGCTTCGACTGCGGGCACGTGCTCGATGAGCTCGGTCATCAGCACGGCGTCGTAACGTCCTGCGCGCTCGGCAGCCATCGCACGCAAATCGCCGCACTCGTACAGATCGCCGAAACGCCGCCGAGCGTTGGCCACGGCAACTTCGGAAATGTCGACGCCGCGTATGTTGTATCGGCGACGGCTGATCGCATAGGTCAAATAGCCGAGCCCGCTGCCGATCTCGAGCATCCGGTCAGAGGCGCGAGGCTGCTCGCCGAGAAATTCCGCGATGGCCCAGTAGCTGTCCTCCTCGTCGGCCAGATAGCCCAGCGGGTCGTGCAGGTGCGCCACAGTGCGTGCGTAACGGGCATAACGCGCATAACCGCGGACGTGCTCGATGTTGCGGTAAACGAGATCGTAGACATGCTCGTCGGCCACAAGCGGTTCAGCGAACTTCGTGTCGCAGCGGGGGCACGCCCAAATGTCGTAGCGCGAAGGTAATTGATACCCCGGATGACCGGCATACACGCGAGTCGCCATGGCGCCGCAAAGCGCACAGGGCCGCGTCAAGGATTCCGGTGCACCCTCTTCATCGGAAAGCATTGAACGACTGTAGCAGAGGAATCCCGCCGATCAGACGGAAGCCGGCAGCTGAGGGATCGCCGCTCCTCCTTGAACCGTACGACTATTCGGCTGGCCTTCTCGTGGCGAGTACGTACGATGCCGTTGTGCTGCGAGCCGGTCCAGCAAGAACTCAAACCAGCAGCACAAAGGCACGATTTACGGTTGCCACTCGACCTTCTTCCTGCCGAACGGCGTCAATCTTAACTTTGAGTCGTTCGGCTTCGCCTGTGCCTGGACCAACTTCAGCGGAGTCGCATTTGACGCCACGCATCTCGTTGCCGAAGTCAGATGTTGCCGGGTGCCCGGACTGTAGACGGCGGCGACGTACGCAACAGAGCCCCGCGTTCCGCGGGGTTTTTTACGGCACGCTCACGCAGCGCAAAGCCGTTACACCAGTGTGCGCATCCGCCGAAGCGATGCGAGTGCAACGAGACTCGAACCTGCCGCGACGATCACCACGAGCGCGGCGCGAAGCGTGAAATCGGTCACGCCATTCGCATTCCCTTGCACCCATGGAAGCAGGAGGAGCGGTGCAAACAACATGAAAGGTTGCCCGATCGCCCGCAGCAGGAACGGCATCGTTTCGATTTTGATGCCTTTCACCCGTGGGAATGTGAACAGAACATTGGTCGCGACACAAACTGTGGAACCGACCAGCGTCCCGAGCGCGATGCCGATCGGCCCGAGCCATACTCCAAGCCCGATACTGGTCGCCAACTTCGCAATCGCCTCGTAAACGGGCGGCAGGATGATCAAACGTTGTTCGCCGGTTCCGAGAAGAATCGTTGCGAATGGCGCCAGCGTCTGGCGCAGAAACACGCCGAGGAGCAGCACTTGCACGATCGGCAGAACCTGCGGCCCCATCACGTCGCCGACCCAAATTCGCGCGATCCAATCGCCGGCGAAATAGAGCGGCGCGATCGCGGCGAGAAATACGAGCACGCTGATGCGCGTCGCCTCGACGAGCAGGGCGCCAAGCTCGCGTTTTTCCCCACGACTGTGCAAATGCGCCGCAATCGCGATCAGCGGCTGCAACATCGCTGACTGCAATCCCACTATCAACGCCACTGCGCTCGCGGCGATTCCGAAATAGGCGGCCCAGCCAAAATCGAGACGTCCCGCGATGACGGCGTCCAATCCGCTGCTTACCAGGAGGGCGGCGGACCAGATTGTCAGGCTGAAACAATAGGCGGCTAGCTCGCGCCCGGCCGCACGCGTAACGGCCGTGCGCGAGAAAGAAAGGCCCATGCGAACCCGGTCGAGAAAACCAATCTGCACCAGCGAAGTAGCGCCGATGATCGCTGCGTAGGCGACGGCCATCGGCAGCAGCCCGAAACCGCGTGATGCAAGCACGAACAGCGCGAGCGCAACGATGAAGCGGGAGACGATGATGAACATCGCGGGCACGTCGTTTCGCTGCAATCCGCTGTAGACGCCCGCGACGACCGAAGCCGGCAGCGTGAGTGCCAGACTTGCGCCGATCAACAGCAGCGCCAGGCGCGCGTCACCATGAAGATCCTCGGGCATTCCGGGAAACCAATAGGGCAGAAATGCGCTCATCAGCGCGACCATCACCAGCGCGACCGCGGCGGAGATCCACATCGTTCCGAGTGCGGTGCTGACGATCTGCCGCCGCGATTCGACGTCGGCACGCGCGGTGTAGTACGCCACGTAGCGTCCCACGGCTACTTGCACGCCGAACTGAAGGACGTAGACGATCGCCGCCAGTTGCAGGACCACCGACCAAGCGCTGAATTCGGCGGCCGACAGATAGCGAACGAGGACCGGCGGTAGCGCGACGGCAAGCAGCGCATTGGCCGCGCCCGCCGCGATGTTGGCCGCAGAGTTGCGAACGAGCAGGCGAAACCGGCTCACCGGATCACGCGGCGGCAATGGCCGTGCCATCGACGGCGGACGTTCGCATCTGCCAATACTCGTGCCACAGGATTGCCACGTAGATCACAAGTGCCGGGACGACATGCAATGCGGCGCGGTTGACCGTTGTATAGGCGCCGACACCTTCGACACTCGCGCTCGTGAAGAAGAACACGATCATCAGCGCCGCGACCGCTGTCCCGGCGACCACCGTGATGGGCAACATCATCGGCACGAACAACGCGCGCCGCGCCACCAATAGGGCGAATGGCAGCAGCAAGCCCAACAAATGCCAGTTGGCGAACAGGAAGAAGTTGCTGGCGAGCGCGTCGATGACGCGCGCTTGCTGCGGAGCGACCTGGTAGCCGATGATGGTGACAGGGCGCACATAGGTCGCATAAAGCACGACGGCGAGCGCGACGACTGCGCCCGCGGCAGCGAGCCAACGAAGAATCCTCGGAGACAAATACAGCGCGGCGATCCCCGGCATCAGAGTCCCAAGCCACACCCAACCGGGTGTCTTGAGCAACGGCAAACAAAATGCGCACAGCAGCGTCAGTGCCGCATTGCGCACGGTTCGCTCGCGAGTCCACGCGGCAAAGGCGAGCCACGCAAACGCGTAGACGACGGCGACCGCCAGATCGGCATAGCCGGCAAGCGCAGCGTGTACATCGACAAATGGCAGCGACGTGACGACATAGGCAACTGCAACTGCCGGCAGCGGCGCGAAGGCGAGTCGCCGCAATCCGCCGTAGATTCCGAACGCCGACGCAGCGAGAAAGAGCGGCCAGCCGAGGTTGATCGTCGCATCGTCGAAGCTGCCCCATGCCAGCGCAGCCCAAACCTGAAACAGCGGGACAGTGCCCGGATAGGTCGGATGCGCATCGGTGAATACATCGCCGGTCAGGCCGATCCATGTCATGTCGTCGACGAAGGGCACGATACGCCGATACTGGAACCAGACGCGCGCCTTCGTCGCCCATTGCGCCGCTGCGTCCCAAGGAAATAACGGACGAAGCAGCGCTTCCACCAGCGCGAAACCCACATGGACGCAGATGAGCGCCCACAGAAGCACGACGAGCCATCGTTGCCATGCGGCCAGGTCGTTCGCGACCACCAAAGGTGCATCACGCCACCTGGTTCTTGCAAGCGCGAAGGCCACGATGCTCAGTCCGACGGCGATCGATGCAGGAAGCCAGAACGACCACGCAATGCCGATGAAGCTCAGCGCACGCAGGACGAGTGTCATCGCGACCAAGCCCAACACGTAGCCGTAACCGCCAATCGCCGCGACCGAACCGGCGCTGCGACGGATCAGTTGCGCCGTTATCCCGGCGCCGAGCGCCAAAGCGAGAACCTGCGACACGATCAGCGCGAACATGCTCATGGCGGAAGAACACGATAAAGCGCACCGCCGTCGCCAGCCATGACACGCTCGGCCTTGAGCGGCGCGCCTCCGTCCCAGCGGAGCGATTGCGTCGCCGGATCATAGACAACGCCGCTGCGGCCATAGAAGCAAAGCCAGTCGCCGGGTCGATAGCGCGACGGCTCGAACAGATTGCGATGATAAGCGATCGAGAGCGTGTTGAACGGCAGCAGATGATAGCCGCCGCGCACGCGAATCCATGCATCATCCGAGGTGAAGAAAACGCGTGCGGGCCGCTCCGCTACGTGCTCGCGCACTTTATCGATGAACGCGAACAGAGCTCCGTCCTGTGCCGCGAGCCTTTTGTCGCGCCACGACTTGCCCGCGAGCGTCGTCACCGTCTGCGCTTCGACACGGCCGAGATTTGCAAGCCAGCGCAGATCCATTGCGATCCAGCTCGCGAAGACGATTACCAGGGCGCCGCCCGCAATGACCGGCAACGGCGCTTTGCGTTGCCACAAGAACCATGCGAGGAGAGCGAGCAACGTGATGAGGCCGACGAAAAGCGTGAATGGAAACGCCTGGTATTGCCCGCCGAGAAAGACGACGTTGATCGACTGATTGTTCCAGGGCTCGACGCGAAACCAAGAGCGCAATGCATCGATGGTCATCGCTACCGGCGATGCGCCGACAGCACGCACCGCGTCGATCGATACTCCGCGGGCCGCTGCGCCCGCGACGATGACGCCGATTCCGTTGATCGGTCCTTTCCAGTTCGGATCGCGGTCGAGTTGTGCCCGGACGCCGCGCCCCGTGTCGATATCGGCCGGATGTGAAAACGTGCTGTCTCCGGTGAGCCTCGAGCGCCAGAACACAGCGATCGGCGTGCGCTCGGGGAGGCGCGAAACGTCGATCTCGATGGCAGCATAATCGCTGGCATCGAATCGTGCCGTTGGTAAGGCCGCAATGAACGCGCCTCTCGCGTCCGACCGTTCGATCACGAGCGCGCCATCGCGCGACAAGGCTTGACCGCCGGCGACGTTGAAGCGATCCCCCGTCCACTCCAACGTCGAGCCGGACGCTTTCCAGCGCGTGCCGGCGACAGCCAGCGCGACGAGCGCGACGAGAGCGGCGGCGACGGCGATCAAGCCCAACGCTCGCCACACGATCGCGGCGTGCGTCGGTGGCGTAGCGTTGACCGTATCGGCCGCCATCCCCGGCGTCATATCGTGGCTTCGCACGTCGCCCGCGAGCGGGCATGCGCATTGAAGACTGTCAGCGCGCGACGCGCGGCGTCGCTCCAGGAAAACCTTCTTTGCACCGCGTCGCGATCCAGAGTTCGCGTCGGTCGCTCGCCCATCAATACACCGCGCATCGCGGCCGTTACGGCGTCCTGCCGATTTTCGTCGACGAGCCATGCAAAGCCGCGCGCAATTTCGCCGACCGAATGGCCGGACGAAGCGATCACCGTGTCATTCAGCATGTACGACTCGACGGCGGGCAATCCGAATCCTTCGTAGCGCGACACGAACACCACGGCGAGCGCGCCTTCGATGCAGCGCTGCAGCGCGGCGTCGTCCAGATGGCCAACGTGCACGATACGCCGGCCATCGATCAAAGCACGAAGCCGCTCATACGCGTTGCCCGGGCGACCGACCAGGACCAGGGCAACGTCGCGAGCGAGCGGATCGTCGCGGAGCGCGTTGAATGCCAGAATGGCGGTATCGGCGCCTTTGGTTTCTTCGATGACACCGTAGTAGAGGAAGTAGCGTTTCGGCAACTGCGGCATTTCTTTGACGTCGGCGTGGCGACGAAAGTGGTCAACGCCGGGATAGATGACCGTCACGCGTTTTCGATCGATTCCGAGATGAAACGCGATCTCGTTGCGGGAGAATTCGCTGTCGGTAAGGACGTGCACGACGATGCGCGCGGCAAGCCATCCGATGATGCGCCGGTAGAGCACGCGGAAGAGCGAATATTTGCGCGCGATCGCGTATTCGGCCACGTCGTGGATCGTCATCGTCGACGGCGCGCGATTGGGAATCGCGATCGGCATCAGATTGCCGTAGTGAACGAGGTCGAAACCTGCGCTTTGACCGCGAAGGCGCGTCAGGAGAAACGCGTGGCGACTCGCACGGCTGTTGCGACACGGCGCCACGACGATCTCGACGCCAAGTGGTTCCAGCACTCGAAAATAACTCTGCCAGGCGCCGCACAACAGCGTGATCCGAATTTCGGCGGCGTGCTGGGTTGCGAGTTGCCGTACGAGCTCGAGCGCGTAGCGCTCGACGCCCCGTACCTGGTCGTTTTCCGTCAATGCGACATACAGCAGCCTTAGCACGCTAGCCGCCCCGCGGGCGCAAGCGCAGCCAATCGGCGATGAACAAGCCGACAAATTTGGGATACAGGAGCAGATAGCGCTTCCACAATCGGCGTGGCTCCTTGTAGAGGCGGAACAGCCAGCGCAAATGAAAGCGATTGCTCCAAGCCGGAAAGTAGTCGCCGTCCGTGCCGACGATCTGGTCCAGGAAGCCGCCGCAGGTGTAGCCCGCGCCGCGCCAGCCGCCGTTCCAGAGATCGGCGATGAATTTCTCCTGCGCGGGCGCGCCCATGCCCACGATGACGAGATCCGCGTGGGAAGCGTCGTCGAGCGCTTTTTGATAGTCGCTCGGCGCCGAAAAAAAACCGGACCGCGTGCCGATGATCCGAAGACCTGGATGTCGCACCAGGATGACCGCCGCGGCCTGGCGAGCAACCCCTTCGGGACCGCCGATCAGATAGACGGCGCAACGGCGTGCTTGGGCATCCTCGAAGACCGAGGCTGCCACCGACGAGTAATCGAAGGCATACCGCCGAATCGATGCGCGGCAAAACCAATTATAGAGGCACACCAGCGCAATTCCGTCGGCGTAGATCGAGAATGCATCGATGTCGGCGTGCCCCCGATCGCGGTTCACGAGCCAGGAATACGGGTTCATGAACGTCACGCGTCCGCTGGCGACCACTGCAAACGGCGAGGCGAGACGAAAAAAGCGCACTTAGTCAGCAACCGTTGAGGGCGCTGAGACCGTCGTTTGCGCGCCCCGATACAGCTTGATGAGCTCGCGGTCGCTCAGCTCGCGTTCCGCTTTGCGGCCCAGAAAATAAAGCGCACACGCGCCATCGAGTCCGCCAGGCCGCTGGATCAGGTAACGATCGAAATACTTGAATGGAAACGACGTCGTCCGCGCGAACGCCTTGACGATGCCGCGTGCGAGTGCAGATGTCACGAAGCCGAGCAGGAAGCTTTCGTAGGCCCACATGAGGGCAAGGCCGGGACCGCTCGCAGCGCCGGCGTCGATTTCGTCGAAACCTCTGAACAACCTTCGATGGCCAAGCAGTGTGAAGCGCGTAAAGTCATACGGGCCGAGATGGACTTGCTGCATGAACGGCGTTTCCGCGTAGACGTAGCCGCGAGGCACCAACACACGCCGGATCTCGGTGGCGCATCGATCAGGATCCGCGACGTGCTCGAGTACCGCTTGCGCGACGACTGCGTCGAAAGAGCCGTCCGCAAAGGGAAGATCGTGCGCGTCGCAGACGATTTCCGTCCTGGGACCGATCCAAACATCGGTCTCGGTGAATTCGAGCGCGGTTTCCGAAAGGAGCTGGTCGGTGCCCCGGCCCAGCACGCCCCCGCCAATCACGAGGACACGCTTGCCGCCGGCATCGACCACCATTTTGCGCAACCGCGCGAAGTTGGGTCGCGCCTTGAGGTTATCGCCATTGCTCGGCACGAAGCGTTTGAGACGCGCAAGTCCGCCGCCCCTATCGACGGGGAGCAACGCAGGCGGCGACTTCGCGTAGTCGCCCCGCTGGAATACGCTGCGGGTATCGTTGATGAGGACGGGCACGTTACGCACGATGGGAAAAACCGTCGCGCACGCAACGCAAACCATTGCCTCCGGCGAGCCGCGCAGCGCCGCGTAGCACGCAGGACAACGCAGACGATCACGAACCGCAGCAGAGAGCGATATCATTCCAGCCGGCCGCGCGTTCGCGCGCGAGCCGGAGCCCAATGCGGGCATGCCCTTTCCAGCGGCGACCCTTTCGACATTCTCCGACCTCCCAACGTCAATCATCGCTTGCCATGACCGGCGCGATCAAATTCGTTAAGATCGTTTTTCTGCTGTTCCTCTTTCAAGACGTGGTCAACGTTGTCCTGGTGAAGGTCGGGTTGATCGATGCGATCCCGGCGTTTTCGTCAATCAAGGAAGTGCTGGTCATCGGCTTGCTTGGCTGGCACTGGCTCGGAATTGCACCGACGCGGCCACTGGATATTACCTCTGTTGTTTGCACCGTCGTGCTGGCCATTTGCTTTGCAGTCGGCGTGTGGCGAGGGATCGAGCGCTTTCCGCTCGACGGCGTTGTCTTCGAATTGCGCACGCTGGCGCTGCCGATTCTCATCTATTTCTGGGGCAAGGCGTTCGTCGAGGCGGGTGACCATCCGCTCGAAAAAGTCGAGAGCCTCGTTCGGTTTTATGTCAACGCTTCGGTGCTTTTCGCGCTTTCCTCGATCGTCGACTATTTTTTCCTGAGCGAGGACTTCTGGACGTGGGTCGACGTGGGATCGGTGGCGCGCGCAAAGGGCTACATCGCCGCGTCGTCAGGGGCGCTCCCAGACAATATGTATTCGTTCTTCTTCGGCCGTCGCGCGTTCGGGCTCGCATTTAACCCACTGAATCTCGCGTATATGCTGATTCCGGCGCTGTTGTTCGCGTTCTACCGGCGCGAAATCGTGCGGTTCGCAATCGCGTTGGCCGCCTTCGTGCTGAGCTTTTCGCGTCTGCCTATCCTCGTGACCGCCGCAGTCGTCGGGCTGGCGGCCGTGCCAAGAGGCTTACGCTGGATCGCGGTGATTCTTGGCAGCATCGGCGTCGGCATTGCGGTATATGCAGCGCGCGCCCTGTTGTTCGAAGACCCATCCGCCAGCGGCCATTTCGCCGACGTTGCGCTCGGCCTGCTCGCGCAGTTGATCAATCCCTTGGGAGAAGGCGTCGGCGCCGCGGGCGTGTATGCCGGCAATTACTCGTCGCTTTCGGTCGAGAGTGCCGCACTCAACACGGCGAACCAGATCACCGTGATCGGGCTCGCGGCCTATGTGTTGATCTTCTGGCGCGCTCTGGGGACCGACGGTCCATTGCATCGCGAGATGCGCATGATGGCGGCGATCTACGCGATCACCGCGATTTTTGCGCCTCAGTTACTGGTGATTCGATCGACCTTCGCGTTTTTCTTCTTTCTCGGCGCCAATGCCGCCCTTGGCAATCGTTCATCCCATATCGCGACGGTGCAGCCGATCGGGCAGCGGCAAGCGGTATGACTCCGGTCCCAACAAAATCCGCAATACTTGGCGCGCCCTTTCCGGTTGACCTCGCAGCAGTCGGCGGAAAAACGCAGCGACGATCGTAGCGAACACGACCGGGTAATAGGGCAGGAAGAAGCGGCGGGTAATGAGCAAGCGACTGCGGACCGCGCAAAGGTCCGAAATGGCGCTTCTCGTGCGCCAATTCGCATCCGAGCCGGCGCTTGCGCCTTCCTTGTGGTAGACGACGCTCTGCGGCGCAAACCCGAGGCGGAATCGACCTTGCGATCGCATCACCCAATCGAGCTCCTCGAAATAGAGGAAATAGTCCTCGCACATCGGCCCGACGGCGTCGACGAACTCCGCCGTTGCCAAGAGCGAAGCGCCGACCACGTAGCTCATCCGTTTTTCGATCCTTTCAGGAGACGGCAGCGTGTCGGGCGCTTGACCGGCGCCCAGAATCTCGGGAATCGCGGTGAATCGGCGATAGACCGCGCCGCCTGCAGCCTGTACGCGGTCCGGCTCGCCGTAGAAGAGGAGCAGCGATCCGCACAATCCGATCGAGCGGTCGGCCTGCGTCCGCTCCACGAGCGCCGACAGAGCGGCGGGCGTGACGACCGTGTCATTGTTGAGAATCCAGAACAGTTTGGCACCGCGGGATTGGGCAAGCCGCAAGCCGGCGTTGTTGCCGGCCGCGTAGCCTCCGTTGCGTCCAAGACGCAAAATCGTGAGCGCGATGGAGGGCGTCGCTTCGAACTCGATGGCCTGGCCTTCCTCCATCGTGGCGACTGGAAGCGGTTTTTGGACGGGAGCATTCGTCAGCGCCCTAAGCCGCGCGTCTGCCGAGCATGTACTCGACAGCACCGTCCCTGCGGCCCACCGACGAATCATCGTCACCGATTCATCGGTCGACGCATTGTCGCAAACGATCACGTCGACGGCCGGATAGTCGAGCCGATATACACTCTCGAGGCATTCAAGAGTGTCCCGCCAGTTGTTCCAATTGAGGACGATGATGCCGACCTTCGGTAACATGGCACCTATGATAATCACAGCCTCAAAGCCTTGATGGCGCCCCCTGACGAAACCGTCTCCGTTGCGGCGAGGCGTCCTCAGTCGTTCACCTTCGTCGATTTGCTGTATGCGGTTCTGAAGCATCGCCTGCTTCTGGCAATCGGCACGCTTGCCGCGTTGCTTTGCAGCATCCTCTACGTCTTTTTTTTGGGAGGCCTTTATCGCAGCGAGGCGGTTCTGAATCTGCGTTATGTCAGCTTCGCCGAGTACAAGCGGTACTCGACGGCGCTCGGCGACCGCGAGAGGTTTCTCGAGTACGCAGAGCGCTCGAAGCGCTTCTCCAATGCCGAGCTCGACGCCGTTCGCCGAGCCTTGGGCGGCCCGGACGCGTTGGGCAAATGGGTGCATCCGCTGTTCACGATCACCAAGGCGGACGTCAAGGATGCGGCGGAGACTCCGAAAGATGCGAACCAATTCACCGGCGTCGATATCGATGTGACGCTGAACGCGCGCGAAGTGGCGAAGAACCTCGTCCTTGTCTGCGGCGATTACATCCGAAATTTCGTGATCGAAGGCCGAATTTTCGATCTCGTGCTGCCGGGCCTCGCGACGGCCCGGGCGGATCTGTCGAAAAAGGAAATCGACATCCTGCGCTCCAAGTTCGATCTCGAAAGGCTGAAACAGCGTCGCAGCGAGTTGCAGGTCATCGCCAATCGATATCGCGGGGTCGAGCATGAAACGCAGCAGCGCCAGGTCATATCCACCCAGGACGGCGGCGAAAAATATTTGTCGCCCGTGACGCAGGTGATCGGCGTCGAAGCGCAGATCGTCGAGGCGAACTCAGACATTTCGGGTCTGCAGCGCGACGTCGACCGCCTCAACGTGCTGATCAGCTTCTACGGTGATGCGCGGATCCGGCTCGAAAAGGCACGCCTGGGCGACCAACTGCCCGCGATCGAGCAGGCGTTCGCGGATTTGCCGCAGAAGCGCGACTTGAGCAGCGAATCCGCACGCGATGCCGTTGCGACGATTCGCGGCGACCTCGAGCTACTGCGCGCGTATAACGACGACTATTTGCGTCTCTCTGCGGTGCCGTCTTCACGCAGTCAACTCGGGTCTATCGCCGTATGGGCGCCGATCATTCTGGCGGCGCTCGTCGGCTTCCTCTTGTCGCTGCTGATTGCGATCACGTTGGAATGGTGGCGCGAGAACCGCTCCGCGGTCATGAGCGGGCACGCTCGCTAGAGAAGGCGCGCAAGCACCGCGATGCAGGCTAGCGACTGGTGACCCGGGCCAGATCGGCTTCGACCATCATCGCGACGAGCTCTGCGAAGCGCACCTTCGACTCCCAACCCAATTTTGTGCGAGCCTTTGCGGCATTGCCGCGCAATTCGCTCACCTCGGCCGGCCGCAGCATCGCCGGATCGGTGACGACGTGATCGCGGTAGTCGAGCCCGACATGCGCAAACGCGGCCTCGCATAGATCACGCACGCTGTGGCTCACACCTGTTGCGACGACGTAATCATCGGGAGTGTCCTGCTGCAGCATCGCCCACATCGCTTCGACATAGTCACTCGCATAGCCCCAGTCACGCTTGGCGTCGAGATTGCCCAGACGGAGCTCACGCGCCAGGCCGCGCTTGATGCGGGCTGCGGCATCGGTGACCTTGCGGGTCACGAACTCGATGCCGCGCAGCGGCGATTCATGATTGAACAGGATGCCGCTCGACGCATGCAAGCCATGGCTCTCGCGATAGTTGATCGTAGCCCAATGGGCGAACAGCTTGGCAACGCCGTACGGGCTGCGTGGATAGAATGGCGTCGTCTCGTCCTGCGGCGTGGCGCGCACGAGGCCGAACATCTCGCTCGTCGACGCCTGGTAGAACCGCGCTTTCGAATTGCACAGCCGAATCGCCTCGAGCACGTTGAGCGCGCCGACGCCGGTCGTTTGCGCAGTATGCAGCGGCTCGGTCCATGAAACCCCGACAAAGCTTTGCGCGGCAAGGTTATAAATTTCTTCGGCGTGCGACGTTTCGAGCGCGCGGATGATCGATGAAAGATCCGTTACATCGCCGTAGGCGAATTCAACCGAATCGACAATCTTCAGCCCGCGAAGCCGCCAGAGCGAGTCGCCGGTTCGGCGAGGCACGAAGCCGAAAACCCTGTAGCCCTTGTTCAGCAAAAACGCGGCGAGATAGGCCCCGTCCTGGCCGGTGATCCCTGTAATCAGCGCGCTGTTGTTCATTCCCCGATTCTTCCGGACCAATCGTCGATGATGTCACGCAAAGTTGTCGCAACGGGTGTCGATGCGAACCACCCGGTCTGCTTGAATAGCTTTGCCGCGTCGCCAACCATCCGGCGCTGTTCGCCGGGACGCATGCGCGCAGGGACGGTCACAAGCTCGAGCGCAACGCCCGCGAGTGCGGCCATCTGTTCGACCAGATCGCGCAAGACCTGCTCGCGTCCGGAGCACACATTATAGGCTTCGCCGTTCACACCTCGCTCCAACAGTACGAGATAGGCGGCGACGACATCGCGAACGTCGGTGAAGTCGCGTGTCACATCGAGGTCGCCCGTTTCGAGCCGAGGCGGACGGCGCCCGCGCGCGGCTTCGACGATCTGACGCGCGAAATCGGCGATTGCGAATCGCGTACCCTGTCCCGGTCCGATGCTGTTGAACGGACGCGCCAGTACGATCTCGAACGCGCCGGTCTGCGACCATTGATAGCAGAGCGCCTCCGCCGCAACCTTGCTGACCGCGTAGGGATTTCGAGGGCGCAGTGGGTGCGTTTCGGGCACCGGAAGTTCGGTGTCGGCAACGAAGCCGTATTCATCGCCGCTGCCGACATAGAGCATTCGCCCGTGAAAACCGGTTGCCGATAGCGCTTCGAGCAAATTGAGCGTGCCGAGATAGTTGATCTCGTACGTGGTTCGCGGATCGCGCAGCGACTCGGCGACGCTGCTTTGCGCGGCGAGATGCACGACGAGATCGGGACGAGCGCTTGACAATGCTCGTTCAAGCGATGCGGGATCGCGCAGCTCGAAGTCGATGGCCTTCGCGAGCTCGTATACGGCCGGATCGAGAGCGATCCTTGCGGCCAGATGGCTACCGACAAATCCGCCAAGACCGGTCACGAACAGACGCGCGGATATCGACTGGCGATCCATCAGGTCTTGTGTGCGATAAACGACGCTACGACCGGCATTGCGCCGTGTCGGCGCCAAATTCGCTGCGCGAGCGACGCGACTCTACCACGGCGGCGACAGGCTCGATGAATTGACGGCTTGACGCAGGCAAGAGAAGATTCGGCGCGAACATTCAAGGGGAATTTCCATGGGCACGCGCGGAAGAGGAATCCTCGCATTCATCGGTGTCGCGCTCTGCCTGGCGACACTCGAACGCACGACGCTCGTCGCCGCGCAACCACTGCATGGCGTCGATGGAACGGCGATCGTCGCCGCGAACCGGATTCTCGATCGCTGGGAAGCGACCGCCCTCGCCGCGGGCGCGCATCCGCCCGCGTGGCGCGAGCAACTCGTCACGCAGCTGAGTCTGTTGCCTCCCTCGTGGCTACGAATCTTCGATGCGCTCCGTCCCGACAATGCGGCGGACGCGAAGATGGACTACGCGCGATTCACGCAAATGCTCATCAACGCGCAGTCGAACCTGATCAACGCGGAGAACAAGGCGCCGAAGAAGCTCGGATCCGCGACAACCGATCTGGTCTTCGTCCCGATCACACCCTGTCGAATCGTTGACACTCGCAACACAGGCGTCCCCATCGCTGCGGGATCGACGGCGAAATATTTTTTCTATGGGGACAGCGGCGTTTTCACGTTTTCCACGCAAGGGGGAGTCGCCGGAGCAGCGGTTTCCGCCTGTCCGGGTGCCGTGCTTGCAGGGGGCGGCGGAACGCTCGGCACGATTGCACCCGCTGCGGCCGTTGCCACCGTGACCGTCGCAAATGCCACCGCTGCCGGCAACTTCGTCGTCTGGGGCGGCGGTGCGCCGGTGCCGTCGACGAGCGTGCTGAACTGGATCCCCGGGCAGGTGCTCGCCAACACGACCGTCATTCCGAGCGGCGGGCGCACCGGCGGCAATCTCGATTTCGCCGCGTTCTATAACGGTCCCTCGGGGCTAGCGAACATCATCGTCGACGTGGTGGGCTACTACATCGAGAACGCCGCTACCGCGCTCCAGTGCACGACGCAACTCGCTGCGGCGGCCGGTGCCGTCAATTCGGGCACGACGATCGCCGTCGCTTTTCCGGTTTGCGCCGCAGGTTACGCACGGACCGGTGGCGGTTGTTCGACAAGCGTTCCGCCCGGCGCGAACGTGTACCTGCAGAATGACTCGCCCAACAACGCGAACTGCGTGTTCTTCAACAATTCGGGCGGTGCCATTGCCGGCAACACGTTTCAGGCCGAAGCCGTGTGCTGCAGAGTCCCAGGGCAATAGGTCGACCCGCCTTTGGCAGCTTCAGACCGACTCGTAGTTGCGACGCTCAAGCGTGCGTTGGCGTCGCTGTGCGCCGTATGCGCATTCGTCTCGTGCGGGTCCAGCGTCGGACAGACGAGCGTGGACGCGGGAACGGGGATCGGCCTGCCGGCGACGGGGAACTTTGGCGTTCGCGCGACCACCGGCGAATTGATGGCGCGACAGGCGGCATTCGCGCCGCCACAGGTCCTTCGCATCCGACCGCTTCTGCGTCCTGATCGAAGCCGTCTTCCGCAGAATCCGAAGTCTCCGATGCTTCCGAGCACGGCGAAAATAGCACGCGGGGGAACCGTCGCGAAAATCGCGCAAACCGTAGCGACGACTTTTACCGGCGCAACGCTCGCCGACACCGGCGCGTTTCCCCCCGACTCGATGGGCGCCGTGGGCCCCACGCAATTCTTGGTCGCCCTTAACGGCCGCTTTCGCACGTTCAACAAAGCAACCGGCGTCGTCGATGGCGTTCTCAACATCGACCCGGACATTTTCTTTGCGTCCGTGAAGACGCCGCTCGGTGGCGGCGTGGTGGCGAACTTCACGTCCGATCCGCGCGTGCGCTACGACCGGCTGTCCGGGCGCTGGTTGATCGAAATGATCGATGTGCCGAACAACAACGGAAATCCTCTCGCAGTGTTCGCCAATCGTTCGATGCTTGCCGTCAGCGATTCCGGCACGATCACCGGCGCTACCGTATGGAGCTTCTACTTCTTCATGCCAGGCGAAACTGCGTTTCTCGATTACTGCACGCTGGGAATCGACGTCAACGCCCTCTACATCGGTTGCAACATGTTCCCGACGGGGACCGGAACAAGCTTTCTGCACACCAATGGCTACGTCGTTCGCAAAAGCTCGGTGCTGAGCGGCGGACCGATCGTCGTCACGCCGTTCCTCAACCTGACCGGGGGCGCGAGCGGCGCCGGCCCTTTCACACCGCAAGGCGTCGACAACTTCGATCCGGCAGCGACCGAGGGCTATTTCATCGGGGTCGATAACGCGAGCTTCGGGACGCTGATGATCCGCCGGGTGAGCAATCCGGGCGGCGCGCCGTCGATCTCGAGCAACATCTCGCTCACCGTGTCCGCAACGTCGTTTCCGATCACTGTGCCGCATTTGGGCAATACCGGCAGCACCAACGGCCAGCTCGACGCATTGGACGATCGGCTGTTCGCGGCGCACCTTCGCAACGGACGCCTGTGGACGGCGCATAACATCGCCGTCGACACCTCCGGCGCTGCCGCGTTCAGCGGCGCGACCCGGCGCGATGCCGCGCGCTGGTACGAACTGCAGAACCTTTCATCGATACCATCGATCGTGCAGTCGGGAACGCTGTTCGACAGCGCAGTCTCGAACCCGCGCTTTCACTGGATTCCTACGATCATGGTGTCCGGGCAGGGGCATGCGGTCATGGGGTACAGCGAAGCCGGCAACAGCGAGCACGCGAATGCGGGCTTCGCCGGGAGACTCGTTGGCGATGCGCTCGGTACGTTGCAGGCCGAAGTGCCGTACACGAGCTCGCCGTTCGCCTACAACCCGCCGAGCGATTCGGGCGGATCGAGCGGACGTCGCTGGGGTGATTACTCGTACACGAGCATCGATCCGAACGACGACATGACGATGTGGACGATCCAGGAATACACGGATTCAGCCAACGTGTACGGCGTTCGCGTCGCGAAATTGCTCGCACCGCCGCCCGCCGCGCCCGCTTCCGTATCGCCCGGCTCGATTGCCGCGGGGCAAGCATCGGTCGGCATCACGCTCACCGGCACGCCGGTCGGCGGCAGTGGGTTCTTCGATCCCGGCCCGGGATTTCCGAATCGCCTGCAGGCCAGCGTCTCGGGCGGAGTCACCGTGAATAGCGTGACGTACAACAATCCCACTTCGATCACGCTCGG
This sequence comes from Casimicrobiaceae bacterium, assembly GCA_036493535.1. Classification (GTDB taxonomy): domain Bacteria; phylum Pseudomonadota; class Gammaproteobacteria; order Burkholderiales; family Casimicrobiaceae; genus VBCG01. The sequence goes on from DASXPO010000085.1 coordinate 88,628, forward strand.
CGTTTCGACGGCAGGCGCAGCAGCGGGCGCCAAGGACATCACCGTCACGAATCCGGACGGACAGACGTCAACCGGCATCGGGATCCTGACGGTGACCAACGGAGCGCCGGTCATCACGAGCGCCAATAGCGCGACGCTTACCGTGGGCAATTTCGGAAGCTTCACCGTCACAGCGACCGGCTCGCCCGCGAGCTTCACGTTCTCGGAATCCGGCACACTTCCTCAAGGGGTCGCGTTCGATACGTCGACAGGCATGCTCTCGGGTACCCCGGCCGCACGCAACGGCGGCGTCTATAACTTCCTCATCACGGTCAGCAACGGGGTAGCACCGGATGCGACGCAGAGCTTCACGCTGACAGTCAACGAGTCCCCCGCAATCGTGAGCACCAACACGGCGACGTTCACCGCCGGTGTGAATGGATCATTCCAGCTCATTGCGACCGGATTCCCGACCACATTCGCGTTCGGCGCAGCGGGCGCGATGCCGGCCGGGCTGAGCTTCGACAGCGCGACGGGAACGCTTGCCGGTGTTGCCGGCGCGGTCACGGCCGGCACGTATAACCTGACATTCTCCGCCGCGAACGGAGCCGGAAGCGCGGCGATGCAGCCCTTCGTGCTGAATGTCGCGGCGCCGCTGCCGGTGTTCAACGCACTCACGCCGTGCCGGATCGTCGACACGCGAAATACCGGAGGCCCAATCGGAGCCAATACCTCGCGCCGCTTTTTCTTCTACAACGACTCGCCGGGGTTCAGCTGGTCGGCACAGGGCGGCGCCACGGGCTTGGCGGCCAGCGCTTGCCCTGGAACCACGCTGGTCGCCGCGGGCGGCACGCTCGGTAGCCTGCCGCCGACTGCGGCGGTCCTCACGATAACCGTCGTCAATCCCACCGCAGCGGGCAACTTCGTCATATGGGGAGGGGGAGACCCATTGTCCGTTCCAAACACGAGCATGCTGAATTGGTCGGGACCCGGGGTCGTCCTGGCGAACACCGGAAGTGTCCCTGCGGGCGGGCGCGGCGCCGTCCAGGACTTCGAGGTGCGCTACAACGGTCCGAACGGCCAAGCGGACGTCGTCGTGGACGTGGTCGGATATACCGTGGGCAAGGCCGTCACTGCCCTCCAATGCGTCACTCAGATCGCTACGGGCATCGGCACGCATGCCAGCGCATCGGTGTTTGCGCTCGACATGCCGTCGTGTCCCACCGGATATGCAGCGGTAAACGCAGGATGCTCGAGAACGACGCCATTGCCCGCGGACGCCTACCTGCAGGAAGCGACGCCTTTGTCCGGGCGTTGCTCCTGGTTCAATGCCACCGGCGCGGGTATCTCCGCGAGCGAATACGCCGCCGAGCGCGTCTGCTGCCGGATTCCGGGTCAGTAAGGACTTGCGGCGACGGGCCGCCCCCGTCCTCCTTCGGCGCCAATGAATCCGATGATCGTCTGGATCGGTACCTTTGACGTAAGGAGACTCTCGCTCGAGACCATAGGCGGCTGTCCTACAGTTTGTCGAGGGACCTTACAATCCATCGTTCCGACGAACGGTAGTTAACGTTAAGTCATTGATTATAAGTTATTAATTATCACTGGCATAGGCAGTGCTTTGATGTCGGTGTCATTACTCAATCACGACGTCATGGTACACATAAGCCTGAAAAGTTGGGCGGTAGCGTTGGTCGCGCTGTCGGGGCTCGCCGGTCAGCCGGCCTCGGCGAACCCGATTACGGGCTCCATCATGTTCAGCGATGGGTTTACCAGTCTGTCGAGCAGCAGCACGGCCGTCGTTTCGGATCTGGTCAATATCAACGTCGGCTCGAGCACGCTTGCGCAGGCCTGTAGCGGCACATTGGCCACGGGCGGTGCCTGCATTCCGAGCACTGGCACTTTCGCGAGCTCGTTCGTGCTGCAAAATCCGATCGCGACGCAGATCGTGTACACCTACAACGGATTCGTCTTCACCGTCATGAACTTGAGTGGTCTCATCAATCGGACGGCGCTGAGCTGCACGGCCGGGGCGTGCACGGACTCTCTGTCTTTCACCGGCACCGGCATGGTCACCGGCGGGGGCTTGGATCCGACTGCGTTCGCGATGACGTGGACTGCAAACGGCTCTTGCACCGGAGTGGCCGGAGCGGTCGCGTGTGCTTCCGGTACAGCGCGCGGATCATGGTTTGCGACAGTCACTACGGTGCCCGAGCCGACAACGCTGGCGCTACTCGGTCTCGCCTTCGTTGCGCTGGGGTTTGCACGCCGCCGCACGATCGGTTAGATTCTGCGCTTCAATAATAAAGGCCGACCGGGTCCCGGTCGGTCTTTTTTTGCGTGCGATGGGGTTGGTCCGCGGGCTTCGGTGGAAAAATGAAGCCGACCATAGGACCGGGATCGAACATCGTGCCACATTTCCAAGCCCCCATTCCAGGAGAGCGTAATGTTTCCTAGACGTGCACTCATCACTGCGACGTTGGTGCTGGCGGTTTCTTCGGTCGCGATGCCAGCGATCGCGGCGGGGATAACGGCCAAGCCTTCGATGGCGATCCAGAACAATGCGGCGTCTATGCTCATCAATCGCATCCTCGATCGATGGTATCCGGTCGCGAGCCTGCTCCATCAGGACGTCGCAATCTGGCGTGCACAGTTCAAATCGGTGCTGGAACGAACGTCGCTTGCGACACTGCAGACGTTGGACGCGATGGAGGCGAAGGACACGGGACCCAATCGCACGCTGATCACCGGCTATCGGCAAGCGCTTGCAACGGCAGTGACCGACGCCGCTTCGCAGCTTGCGGGGCAAGCGTCGCCCGGGCACGTCGCGAAGCTCGGCTCAGCGACGTCCGATCTCGTCTTCGTGCCTCTGACACCCTGCAGAATCGTCGATACGCGTGTTGTCGGCGGGCCGATCAGTGCCGCCACCCAGGTCAACTTCTACTATTACAGCGAGAATGGGACGCCATCGTCGTGGTCGACCCAGGGAGGAGATCCAGGGCCTGTGGGCACTGCATGTCCGAATACGGCGCTTGCCTCCTCCGGCGGAACGCTGGGCACCGTGCCACCCGCCGCCGCGGTCATAACGATCACCGCGGTGAACACGAGCGCGGCAGGCAACTTCGTGGTCTGGGGCGGCGGTCCGATCACGTCGGTCCCGAACACGAGCATGCTCAACTGGGATCATGCGGGCGAGGTCATCGCCAACACGACGATCATTCCGTGGGGCGGCCGCACCGGAGGAAATCTCGATTTCACCGTCCGCTACAACGGCGGGACCGGTTCATCGAACGTCGTCATGGACGTCGTCGGCTACTTCATCGAAAACGCTGCGACCGCGCTGGATTGCACGACGACGACGAATTCCGGCCCGATCAACATCGGTACTGGAAGCGATACGACGCTCAACTATCCGGCCTGCCCCGCGGGCTATTCGCGCACCGGCGGATATTGCAATGGCGGCGCGTCGACGGGAACCAGCGGCATCTATGTCGTGGAAACCGGGGCAACGGCGTGCGTGTTCCGCAATCTAGGCGGCGGTACGGCGACTGGCAACGCGATCAGCCAATGCTGCCGTGTTCCGGGACGCTAAGAGCGTTCGATGCTCGCCGAACCGGCTCCGAAAAAGTGCCGGCCGCGCTGCGCCGGCGCCTCCCAATCAACACCTCGAACAGCGTTGCGCTGATGACGAGCCCCAGAGCGATGCGCGGCCAAGCATGATAGCGGCCAGCGGCTGATGCCGAAGCGATGCCCATGAAAAATGTATGCGCGAGCGCACTCGTCACCATCAGCATGACCAGAAGCGTGCGAATCCCCGGCGGCGGATCATGATTCCGCTGCGTCCACGCGACGAAGGCCAGTCCACCTAGAATCAGCCACACCCAGGGCAGATACACTTGGTGGCCCCATTCCGCGAACGCGAGCGCGCCATAGAGATCGACCAGAGCAGATCTCACGCGCCTCCAGCCGTGTTCGGGAGCGCTCTCGACGAGAGTCTCATCACCCTGGAATTGCGCCAGAAACCAGGGTGAATCGTTGCGGATTCCGAGGTACCGGGCCCAGTATTCCGCTCGATGGTGCAGATAAGCGAGCGGATGCGCCACGACGGCCTTCATCCATGCGGCACGCAACTCCGCGTGGTTCGCGTCGGGTGCGAACACAAGATTGTGTGTGTCGTAGCCCCAAATCAGCCAATCGGTGGCGGCGGAGTTGAAACGGGCGCGCAGTTGTTCCAGCGAAAATCCCGTTGCGCCCAGCCGCGCCGGGGGGATTAAAAGGTCATTCGAATAGAGCGATATTGCCGCGAGATCCCACAGCATCGTCGGCTGCTCAGGATGGAACGGCTTGGCGCGTAAAGCAAATCGATTGGTCGCTTCGGCCGACACTGCAAGCACGCCAACGACGACCATCGCAATCGCGAGCGCGATACCTCCCGCCGCCCAGCGTCCGATGCGGCGCCTTACGAGCATCAACGACAGCACGGCAAGTATCACCGGCAACAATGCGAACACTGCATCGCGCCTTACCAGAACGCAGATCAGCATTACCGCCAGGAGCGCAACCGCGCGTCCCGCGCCCGCCTTCTCCACGTACCTCACCGTGCACAACATGGCCGCGAGCATGCTGCTGGCAAAGAAGAGATCCTTCGTCACCAACCCGAGCGACACGAAGACAGGAGGCAGGAATACGAACACGACCAGAGCGGCCGCGGCAACGGCCGGGGGCAACAGGCGGCGCAGCAGCAATCCGGAAAACAGGATGGCGCTCGCCACGGCGACGAAATACGGTAGGGCGGGTCCGACTTTGATGAACGCCGCCAATTGCCACAGCCTCACCAACAACGGTGAATGACCGTCGTGATATCGGCCGCCAAGGGCCTGCGTCAGGATGTCGTTCTCGTCCGCGTTGAAGAGGCCCGGATACCAGGCGAAGTACACGCATACGATGGACAGCAGCACGAGGGGCCAGAAAACCAGTGCCTCCGGCGTTTCGACCCGCCCTCCAGGATTCGGATGCGTCATGCTGCCGGCTCGCGAGCGTTTCGCTCGCAGGAGAACGTCGTCAGCCGGATTGCATGCAGCGCGACGTTATCGTGCTCACCGACCATGACGCGAAACTCCAGCGCATCGGTAGGCGCGTCGAGCCGGAAACGCTGAGAAAACAACTCCGTGCTGTTGCTCGACGGGGCGAGATCGGGTGATCCGCTCGCGAGAATCGCACCGTGGCTGTAGACGTCGAACGTCGGCCTGCTTTCACTTTGCACATTACCGTACCACGCCACCGCGTAGCTCCCCGGTCTAAGGCGCGACCACGGACCGTAACTCAGAGCCCCGCTCTTTCCCGCGGTGACGAAGCTCTCGCCTTTCTTGTCCAATGTGCCGGCGGAAGTCTTGATGAGTCCGTCACCGGCCAGGAATTCGGCCGTGACCGGCGTCGCATCGGCGGGACACAGCGGCTCGAAGAATGGCCCGGCAGCGTGGAGCAGGAAAATGCCGGCGGCAATGGCGATGGCGACGCCAACCGCTAGTTTCCGCATAAGCGGAACGATGCTTGCATTTTCGTGAGACCTCTCCCGAATCGCACGGGTTCATACCCGAAGGGGACTAGGCGCTGAGACCATCAATCGCTAAGTTAGAATACAACATTTTTTGGTGGGCCCAACCGACCCACCACAGCGAGTGAGAGCATGCGGAGTCCAGCCCTCGTCGCCGACGAACGAGAAGACCATCGCCCGGGGTCTCCGTTGCGCGACCTCGACGCGACGAATCCCCAGATCGTCGACTGCCCCTCGTGCAGCTCGCGGCATCTGCACTATGGCTTCACCTGTCGCGGCTTTCGGGTGGTCGAATGCAGCGAGTGCGGGTTGATGATGCTGAATCCGCAGCCCAACGACAGACAGCTCGCGGACATCTACGGCGCGGACTATTTTCTCGGAGATTCGAGCGAAAGCGGGCTCGAGCAAGTCTCGCGAATGAAGCGGGCCACCGCGAGAGTCTATCTGGCTGACCTCGAGAAGTACCGCGGGACCGTCGGCGGCCGGCTTCTCGAGATCGGGTGCGGCGCCGGCGACTTTCTGCATGAAGCGCTCGACTCGGGATATCAGGTCACAGGCATCGAGATCAACGCCGACGCCGTCCGCACAGCGCGGCGCGCACTTTCGTCCAGCGCGCGAATCATCCACGGGACGATCGACGCGGCTGGAATGGACGCAGGCCCATTCGACGTGGCCGTTCTGTCGGACGTCATCGAGCACGTGCGCGAGCCGATAGCGTTTCTCCACCAGCTCCGTCGTGTTCTGGCGCCCGACGCCGTTCTCTTGATCACGACGCCGTCGTTGGATTCATGGACTGCGAAGCTCCTGAAGCAGAACTGGATGGAGTTCAAGCTGGAGCACTTGTACTACTTCGACCCGTTCACGATTCAAAACGTGCTGTTGCGCGCAGGGTTCGGCTCGATCACGATCCGCCCGAATCGGAAGATGCTGTCCTTGGATTACATCGCGCGCCATTTCGAGCGGTATCCGGTGCCGGTTTTGGCGCAGATCGTTCGCACGTTCAATCGCGCCCTTCCCGCCGCGCTGACAGGACGGGCATTCCCGATCGTGGCCTCCGGCATGAACGTGTTTGCTCGCGCGGCGGAAGTCTCCTCCCGAAAGCTGCTATCGATCGTGGTGGTTGCATACAACGAGGCTCCAACCATCGAGATTCTGCTGAACCGAGTCCTGGCGAAGTCGATACAGGGAATCGACACGGAGGTGATCGTCGTCGAGAGCAACTCGACTGACGGCACGCGCGAAATCGTCGAGAAGTATCGCGCCCATCCGAAGGTCCGGCTGATTTTCGAGAACGGCCCGCGCGGGAAGGGCCATGCGGTCCGCACCGGCCTCACCGAAGCGCGAGGTGATTTCATCCTGATTCAAGACGCCGATCTCGAGTACGACGTCGAGGATTACGACGTGCTGCTCGAACCTCTGATGGAGGGCCGCGCCGCGTTCGTGTTAGGCGCGCGCCACGGCGGCAAGGCTTGGAAGATGCGCCAATTCGAGGGTCAATGGCTCACCAGTAAATTCATGAATGCCGGCCACTGGTTCTTCACGTCGCTGGTCAATGTCCTGTTCTCGATGCGCCTCAGGGATCCTTTCACGATGTACAAGGTGTTTCGTCGCGATTGTCTATATGGGCTGACGTTCCATTGCAATCGGTTCGATTTCGACTTTGAGCTGCTCACGAAGCTCGTCCGCAAAGGCTATCGGCCGATGGAAATACCGGTCAATTACCGCTCTCGCTCGTTTTCCGAAGGAAAGAAGGTATCGGTGCTGCGCGATCCGCTGAATTGGTTGTGGGCTCTGGTCAAACTGCGCTTCGAGAGGATCGATCCGCTCGAAACCATCCGGCGCGCCGCCGATCGCTGACTCGTGCGGCCGGCGGTCGAGCCTCGAAAATTCCTGATCGCCGCGATTCACGCGGTCGTCAGCGTTGCAGTCCTCGGATGGGTTGCGAGCCAGGTCGGGCTCGCGGATTCGGTCTCTGCAATGGCCGCGATTCCGCTTGGGACGGGCGTTCTCGCCGCCGCAATCGTCGGCGTCGGATTTCTCGCAAGCACGCTCCGTTGGCAGATCCTGCTCAAGAATTTCGCCGTCGCCGTTCCGTTATGGCGACTCGCTGTTTATTACCTCATCGGCCTTTTCGTTTCGCTTTTCCTTCCCACCAGCGCCGGCGGCGATGCGTACCGCATCTACATGGTAGGGCGGCTTTCGAGCAAGCCAGTGGCGGCGCTGTTCGCAACGCTCCAGGAGCGCCTGATCGGACTGTGCGGAGCATTGGCGGTTAGTTTGGCCGTCATGCCCGTCGCCGGCCGAGCCCTGCCTGCGGATATCTTGCCGTGGATCGCCGCGGTACAGATTGCGGCGCTCGTCGCACTGCCGTTCGTGCTGTCTCCGCCGTTGTTTCTTGCCGTCTGGGCCCCCCTAGCGCGGCGCGTGGGGGCCTTGAACGCAGCCCGATGGAAGTCGATTCGCGTAATCGATCGCTTGTCGAGGATGTTAGCCGGGTTCGGTGCCTTGATGCGGACGATGCCATCCAACGTGCTCGTGCTGCTGCTTCTCGCGACCATTCCCGCGCTGCTCGTTTCGATCTCCTATCAGATCATCCTATCGTCGATCGGTGTTGCCGCGCAGATTTGGGTGCTGATGTTGATCATTCCGATCGTATGGATCGTGCGCTTCCTGCCGATCTCGCTCGGCGGGATTGGGGTCGGCGAAGGAGCTTTCGTGCTGCTCGCGGGATTCGCCGGCATCGATCGAGAAAAGGCATTCGCCGCAGCGCTCGCGGTGCTGGCAATCCAGATCCTGTGGGCGCTCGTCGGCGGCGCGCTGTTGCTGAGAAGCGGCTTGAAGACGGCATTCGACTACGCGCGGCGCGGCTGAAGCTGCCGCAGCCGCTCATGCGCCGAGGAAATCCGGAGATCCAATGAAGCCGACGATGGTCGTGACCGGATGCGCGGGATTCATCGGCAGCACGTTGGTGGATCGATTGTTGGCAGAGGATTTCTCGGTCATCGGCATCGACAATTTTTCGAGCGGGCAACGCCGATTCCTCGATTCCGCGCTTAAGACCGACCGGTTCACGCTAATCGAGGGAGATCTGCTCGATCCGGACGGCGTCAAGCTATGGACTCGAGGCGGCGACGTCGTATTTCATCTGTCCGCAAACGCCGACGTGCGCTTCGGAACGCAGCATCCCGGCAAGGATCTCGAGCAGAACACGATCGCAACGTACAACGTGCTCGAGGCGATGCGAGCAAATGGCATCACGCGAATCGCGTTCTCGTCGACGGGCTCTGTTTACGGCGAAGCAGATCAGTTTCCCACACCCGAAAACGCGCGGTTTCCGGTCCAGACTTCGCTTTATGGCGCTTCGAAGCTCGCCGGCGAGGGGTTGATCGCCGCCTATTGCGAAGGTTTCGGCTTCACGTCTCATATCTTCCGCTTCGTCTCGATACTCGGCGAGCGCTACACGCACGGCCACGTTTTCGATTTCTACAAGAAGCTGAGGAAGGATCCCGCCAATCTCGATGTCCTCGGCGACGGAAAGCAGCGCAAGTCGTATCTGTACGTGAAGGACTGCATCGATGCCATTCTGCTCGCGATGCGCAGCACCGACGCGAAAGTGAACATCTTCAACCTCGGAGTCGACGACTACATCGAAATCAGCGAATCGATTGCGTGGATCTGCGATGCGCTCGGTGTCAGCCCGCGGCTGCACCTCTCCGGGGGAGACCGCGGCTGGATCGGCGACAACCCGTTCATCTTTCTCGATACGGCCAAGGTGCGTAGCCTGGAATGGGCTCCCAGGCTCAGCATCAAGGAGGCGGTGATCCGAACGGTCGAATATCTGAAAAAGAACGAGTGGGTGCTGGAGGCGAGGACGTGAGGGTATGTGTGCAGGGACTGTGGCATCTCGGCACGGTCACGGCCGCCTGTCTCGCGTCAATCGGTCATGAGGTTGTGGGGCTCGATTCAGGCGCGGATGCGATAACTGCGCTCAACCGGGGTGCGCCACCCGTTCTCGAGCCGGGATTGCAGGATCTAGTGAAACAGGGGCTGGCGACCGGACGTCTCGTATTTTCCACCGACGCCGCAAGCGCAGTTCGCGATATCGATATCTTGTGGATCGCTTACGATACTCCCGTCGACGACGACGACAACGCGAACGTGGACTTCGTGATTGCCGAGATCGAACGCACGCTCGCGTATCTTGCGGACAACGTGACCGTACTGATTTCGTCGCAAATGCCGGTTGGCTCGATCAAGCGCCTCGAGACGATCGCCGCGCATCGCTTTTCGGGGAAGGGTCTCAGCTTCGCCTGCCTGCCCGAAAACCTTCGTCTGGGTTCGGCGCTGCGGGCGTTCCTCGCGCCGGATCGCATCGTGGCAGGCATTCGGACCGCGCGCGACCGCGAACGAATCGATCACCTGCTACGCCCGATCACCGATCGGATCGAATGGATGTCCGTCGAATCCGCGGAAATGACCAAGCACGCGATCAATGCGTTCCTCGCCGTGTCGGTAACGTTCGCCAATGAAATTGCATCCATCTGCGAGCGGGTGGGCGCGGACGCAAAAGAGGTGGAACGCGGGCTGAAGTCCGAAGCGCGCATTGGGCCGAAGGCGTATCTTTCGCCCGGCGCGGCATTTGCGGGCGGCACGTTGGCGCGCGACGTTGCGTTCCTGAGCAGCACAAGCGCGGAAAGAGGCCTTTTCACCCCCCTCGTTTCATCGATTAAGCGTAGCAACGACGAGCATCGCGGCTGGACGCAGCGCAAGCTGCAGACGCTGTTTCCGAAACTTTCCGGGCTCTCGATAGCGATTTGGGGGCTCACTTACAAGCCCGGAACCGACACGCTGCGTCGCTCGATGGCTGTGGAGCTTTGTGACTGGCTGGTCGAGCGGGGAGCTCGCGTCCGCGTGCATGATCCTGCGGTGACGACGTTGCCAGAAGCCTGGCGCGGCAAGATCGGGCGGTCGAATGATCCGCTGGACGCGCTGAAGGGGGCGCGCGCCGTCGTGCTTTCGACCGAGTGGCCTCAATACCGGGAGGTGAATGCGGACGAACTCGTTGCCGTTGCGCCCGGCCTCTGCGTGCTCGATGCCAATCGCTATCTCGCGCACCTCGCCGGCGACAGCCGCGTGCGCTATATCGCCGTAGGCGTGCCTGATCGAAACCGCGATTGAGACTCCGATGGAACGCCCGCTCGAAAACAAGGCCGCGATAATAACCGGCGCTAACCAGGGGCTCGGGCTGGAGATCGCGCGGCGCTATGTCGAGGCGGGGGCGAGTGTCGCGCTTTGCGCCCGCGACGAAGCGCTTTTGCACGCCGCCGCCGACGGCCTTGGTGGAGGGGCCGGGCCCAATCAACGAATTGTCGCCGTGCGAGGCGACGTGTCCGACGCCGAAAACGTGCGCGAGATTGTCGAAACGACCAAAGCGGAATTGGGAAGGATCGACATCCTCGTCAACAACGCCGGTGTGTACGGACCGAAGGGCGCGATAGAAGACGTCGATTGGCGCGAATGGATCAGAACCATCGAGATCAACGTGTACGGGTCCGTTCTGATGTGCCGCGCGGTACTCCCCTATCTGAAAAAGCAGGACCGCGGCAAAATCGTGCAACTCTCGGGCGGAGGAGCGACCAATCCACTTCCGCGGCTCAGCGCCTATGCGGTGTCCAAGGCGGCGATCGTTCGCTTCGTCGAGACGCTGGCCGAGGAAGTGCGCGAGCATGGCATCGATGTGAACGCCATCGCCCCGGGCGCGCTCAACACGCGAATGCTCGACCAGGTTCTCGATGCCGGACCCGAAGCGGTGGGAAAGGCGTTCTACGATCGCGCCGTCAAGCAAAAGGCAACCGGCGGGACACCGCTCGACAAGGGGGCGCACCTTGCGGTCTTTCTCGGCTCGCGCGCGAGTGACGGCATCACCGGCAAGCTGATCAGCGCCGTCTGGGACCCGTGGGAGGATTTGCCCGAACATCTCGAGGATCTGGACGGAACCGACATCTACGCGCTGCGTCGCATCGTCCCAAAAGATCGTGGGAAGGCTTGGGGCGGCGACGCGTGAACGTCGCCATCGTGGGATGCGGCTTGATCGGCAGGAAGCGCGCCGCATCGCTTGGAGGCGCGCGCCTCGTCGCGTGCGCCGATACGAATCACGCGCGCGCCGAAGACCTTGCACGCAATTTCCCGGAATGTAGCGCCGTTAGCGATTGGCGACAGGCGGTCGCTCGCGATGACGTCTCAGTCGTTGTCGTTGCCACACCCCACCACTCGCTGGCCGAGATCACGGTCGGTGCGGTCGAGTCCGGCAAACACGTGCTTGTGGAAAAGCCTGGCGCGCTGCACGCGGCACAATTGGGCGGGCTGCCCGATCTGGCAAAGCGCCACCGCGTGCTCGTACATGTCGGATTCAATCATCGCTATCACCGCGCGGTGCGCCACGCACGCCAAATCGTCGACTCGGGTGCCGCGGGTCCGTTGATGCTGGTTCGCGCCCGCTACGGACACGGGGGGCGCCCCGGCTACGATCGCGAATGGCGGGCCGATCCCGCTGTCTCGGGCGGAGGAGAGTTGATCGATCAGGGCGTCCACCTGATCGACCTCGCCCGCTGCTTCCTTGGCGATTTCAGCGAGGTGACCGGTTTCGCGCATACGTACTTCTGGGATATGCCGGTCGACGACAATGCGTTCCTATTGTTGAAAACACCGTCGAAGCAGGTCGCCTTCCTTCATGCATCGTGCACCGAGTGGAAGAACACGTTTTCCTTCGAGATCTATGGCACCGGCGGCAAGCTTCAGATCGATGGCCTTGGCGGAAGCTACGGCGTCGAGCGCCTCGCCTGGTACAGGATGCTGCCCGAGATGGGGCCGCCGGAAACCACCATCTGGGAATACCCGATGGCTGACGACTCGTGGGAAGTGGAAATGGCGGAATTTCTCGAGGATGTCCGGCTGAACCGCGCGCCTGCGGCGAGTGTGAGCGACGCGATCGCGGCAATGAGCGTCGTGGACAAGATCTATCGGCTGTCCGGCTATGATCATCGCGCGTAGTCCCTTGCGCATCACGCTTGGCGGCGGCGGAACCGACCTTCCGTCGTATTACCGCGAGCACGAGGGATTCCTAGTCGCGGCGGCGATCGACAAGTATGTCTACGTCACGGTCACGCGGCCGTTCACACCGGGCATCTATCTTAAATATTCGAAACTGGAGCACGTAGGCCTGCACCACGAAATCGAGCATCCGATCATCCGCGAGGCAATTCAGATGCTGGACTTCAAGACGCCGCAGGTGGAGATCACCACGCTCGCGGATATTCCAGCGGGAACCGGCCTCGGATCGTCGGGCAGTTTCACGACCGCGTTGCTAAAGGCACTGCACGCGCATCGAAAGCGTTTGCTGCTGCCGAGCGAGCTGGCCGAGCTCGCATGCCATATCGAGATCGACCGTTTGGGGGAGCCGATCGGAAAGCAGGATCAGTACATCGCCGCGTACGGGGGAATCACCTGCTTCCGGTTCAACCGCGACGATTCGGTTACCGCTGCACCCCTTGCCATCAGCATGGATACGATGTTCGATCTCGAGGATAACCTCCTCCTTTTCTTCACCGGTTTCTCGCGAAGCGCGGGAAGCATCCTCGCCGACCAGAATAATCGAACGCGCCAAAGCGATGCGGAGATGCTCGCCAACCTTGACTACGTGAAGGACCTGGGTGAGCGCAGCCGGCAATCGCTCGAATCGGGGAATACGATGCTGTTCGGGAAGCTCATGCACGAGCACTGGCAGCACAAGAAGCGGCGCTCGGCCGGCATGAGCAGCTCGCAAATCGACGCATGGTATGACCTTGCGCGGAAGAACGGCGCGATTGGGGGGAAGCTCGTCGGCGCCGGTGGCGGAGGATTTCTGATGTTCTATGCGCCCGATCGCAACCGACTGCGCCACGCGATGGCAACTGCGGGTCTTGAAGAGGTCCGCTTTCGGTTCGACTTCGAAGGCACCAAGATCGTTCTTTCCTGACCATGCTTTCTGTCGCCATTCTCTGCGGCGGCCTTGCGATGCGACTGCGTCCGATCACCGCGACGATCCCGAAGTCGCTCGTGCAAGTCGCGGGCGAGCCTTTCGTCGTCCATCAACTTCGGTATCTCAGGAAACAGGGAGTCTCGCGCGTCGTGTTGTGCGTGAGCTATCTCGGGGAACAGATTGTGGACGTCGCTGGCGACGGATCCGCGTTCGGACTCGACGTTGGATACTCGCATGACGGTCCCGAGCTGCTCGGCACCGGAGGCGCACTCAAAAGAGCACTGTCGCTCCTGGGCGATTCGTTCTTCGTGCTGTACGGCGACTCGTATCTGCCCATCGACTTCGGCGAGGTCGAGCGTTCTTTCTTCAGCGCGGCCAGTCCAGCGCTGATGACCGTGCTGCGCAACGAAGACCGATGGGACAAGAGTAATGTCCGATACGAGAAGGGCGTCATCTTCGAGTACAACAAACGGAAGCCCGACACGCGCATGGAGCATATCGATTACGGGCTCAGTGTCGTTTCCGGCGAGGCCCTTGTTCCCTACCCCGATGCCAGTCCCTTCGATCTCGCGGATGTGTTCCACGATCTGTCGGCGGCGGGCCGGCTCGCGGGGTTTGAGGTATTCGAGCGGTTCTATGAAATTGGTTCTCCGCAGGGGTTGACGGAGACCGCAGACTATCTTGCGAGCCAGCGATGACCGAGAGAACGACCTACGCGAAGCAGCACCTGAACGAAGCCGTCGCCATCATCGAGAAAATGGACTCCGATGCGATCGAGCGGATGGCCGACCTGCTTGCCGACCTCCGGGAGGCCGGCGGGCGGCTGTTCTTTCTAGGTGTCGGAGGCAGCGCGGGAAACTGCTCGCATGCGGTTAACGACTTCAGGAAAATCGTCGGCATCGAATCGTATGCCCCTACGGATAACGTCTCGGAGCTCACTGCACGGACCAATGATGAAGGGTGGGCGACCATTTTCACCGAGTGGCTGAAGGTCAGCAGGCTGTGCTCGCGTGACGCGATCTTCGTGTTTTCAGTCGGCGGCGGCAATCTCGAGCGAAACGTAAGTCCCAACCTTGTCTCCGCCGTTCAGCACGCGCGGTCCGTTGGAGCCAAGGTGCTCGGAATCGTCGGGCGCGACGGAGGCTACACGGCCCGACATTCCGACGCGTGTGTCGTCGTGCCGACGGTCAACCCGGATACGATCACTCCTCATTCCGAAGCATCCCAGGCGTTGATCTGGCATCTACTCGTCTCGCACCCGAAGCTCAAGGCACATGAAACCAAATGGGAGACGATTGCAAAGTGAGTGGACGGGCTGTATTTCTCGATCGCGACGGCGTCGTCAACAGCGCCATCATTCGCGATGGAAAGCCGTATCCACCGGCCGGTCTCGCGGAGCTGCAAATACCGGCCGGCACGCGTGAAGCGCTGCTCCGACTCAAAGGCGCTGGTTACGCGCTGATCGTTGTTTCGAACCAGCCCGATGTCGCTCGCGGGCAGACGTCGCGCGAAACGGTCGAGGCGATCAACTCGCGCCTCGCTGCCACACTACCGATCGACGAATTCCGCACCTGCTTCCATGACGGCGACGGATGCTGCGATTGCCGCAAGCCGAAGCCCGGAATGCTTCTTGCCGCGGCGCAGAGCCACGGCATCGATCTCGCGCGAAGCTTTATGATCGGAGACCGCTGGCGGGATATCGACGCCGGCGTGGCCGCGGGTTGCAAGACGATATTCCTGGACGCTGACTATTCAGAACGGCGGCCGGCGAAATTCGATTACGCGGTCGCCTCGCTGCCGCAAGCGGTCGACGTGATTTTGGGAACGGAAGGGAGCACACGGATGGAAGCGATCGAGAGGCTGCGCGTCAAGGTCTTTGCCGACGGTGCAGACAAGCGGGGAATGCTGGAAATGTACGCGAAGCCGTTCATCAAGGGGCTGACGACGAATCCCACGCTGATGCGCAAAGCGGGCGTGAACGACTACCGCGCGTTCGCGAAGGAGGTTCTCGCGGAAATCCCGGATCGTCCCATCTCGTTCGAGGTCTTCTCCGACGACTTCGCCGACATGGAGCGTCAGGCGATCGAGATCGCCGGCTGGGGTGAGAACGTTTATGTGAAGATACCGGTGACCAACACGAAGCGGCTTCCCAGCTACGAGCTGGTGCGGGCGCTCGCCCGCCGGAGAGTCAAGCTCAATGTAACCGCGCTGATGACGCTCGGTCAGGTTCGCGATGTCGCAGCGGCGCTCAGCCCCGCCGTTCCGAGTTATGTTTCGGTGTTCGCCGGGCGCATAGCCGACACAGGCCGCGATCCCGTTCCGCTGATGGCTGCGGCTGTCGAGCTGTTGAAGGTGAATCCGTCGTCGGAACTGATCTGGGCGAGCCCGCGCGAACTGCTCAACATCTTTCAGGCGGATGCGATCGGCTGCCATGTGATCACGGTGACGAACGATATCTTGAAGAAGCTGTCGCTGGTCGGCTACGACCTCGACGAATATTCGCTGGACACCGTCAAGATGTTTCACGGCGACGCGGCTGCCGCGGGATTTCGACTGTGAGGGCGACAGCGCATTGAGCGGTAAACACCGTCTTGCGAGCGGGGTTTGCGGTCGCCAAAAAACAACGCCCGGCGTGGATGGCCGGGCGTTGTGCTTTATGGGTGCCTGACAATGACCTACTTTCGCACGGGCAATCCGTACTATCATCGGCGTGCCGCCGTTTCACGGTCCTGTTCGGGATGGGAAGGGGTGGTTCCAGCGGGCTATGGTCGTCAGGCGTAGACGATCGGAAGGCAAGGTAGGTTGAGTGTTCTTGGTTCGGCGCAAAGACACACGATTATGGAGTCAAGCCGCACGGGCCATTAGTACCGGTTAGCTCAACGCATTACTGCGCTTCCACATCCGGCCTATCAACGTGGTGGTCTGCCACGACCCTTCAGGGGGATCAAGTCCCCGGGAGATTTCATCTTCAGGCACGTTTCCCGCTTAGATGCTTTCAGCGGTTATCGCTTCCGTACATAGCTACCCGGCGATGCGACTGGCGTCACAACCGGTACACCAGCGGTACGTCCACTCCGGTCCTCTCGTACTAGGAGCAGCCCCCGTCAAATCTCCAGCGCCCACGGCAGATAGGGACCAAACTGTCTCACGACGTTTTGAACCCAGCTCACGT
>DASXPO010000086.1:0-42815 GCA_036493535.1 Casimicrobiaceae bacterium
GCGGCGCCTGCAAGCAGGATCACATCGAGCGCGTGTGCGTCGCTCGCCGCGGCTTCGGGTGAGCCCGCCACAAGCTCGCACACCGCCGCCGCGATCGCGACGCTGACCGCGCCAAGCATCACGAACGAAGTCAGCGTGATACCGGATGCCGCGCCTGCGTACTCCGCGGGCACGACCGCCTGGGTGGCGACTTGCGTCAACGCCCATGCAAGCCCGAGGCCGACGCCGGTCACGAAGAACAGCGGTGTGTAAAGCCAAAGCGACGTCACGGTCGTCAAACCCACGATGCCGGCGGTGCTGATCAGCATCCCGATCGCCATCATGCGATCCGCGGGGAATTTTTCCGCGAGCCTTCCCGAATAGAAGCTTGCTCCGCCGGCGCCCGCCGACAGCGCCAGGAACACGAGCCCGGAATTGAAGGGCGACATGCCCCGCGCCTGCTGAAGGTAGAACGCCGAGAACACAGCGACCAGGCAGAAGGCCACGTTGGACAGCGAGCCCGCGATCACGACGGCATTGAACGCGCGGTTGCGGAGCAGCGACAGCGAGACGAGCGGCGAGCGCACGCGTCCCTCGATCACCACGAACAGCGCCAGCAGCAGGACGCCGCCGACGAGCGTCCCGACTGTCAGAAGCGACGTCCATCCCCACGCCTCGCCGCGATCGAACGCAAGGCTGATGGACACGAGGCCGCCCGTCACCGCGAGCATGCCGGGAATGTCGATGTGGCGGTCGGCGCTCTCGTCGCGCGTCTCCTTCACGTAGCGCAGCATGAGATAGATCGCAACCACGCAGAACGGAATGTTGATGAAGAACACGTCCCGCCAGCTAAGAAATTCCGAGAACGTGCCGCCGACGAAAGGTCCCAGCGCCTGCCCGATCGCTGATACTCCCAGCACCACGCCGATCGCGCGCGCTTGTCGCGCGCCCGTGAATGTGCTCGACACGACGGCAATCGACACGGGGAAGATGAGCGCGGCACCGATGCCATGGACCACGCGCGCAACGATGAGATAGAGCTCGCCAGGCGCGGTGCCGCAGATGAGCGACACGATTCCGAAGATGGCGAGCCCGATGACGATGATCAGGCGGCGGCCAAAGATGTCGGCGAGGCGGCCGGCCGTCACCATCAGCGCACCGATCGACAGCATGTAGCCGCTCACCACCCACTGGAGATCGGTTGAAGCGACATTGAAGTGCTTCGCGATGGCGGGAATCGCGAGGTTCAGCGCGAACCAGTCCATCTGCACGATCAGCATCGAGATCGCGCATGCAGCGATGACGAGCTTGTCTTGGCCCGAAAAGCCGAGCTCCGCTGAATCGGTCACAGTGCTCCCCGCCACGCGGTGTTTTGCATCAGCGCAGCCGCGTCGAATGTCCACGGCGCGATGGATTGGGACGTCCGCATGCGATTGACAAGTGCACCGAGCTTCGGGGTGGCTATCGTCAAACATGTCGTCGACGACGTGCGTGAAGCCTTTCCCGCGCCCATGCGGCTCCTCAGTTGGACGCGAACATCGTCCCGAGGAACAGCATGAGGCCTCTGCAAATGCTAATTTCCAATTCAATGGACGTTGAGGATCCGGCACTTACCGACAAAGCCGCGTTCATTCGGTATTCGCTTGGCGAACACCAGTCGCGCGAACCGTACGCTGACCTGTCCCAAGACATCAGTTTACCGCTTGCCGCGATCTTGTCTTCACTTGTGGATCAGTCAAACGCCAGCTTGGTATGGCCAAGAAGGCGTTGGACCGCGCGAAGGTCATTGGCCGCCGATAGATCAACGAGGCCTTGGTTCGCCGAATCGAATGCGTACCGTAGGCCGCCGAATCAAGCCCGAGCTGTCTGATCCAGGCGTCGCCTTCATTCCAGGGTCGGCTGGCGCAGTACTGATGGTCGCTCCCATAATGGCCTCCGCTTCAGTGGAGGAAAAGGCCGTGATGGAGGTGGTCGCCAATCAAGGGGAGGCGCGCACTTAGTCCCTTTTCAGCGTATCTTTAGCGAGCCGCTTCGCGCATTTCGCACCGACCTGCAATACGCGAAACGAGACAGCGCGCGGCATACCGGAAACCAGGAGGAACTCATCATGCAGACGATCCATGCGCGCATGCTCGCGTCCGTCGTCACGGCGATCGCCGCGAGCGGTGCGCTCGCCGACGTGCGCTTGACGAACGATTTTCCAGGCGGCGGTTACATAAGCACGTATACGCTTGCGACCGGCATTCCCTACACCGATGCGACGTTGACCGAGTGCTCGCGCTCGCGCGGACGTCAGAACGAGCCCGCGATCGCAGTCGATCCGCGCAATCTCAACGTGCTGATCGGAAGCTCCAACGATTACTGCGGCGTTTACAACGACGGCAACGACGCAAACGGCGCGCCGATTCCGTCTGGTCCGGTATGGCTGGGCTATTACCGTTCGGAAGACGGCGGCCGATCGTTCAGAAGCTCGCTCGTTCCGGGCTATCCTGGCGACGCATCTCCGTATGCGGCGCTCGCGCGCGCTCGAACGTCCGGTGCCGGAGATCCCGTCGTTGCGTGGGACGCGCACGGACGCGCATTCATGGGATCGGAAAGCTCGGGCGATCCCGAAGGGTCGCCGAAAACGTTCGGCGATGTTTGGGTCGCAACGTTCGACAACGCCGGCGGCGAAACCGGCAATACGTTGAACGACGGCAAACGTTTTCGCGGTTCGGTCGTCGTCGGCAAAGGATCGTCCGCGCCGAACCTCCTCGGCAAGTTCAACGACAAGACGGCGATCGAAGCCGATCGCACCGGCGGCCGCTGCGACGGCACCGCGTACTTTGCGTGGACGCGATTCACCGGCGGGAAGAACTCCAACATCTACTTGGTGCGGTCAACCGATCACGGCGAAACATGGTCGCAGCCGATGAACCTGACGTCGAGCGCGGGCAATTTGCAGGATCCGGACATTTCGGTCGCCGGCAACGGCAACGTCTACGTTACTTACGACGTCGGCGCGCTCAACAACGGGCAGCCGGACGGCGTCCAGATCGTGAAATCGACGGACTGCGGCAAGACATTTGGAAAATCGACGCTCGTGACGACGTACGAACCGTATAACGCGCAAGACGTCACCGACGCAGGCGGCGGCGCGCGTGATTGCGGCGATTTCGCCGATCATTGTCAGTCGGGCTACACGTTCTTCCGTCGCAGCACGTCGACGCGCTCGACGGCGGACCAATATGATGCACAGCACGAATGGATCTATATCGTGTACGACGCTTCGAAGCCAGGCACGGAAGTCAATACGGGCACAACGTATGGTTCACTCGAGCCGGGTCGCGGAAGCCAATCGGCCGTTTACTTCCTGCGTTACGACGGCGCGAGCGGCACGGGCACTGCGCCGAAGCTGCTCGACAACCAAGCCGCCGGACATCAAACATTCCCCGACATCAGCGCCGACGGCGGCGTCCTGCATGCGCTGTGGTGGGACAGCCGCGCGGATCCGTGCTACTCGGCGGGGCGTCCAATCGGCAACTGCGCCAATGGGTCGACGACGGCGTCGCTGGACGTTTTTGCAACGAACTCGACCAATCATGGCGACAGTTGGATCACGCCGACCCGGTTGAACGGCGCGAGGAGCAACCCGAACTACGAGCAGTTCGATGGACGCCTCGTACCTTTTGCCGGCGACTATTTGTGGATCACGTCGCTCGGCACTTTTGCGTACGGCGTGTGGACCGATTGGCAAAACACGGTCGCGGGCGTCGATCAGCGCGAGGCTGCGAGCGACGACCACGACAACGCCGACGTGCTGCAATGTCGTACCCAGCTTGCGTCCGGCGCGTTCACCGGCGATACGTGTCCGCGCAACGGCGGCCTCGATCAGGACATTTACGGCAACTTTGCGCCGTGATGTCGGTTGCGAAACGGCGCGAATTTCAGCGAGCACACTTTAGAAGGTCGTGCATCGGCCCGCGTCATGCGGGCCGATTTGTTCTTTAGGCCCCAAACGCGCAGCTAGCGTTGGCCCGCATTGCGCGCCGTTAATGAACTTGCCGAATGTAGGTTAAGAACAGCGCCGCGCCAATGTAGGCGCAATCGAGGAAGATGTCCTACGCGCGTTTCATCAGCCTCCCTATGCCGGGGCCGTGCCCCCACGCGGAGAATTATTAGGTTAGCCGCAAGTCTCGCCAATCGAGCGAAACGATCAAAGCGGCTCGACATAGGAGAAAGACGATGAACGCATTCAGAACTAAGCTGCTGGTCGGACTGTTCGTTCCGGCGTTCGCACTGGCCACCGGCGTGGCATCGGCCATGGGCGACACCAGCAAGGTCACAGGCCAGGCCGCGACCAATGGAAGCACGAACACGAACGACAAGAGCACTGCGACGACCAACAACACCACCGGCATGAGTTCGAGCAAGAGTTCGACTGCCAGCGGTGCGTTTGCACGGCTCGACACCAATCACGACGGCAAGTTGAGCTCGTCGGAAGCAGCGGCCGATCCCAAGGTGCAAGGCATGTGGAAGAAGCTTGACGCTAACAACGATGGAACGGTGAGCCAGGCGGAATTTGCCGCTCACCAGGCCGAACTGAAATAGTCGGGTCGTCGTTCAGCCACGCGATCGGGGCGTCATAGCGGCGCCCCGATTCGCCACGCCTTCGCCGCAAATCCTGGCTCCCCTAAGGCGCTTCGGGCGGTGCATGCGCCTCGACACGCACCGAAGAGAACCACGCCGCGAGATTGTCGATGTCATCATCACTCAAAGGCTTCGCCATGATGCTCATCACTTCATGGCGGCGTTCGCCGCTGCGATACGCGCGGAGCTGATTGGCCAGGAAGACGGCCGGCTGGCCCGCGAGATTCGGAGCGTCGGGCTGGATGCTGAGTCCGAGTGGGCCATGGCAGACTGCACAGGCTTGCGCCTTCGCCCGCCCTGCAGCCGCGTCGGCGGCCAGCACAGCCTCACTGCAAAACCACAGCAATCCGGAGATTCCGAGTACCGCAGTGCGGAAGACCTTCATCGCGAAGCGTACGGTTGATTTGTTCATCTCGGCGACCGACGTCCGAATTTGGCGAAGTCCCGCTCTTGCACGCCGCCGACTCGGCATCCCCGATGAATTGGAGGATTAACAGGCAGACGCTCGATAATCGGAGTCGATACGCCGCTTGGACAAACTCCGCATAGTGCGGGAGTTTGTCCCGAGCGCTTTTGGGGCGTTTATGTTCCGCCATAAGAAATGCGGTAGATCGCCCCGGCGAAATCGTCCGAGACGAGCAACGAGCCGTCCTTTGCCACCTGCACATCCACCGGTCGGCCGCGGTAAGTTCCGGTTGCCTCGTCGAGCCAGCCTTCGGCAAAAATCTCGGTCTTGTCGGCGGTGCCATCCGGCTTGAGCGACGTGAACAGCAAGCGCGCGCCGATGGGCTTGGTGCGGTTCCACGAACCGTGCTGTGCCGAGAAGAATCCGCCCTGGTATTTCGCCGGGAACTGCTTGCCTGTGTAGAAAGACATGCCAAGGTCGGCAGCATGCGCATCGGTCATCACCTGCGGGTTGACCGCACCCGCGGGGATCGCATCCTTGTCGTACCCGTTCTCGGTGATCCGCGTCTTGGAGACGATATACGGATAGCCGAAAAAGTGGCCGGCCTGCGTCGCGCGATTGATCTCGCCCATCGGGATATCGTCACCCATGCCGTCAGTTTGGTTATCGGTAAACCACAGTGTCTTGTCCTTTGGATTGAAGTCCATGCCGACAGAGTTGCGTACGCCGGTCGCGTAGACCTCGCGTCCGGTGCCGTCCTGGCTCATCCGGATGATTCCGCCGATACCGGTCTTGGTGTAGAGGGCGAGCTTTTCGCGCGGCTGCACGTTGAACGGCTGACCGAGCGTGATGTAGAGCTTGTTGTCGGGGCCGATGCGACAAACGCGCCCGCTATGGTTGAACGATTCCTCCTCCGGCGGGATCAGCTGTCCTTGCGGCACTACCTCACCGACAGCGACGTCCGGCCCCTCATAGAAAAACTCGGCGGCAGGGAAGGTCAGCACGCGGTTGCTTTCGACCACGATGAGAAATCCGTCACGGGTCCAGCATACGGCGTTGGGATTGTGGAACTTGAGGGAAGGCGCGAATTCCTTGACTTCGGTAGCGGCATCGCCGCTGTTGCGGTTGGTGACCGCCCAGACCTTGGTCTTGCGTGTCCCGACGAACAGCATGTTTGTCGAGGGTGCCACCGCCATGCTGCGCGCATCGGGCACGATGGCATAAAGATCGATCTTGAATCCGGGCGGCAGCTTGATGCGTTTCAGGTTCTCGCGTAGCTGTTCGGCGTTCTTGCCCGTTTGCGGCACCGACGGTATGTTCGGGTCGGTACCCGAGACCTTCATCTGCTTCAGCTTTTCAATGTTCGAATCACTGGTCTGCGCCTGGATCGGAAATGAAGCGATACAGACGAGCGATGCCATGCCTACCAGGGTGCTTGCCTTGGACTTGCGCATTTGTTCCTCCTGAGCATCGATCATGCGGACTCGCCGAGTCCAAAATTTTCGTGCCGGGCTTCAGTTTTGAGCGGTAGATCCCGGACGTGGGACAGCGTACGCCGGTTGCACGCCGCGTGGTAGTCCCGCGGACAATCCCGCGGCTGACCTGATGGTCCGGCATCGTGCCGGCTAATCGGCGTTACGTCCACCCGTACCGTGTGATGTGAAAGAACACCGGGGCGGCGAACACGACCGAATCGAGTCGGTCGAGCATGCCGCCGTGCCCCTCGATCAAGTCGCCCCAATCCTTCACGCCACGATCGCGTTTGATGGCCGACATCACGAGTCCGCCGAAGAATCCGATCACGGCGATTACCAGCGCCATCAATCCGGCCTCGAGGACGGTGAATGGCGTAATCCACCACAGTAGCGTGCCGAGCAGCGTCGCCGACGCGACGCCGCCGATTGTTTTCGACGGCGAGACTTCCGGCGCAACCTTGCGCATGCCGATGAGCCGGCCCCAGAGGTATTGAAAGACGTCGCTCGACTGCGCGACCAGCACCAGAAACGCAATCAGCAGCAGATTTCGGCCCTCGTATCCGGGAATGTTGAGCGTCAGCAGCGCCGGAACGTACGACAGGCAATAGACGCAAATCATCAACCCCCACTGGACCTTGGCGTTGCGCTCGAGAAAGCGCTTCGTATCGCCGGCCAGCACCGACACGATCGGCAAGAGCAGAAAAGCGTAGACCGGAATGAAGATCGAGTAGAGGCCGTATTTCTCGTTCCACACCAGCGCATATTGCAGCGGCAGGATGAGGTAGAACGACGTGGCTAGCGCTTGATGGTCGCTGTGGCGCGTGTAGGTCAATGTGATGAACTCGCGCAGCGCAGCGAAGGAGGCGAAGAGAAACAGCAGCATCACGCCCGCGCGCCCGAGCATGAACGCGAGGCCGATCAGGATCACCATCACCCACCACGCTTTGACCCGCGTGTTCAGATTGTCGATGATGTCGTGCGGCCGGCCGCGCGCGACGCCGCGCTTCAGAACGGCGCCGACGATCGACGCCACGACGAGAACGAGCCCGACGCCCGCGAACAGCTCAATCGTCTGATGCTGCGCGGCCGGCGGCATCGTCATCCTTCCGGCGGCGCGAGGGCGAACAACGCTTCGCGCGTCCGCGCGACGAAGGTCGGCTTATCCTCCGACGGCCTGATCTTGAGCGGCGTGCCGATCGTCACCGTGCAGAGCAGGGGCACGGGAACGAACTGACCCTTCGGCATCACCCGGCTCAGATTTTCGATCCAGACGGGAACGAACTCCACGTCGGGACACGCCGCCGCAAGATGATAAATGCCGCTCTTGAACGGCAACAGGCGCGCGTCGGTCGTGTTGCGCGTTCCTTCGGGGAATACGATCAGCGCGTCGCCGCCTTCGATCGCCGAGGCCATCTGACGAATCGGATCGTGCTTGCGCGTTTTCAGATTGCGGTCGATCAGCACTGACCCGAATAGCCGGTTCGCCGCAAACCGCCGCAGGGCATCCTTGTTCCAGTAATCGAGTCCCGCGACGGGATGGGTGCGTTCACGCAAATCGGATGGCAGACACGCCCAGACGAGAACGAAGTCAGCGTGGCTCGTATGATTGGCGAAGTAAACGCGCGGCCCGGCGACCGGCGTGCAGCCTTGCCAGCGGGCACTGGCGCCGGTGATGAAGCGCGCAAAGCTGCAGATCGCACCCGCAAGGATCGACTCGATCAAGCGGAACGTCATTGAGACACGGCGAGCGCGCGTAAGGCCGTTGCATGACCGGCATGCAGAACGACGTTGGCTCGCGCCGCACGAATGGTGTCGAGCGCGACGTCGACCGTTGTCGCGCGCCCGGTTGCGAGCAGCCAAGCGGCCGTCGCGCACGCGCTGCGCGAGTACCCGAGCGCGCAGCAAACCAGAACGGGACCGTCCGCACGCAATCGCTCGATTGCAGCCGCCGCATCGGTCAACGTCTCACGCGACGGTGTCGTCAAGTCGAGCACGGGGAAGATTGCGAGCGTGCGATTGCCCGGCATCACTGTCAGCTCGGCGGTCAGGTCCACAAGCACGGAAAAAGGCGCGCTCGCCAGTTCGCGCCGGGTTGGCGTGCGTCCGATCCACACGCCATCCGCAACGTGCGACGGCGCGGGAAAGAGGCGTGTCCACCATCGCGAATTGATCCACGCGCCTGCGAGATACGGCGCGAAGAGCCATCGCACCGCCAAGCTCAGGCCGCCATCGGCTCGTTTCTGAAATCCATTGGCGCCGATCGCCGCATAGACGAGCGCGACCATTGCGAGCGTGAGCGCAACCCATAGCAGCCACAAGGCGATGCCACCGAACACTTGCGCAATGGCGGCAGCGGCGATGGCGCCGGCGAAATAGAACGCAGCGATTCTGAGCCGCTGCGGATCGCGCGACCACGCGAACGACGGCCGCGACGTGCGTTCGTCCGGCCACAGCCAAACGCAGAGCCATCCCAGCGCAAACCCGGTCGGAATGTCGATGAAATGATGCTGGTACGTCGTCAGCACCGATCCGCAGATCAACGCGAACGCGGCGTCGCAGACGATTCGCCAGGCGCGCGACGCATGCCGGGCATACAACACCCAGAGAATGACGGCGAGCGCGATGTGCAGCGAGGGAATCTGATTGAAGGGCTGATCGAAGCCCTGCAGCACGTCGAACAGAAAGCCGAAAGCGCCATCGGCCGGTGGGTGCACGAAGCTGAAGCGATAAGGAAACGCGACGAAGCAAACGACCGCGACGAGTTGCGCGGTGAACAGTCTCCTCGCGTGCGTGTCGAGCTCGCGCCTCGTGCCGCATACGAAAAGCGACACGCCGTAGAGCAGATCGATGATCCAGTACGGCACGATCGTCCACGGCCAAAATGGAATGGCGCGCTCCCAGTCGAACACGATCGACGGAACTTCGACGCGCTGGCTCGCGATCCAGTTGGCGAACCCGTAGGAGAGAAAGAAGAACGGTCCGAGAACGACGAGCCAGGCAGCGGCGCGGCGCCATGGACGTCCAACCGGGTCGAGTGCATCCGTCAATTGCGCTCGGTATCGCGCAAGTCGCTTTAGTTTCTTATCGCCAACGAAACGGTGAAGATGCCCCATTCATCGATGCGCTGCTCGACCTTGCGAAAGCCTGCTTTTTCGACGAGCTGATCCATTTCGACCTGCGTGCGCCGGCGCATCACCCAGGGCGCGCCGCCGCGATGGCTGGTGAGCGCCCGCGCGATCAACTCGAGCTGAGGATGCCACGGTTGGTTCGTATAGAGAAGGAATCCGCCTGCGAGTATGGCATCGGCAAGACCGCCGAGCGACGTTTGCACCACCGTGTTATCGGAAAACAATTCGTACAGGCCCGATACGATGCCGATCGTCGGCTTGGGCGTGATCGCGGCCAATCCTACGCGATTGAACGCATCGCCGCGGACGAACCGCGCGCCGCGCTGAAGCCCCTTGGCGCGGATCAGCGCGCTGCCCTGGTTCACGTTGATGTCGCTGTAATCGCGAAGCAGGATCGAATCCGGGGGCGTCGATGCGCCGTCGAGCGCATCCAACACGTAGCGCCCGTGACCCGCCGCGATGTCGACAATATTGACGGCCATGCCGGACGCGCGCGTTTGTGCAATCGCGATGCGAAGCAACTCCTCGACGTGCGCTTTGCGCTGGCGGATGCCCCGCCAGCCGATCGAGTCGAGGTAGTTGCGATCGATGAGTCGGCCGAGGAACGTCGCGCCGCCGGCGCGGTTTCTATAGACGTAGTCGAGCGTGCTGCCGGAATCGAACCCGGTCTCGCGACCGAGGGCGAGACCTTCGGAGAGCGCGGCGCCCGTCGCGATTCCCGCACGCGTTGCAGCCCAATACCAGGCGCGCGGCGACAAGGGCGAGAGGGGCCTCGCAAGCGCGTCGGCTTCGTCTTTGGCGAAGCCCATCTGGTCGGCATCCACGAGATCCGGACGCTCGACGGGCTTCGCGAAGCAGCGCTGCACAAAGTCGCGTACCTTGGTCATCGCCGGGGCGCGGTCGCGCTCGCCCAGCGTGTCATGGTAGAAGCCGTCGAGCACGTACTTCTCCTTGACGGACGCTCCGAGTCGCTCGAAAAAGCGGTGCTGCGGGGCGTGATGGACCACCCAATCGGCGCCGGAGACGAGAAGCTGCGTCGGAACGACGATCGCTTCGGCATCGGCAACGATCCGCTCCGCGGTCTCGTAGAGCGCGAGCAGGATGTTGACCGAGATTGGGCGCGCGATCAGCGGATCGGTATCGTAACTTTCGATCCGCACCGGATCATGGGTGAGAAACTTGGCCTTGACGTAGCTGTTGACGAAAAAGTTTCCGCGCAGCTTTTGCATCAGCGCGAGTCCCGCGCGCGCAAAAGGAACGTAGAGCTTGACTTTGAATGCGGGAGACGCGAGGACCATGCAGCGAATCCGTGGCGCGTAATCGTGGACCCACGTCGCGACGAGCACCGCCCCGACGCTTTGCGCGACGATGGCGATGTTCTCGACCGCGAATCGATGATGACGTGCAATGTGATCGACGAACGTCTGCACGTCGCGGACCGATGTACCGAGGCTCGGACTGAATCCGCGCGGACCCGGCGAGCGTCCGTGGCCCCGTGCATCCCATGCAAAGCAGTCGAACTGCGGCAGATCGAGCTCGTCGGGAAGATGCGCGAGCCGGCCGGAATGCTCGTGACCGCGGTGGAAGAAGATCAGCGCCCCGCGGACGGGCTGCTCGGTCGCGGGCCAGTGACGGTAGAACAGGTCGACGCCGTCGTGCGTGCGAAACATCGACTCGACAACGGGACGCTTGGTCGAAAGCGGAGCGGCAACAATATCGTTCATCGTGGGGATTTCGTTTCGACGAGTGCGTTGTGCACGCGACTGACGATGGTCGCCATCAGCAAGACGACGAACAACGGAAAGAGCATCGCGGTCCATTCGGACAACGGTCCGCCAAACCCGATCCACAACCCGAGCGCCCCAAACGCGAATGCGCGATCGCTCTTGCCGAACGGACCGTCGTAGCGCCGCGACGCGCCGATCGTCGGCCCCAGTGCCCCCGCGAGTTCGGTAATTGTCGCGAGCACGATCACCGCCGCAACCCAAGCGGCCGAAAAAGGCGGGATCCATGCGAATGGCAGGTAGAGCGCCGCATCGGCAACGACGTCCCCGAGCTCGTTCAGAAAAGCGCCGAGTCGAGTTTGCTGGCCGAATTCGCGCGCGAGCATGCCGTCGAGCGTATTCAGCGCCATGCGCACGAACATCCAGAGTGGAATCAGCACAAACGGCGTGCGGTCGGGCGCATGCCATGCGACAAACGCGCCGACGACGATCGAAATAACCGCGGCGGCGATCGTGACCCCGTTGGCGGTGACCCCGGTCCTGGCAAGCTGTACCGCGAGCGGTCGCAGCAGCGCCTGAAAACGCGGCTTCAGCGCGTAAATCGACAACGCGGTCTCCCTCCCTCGCGCGCCATCAGCCGCATGCGTAGAACGGGTCCGCGGCGATGAGCGTCAGCCGCGGAGTTTACCGCAGCGCTTGGCGTGTGGAGAGCGCTAAGCGAAGGGACGAGCGGCGACGGATTTTCTGGGACGGCCGCGGCGGGGCGGCGGTCACGGCTCCTCGTAGATTATTTGCCGCGCGCGTGCGACCGCCTCGTCGGGCGCTGTCTCGGACGTTGATGGCTCGTCGTCGCCGCGCCTGCGCCGGCGCACGACCGCGTACCAAATGGCGGCGCCGCCGCCCAGGAGCGCGAAGGGGCCGATCCACAGCAACCATGTATTACTTTGCAGCGGCGGCCGATAGAGAACGAAATCGCCGTAGCGCGCGACCAGGTAGGTCTTGATTTCGGTATCGCTCTTGCCGGCGTTGGCGAGCTCGCGCACTTCGCGGCGCAAATCCTCGGCGAGCGGCGCATTGGAATCGGCGAGCGTCTGGTTCTGGCAGACGAGACAGCGGAGCTCGGTTTCGAGATGCTTCAGGCGCGCGTCCAGGCCCGCTGGCGGCGGCGCCTGCGCCAGCGCGGCGGCGGTGATCCCCGCAATCGCAATCCCGATCAGGCCGCGCATTATCAAGATTTCTGCAGATCGCGCACCAACGGAAGGATTTTCCGCTCCAGCGCTTCGGCGGTCACGGGGCCGATCTGTTTGTAGCGAATGACGCCTTGCTTGTCGACGACGAACGTCTCCGGAACGCCATAGACGCCGAAGTCGATGCCGACGCGGCCGTCGCGATCGACGATCGACACGCGATACGGGTCACCGTTTTCCACCAGCCACGCGCGCCCCTCGTCCGGCTTGTCCTTGTAGTTGAGTCCGACCACCGGCACGACGTTCGATTTGGCAAGTTGCAGCAGCAACGGATGCTCGCTGCGGCACGACACGCACCATGAGGCCCAGACATTCAGGAGCCACACCTGGCCTTTCATGTCGGCGGTGGAGAGCGTCTTCGCCGGCTCGTGCAGCGTGGCGAGCGAGAACGAAGGCGCCGGTTTGCCGATGAGCGGCGAGGGCACTTCACGCGGATCGAGCGACAAGCCGGCCCAGAGGAATCCCAAGAGGACGACGAAAACGGCAAGAGGAAGAATGAGACGCCAGGTTTTCATCGCAGCAAACGCCGCTCATGCGGCCGGCGCGGCATGCACCGCGGCGGCGAAGCGTTCTTTTACCGTGAGACGATAACGGCGATCCGACACCGCGAGAAAGCCGCCGAACGCCATCAGCAAGCAACCGAACCAGATCCAGTCGACGAACGGCTTCACGTAGATGCGCACGCCCCAGGCGCCGTTCAACGCATTTTCGGTGACGGGCTCGCCGAGCGAAACGTAGCGATCGCCGAGGATGCCGGTATTGATGGCCGCCTCGGTCATCGCTTGTCCGGACGCCGCGTAGATCCGCTTTTCGGGATGCAGGGTCATCAGCGGCTCGCCATCGCGCGTGACATCGACGGTGCCGACCAATGCCTGGTAATTGGGACCGGGTGCCGGCGCGACGCCGCGGAACGTGAACGAATAGCCGCCCACCGCAGCGCTTTCTCCGACGTCGAGACGCACGTCGCGTTCGATCTCATAACTCTTGACGAGCGTCACGCCGGCGATAAACACGGCGACGCCGAAATGCGCGAGCAGCATGCCGTACCAAGCGCGCGGATGAGCACGCAGCTTGGCGGCGAGACCACGCTGCGGCGATCGGCGCACCCGCTGCACGAGCGCCGCGATCGTCGATCCGGCGAGCCAGACCGACAGCAGCACGCCGAGTGCGATCAACGGCGTCCAGCGTCCAAGAACGAACGGCAACGCAATCGCAATCACGATCGCGACGGCGGCGGCCCATTTGAGCCGCGTCGCGAGATCGGGCAACGATGCCTTGCGCCACGCCGCAAGCGGACCGATGCCCATCAAAAAGACGAGCGGCGCCATCAACGGGACGAACACCGCTTCGAAGTAGGGCGGTCCGACCGAGATCTTGCCGAAGTCCAGCGCATCGAGAAACAACGGATAGAGCGTGCCGAGCATCACGGTGCCCAGTGCCGCGATCAGCAGCACGTTGTTCGCCAGAAGAAGCGATTCGCGCGAAACGACTGCGAAGCCGGCGCCGGCGCCGACGACTCCGGCGCGCACCGCGTAGAGCGCCAGCGATCCGCCGATTACGATCGCCAGGAAGGCGAGGATGAACACGCCGCGCGCCGGATCGGTCGCGAACGCATGGACCGATGTCAGCACGCCGGAGCGGACCAGGAACGTGCCCACAAGCGAGAGCGAGAACGCAATGATCGCGAGCAGCACAGTCCAGCTTCGAAACGTGCCGCGTTTTTCGGTGACCGCGAGCGAATGGATCAACGCCGTCCCCGCGAGCCACGGCATGAACGACGCGTTCTCGACCGGGTCCCAGAACCACCAGCCGCCCCAGCCCAATTCGTAATAGGCCCAGGCGCTGCCGAGCGCGATGCCGATCGTCAAAAAGCACCAGGCGACAGTCGTCCACGGACGCGACCAGCGCGCCCAGGTCGCATCGAGGCGGCCGCCGAGCAGTGCGGCGATCGCAAACGCGAACACGACCGAAAAACCGACGTAGCCCATGTACAACATCGGCGGATGGATCACCATCCCCGGATCCTGCAGCAGCGGATTCAAATCCTGTCCGTCGGGTGCCGCCGGCAAGAGGCGCGCAAACGGGTTCGACGTAACCAGCAGGAACAGCAGGAAACCGACGGCGATGAGTCCCATGATCGACAGCACGCGCGCAACGATCGCTGCCGGCAGATTGCGCGAGAACAGCGTGACGGCGCCGGCCCAGCCGGAGAGCATCAGCAGCCATAACAGCAGCGATCCTTCGTGCGATCCCCATGTCGCGGCGAAGCGGTAATACGAGGGCAGCCTCGAGTTCGAATGCTGGGCGACGTTCTCCACCGAGAAATCGCTGGTGACGAAGCTCCACGCAAGGCAGCCGAACGCGAACGCAACGAGCACGAACAACATTCGCGCAGCAGGACGGGCCATCGCCATCAGCGCGAGGTCGTTGCGCGCGGCCCCGACCAACGGCAGCGAGCCCAATGCCAGCGCAACCAGCAAGGCGACAATCAGAGCGAAATGGCCGAGTTCCGGGATCATGGCGGCTCAGGGGTCGGTCGACTTGGCCGCATTTGATCGCAGGCTCGGCATTGTTGTGCCCTTGTGCGCACGATCGATGGCGTCTTTGGCGGCGGGCGGCATGTAGTTCTCGTCGTGCTTCGCGAGGACTTCGCTTGCGTGGAACGTGCCATCCGCGCCAAGCGTTCCTTGGGCTACGACACCTTTACCTTCTTTGAACAAATCCGGCAACAGCCCCGTGTAAACGACTGGAATGGTCTTCGCGGTATCGGTGACGCGAAAGCGCACGGTCAGCGAGTTGGCATCGCGCACGAGACTGCCTGATTCGACGAGACCGCCGATCCGAAACGGGCGGCCCTGCGGCGCTTCGCGGTCGAAGACCTGGGTCGGCGTGAAAAAGAAGACGAGGTTCGATTGAAACGCATTCAGCACGAGCGCCGCCGCGACGCCAATCACCACGACGCCGGCGCCGATCCACGCGAAGCGCTTGTGCCGCGGCTTCATGCCGTCCCTGCCGGATCGAGGGACGAGCGCGTCGTCACCGGTATCTCGGGCTCGGCGAGCTTCGCTTCGATGAGCGTGCGATGGCGGCGCGCGCGCAGCGACCACAGCTCGACGGCGATGACGAGTGCCGTCACGCCGTACGCCATCCACACGTACCACGCATAGCCGCCCATCGCGAGAAAATGGCTCATACGACCAGCCTTCGCACCTCGGGGAGGTGCGATAGCCAAATCGCGCCGCGTTCCCGATCCACAATGATCGCACGCACGCGGACGAGCACGACGGCGATCGCATACGCCCACGCTGCGAACGTCATCACCAGCATTCCGGTGAGCATGATGGTCGCCATTTTCGGCGCCGCCGTCAGGCTGATCGTCGATCCCTGATGCAGCGTATTCCACCATTTCACGGAAAAATAAATGATCGGCACATTGACCGCGCCGACGAGCGTCAGCACCGAGCACGCCTTGTCCGCGCGCCGCGGATCCTCGATCGCGTTGCGCAATGCAATCACGCCGAGATACAGAAACAGCAGGATCAGTTCGGACGTCATCCGTGCATCCCACGCCCAATACGTGCCCCAGGTCGGCCGGCCCCAGAATGCGCCGGTCCACAATGCGATGAACGTCATCAGCGCGCCCGTCGGCGCCAATGCCTGCGCCATCATCGCGGACAGCCGCGTGTTGTAACCGAGCGCCAATGCACTCCAGAACGCCATCACCAGGTAGATGAACATCGACATCCATGCGGCGGGCACATGAATGAAGATGATTCGATACGCGTCGCCTTGCTGCACATCGGTGGGGGCGACGACCAGCCCGATCCACAGTCCGATGATCCCCAGCACCGCCGCGAGCCACGCAAACCACCGCACCATTCGACCCGCGAATGGGTAGAACGACGCCGGGGAAGCGTACAGGTACCAGTTATTGGCCATGTGATTCAGATCAAGGCCCGGTCAATCGAGCGCGACCCGCACCGCCGCGGCCGCCGCGAAGGGCGCGCCGACCAACGCAACGAGCAGCCCCGCACCCAGCAGCGACAAATGCGGACTGGCGCTCAAGCCCGCCCTCACGGCATCGACAGACCCTGCGCCGAAGATCAGCACCGGCACGTACAACGGTAGGACCAGCAACGCGAGCAGGCTGCCGCCGCCGCGCAGGCCGAGGGTCAACGCTGCACCGATCGCGCCTAGGAGCGAAAGAATCGGCGTGCCGATCAACAATGCCGCCGTCAAAACCCATATCGCGTCCCTTTCGAGCGCGTATTGCGCCGACAAGAGCGGCGCCAGCAACACGACGGGCAATCCCGTCGTGAGCCAGTGGGCGGCTATTTTACCGGAGACGAGCGCCGGCAAAGGCCGCGGCGACAGGGCAATTTGCTCCAGCGTGCCATCGGCGAAGTCGGCTGCGAACAACCGTGACAGCGACAGCAGCGACGCGAGCAATGCCGCGACCCACAACACACCGGGAGCGATCGTGGCGAGCAGATTGCGCTCGGGCGTCGTCGCGAGCGGAAACAGGGCGACCACGATCACGTAGAACAGAAGCTGCGTGCCGAGTTCCGCTTTCGAGCGTAACGAAATCTTGAGATCGCGTGCGACGGACCATCCGAATGCGGACCAGACCGCGGAATCGGCTGTCGATTGTGGAGATTCGATCGATGCGGCCATGTTGCGATCAGGCCAGCGACAACGTGATCGGGTGGGGGAGGTCGAGGCGCTGATGGGTCGCGACGATCGCACATCCATCTGCATCGAGGTGTCGGCGGATAAGCGATGTCAGGAGCTCGATGCCGTCGGCGTCCAACGCGGTCGCCGGCTCGTCGAGAATCCACAATGGTTTGTTGGCGAGCGTCAGGCGTGCAAGCCCGATCCGCCGCCGCTGGCCCTGCGACAAAACGCGGGCCGGCAGCGTCCGTTGCCGCGACAAGTGAACGTGCTCGAGCGCAGCCGCAATCTCTTCGTCACTCGCGTTCGCGCCGGCGAGCGCGACCTGCGTCGCCAGATTCTCGGCTGCGGAAAGCTCATCCTTGAGCGCGGGAAGATGTCCGGCGAATGCAACGCTCGCGCGGCGTCGCGCATCGAACGGTGCAACGATTTCGCCATGAAAGCGAACGCTGCCCGCGCTCGGCGCCGTCAGCCCGGCCAGGATTCGCAGCAGCGTCGTCTTGCCGCTGCCGTTCGGACCGGTGACGAACAACGCTTCGCGCGCGCTCACCCGAAGCGCGACGTTCGCGAACAACCGCGTGCGCCCGCGTACCGCAGCGAGATGGTCCGCTTCGAGGATCGATTGCGTCGCCGAAGCGCCGGGCATTAGGGCCTGCTCACACTGTGGACACAAACGCGTTGCACCGCCGAAAACGCGCAGCGCAAGGCGCGGAGGCGAAGCCGGGTTGGGCACCCGACGAGACTTCGCAACGCAGCGCTGCGCGTTTTCGGCAGCAACCCGAAGGGAACGGGCGCCACGGGGCGCCACTCTTTGTTGCTCTCCTTGCCAAGACCGCGAGTCTTGGCATCGTCGGCTGCCGCGATTGGCGCCCCATGCCACCCGTTCGCGTTTGCGCCCATAGTGTGAGCAGGCCCTAGGGCACGACTTCGTTGATCACGATGTGCACGTTCCCATCGCCCGGCGCGACCGGCGCGCTCGTGCCGCGCAAATCTCCCGCGCTTGCTTTGGCGTTGCCGCTTTTCGAGACGCGCGCTTCGACGATGACCCGCGGCGTCGCGGAAAGCTTCATCTCCGGAACCATGCCCATCGAGTCATCGAGATGAAACGTCGCCGGCAGCTCGCGTCCATGGATTCGCATCACGGCCAGCGGCACCCGACCGCCTTCGGCGGAGCGCGCAAGCACGAACACCGTATCGTCGGGCGCGATGCGCGAGGCGATTTTCGGATCGACGTCGATGCGGCCCCCGAGTGCACCTGCAGATTGTGCAGGGACCCTCGTACTCGGCGCTTTCGCCTCGGGCGCCGGGCTTGTCGCAGTGGGGCTGCCGGAAATCTCCGCAATCACCCGATCGATTTCGAGCGCCTCGTCGCTGCCGGACGCAAGTTTTTGTCGCAACTCGCGCCAGCGGGCGAGCGATCCCTCGATGTTGCCGCGCTCGAGCAGTGCCGTCGCGGACAACGCGAGCGCCTTGCGATTATTGGGGTCGAGCGCCAGCGCGCGCGCAACCAATTCCTCCGGCTTTCCGACGAGCTTGCGCTGTTGCGCCATTGCCGCGGCATCGGCCCAATCGGCGTAGAGCTGTGCATCATCCGGCATGCGCTTCGCCGCTTCGGCAAAAGCGTCGGACGCTTCCGCGAAGCGTCCCATCGCCGCGTACGAGCGCGCAAGCAGTATCCAACCCTTTGGATCGTCGGGATTCGCCCGCATCCGTTGCGCGAGCTTCTCCACCATTGCCCGCACGTCCTCCTGACTGAACTGCGGTTGCGGAGCGGCGGGCGCTTCCGCTTTCATCCCGGCGGGGTTGCCGAGCAACTCGTACAGAAGCACTGAAGTGACCGGAACGATCGCCACCAGCACGACGATGGCCACCCATGGCGTGCGCGCTTCGCCCGCTTCCGTTGCGCTCGGCCGTTTCGCGATCTCCGCGCTAAGCCGATGGACGAGCTCTTCCTGCGCGGCCGTATGCTCGGCGGTCGTGATCGCGCCTGCAGCGAGATCGGCGTCGAGTTGACGCTTTTGATCGCGATAGACCGCCGTTGTCGCATCCAGCTCGGGCGGCGCGTCGTCACCAGTGGGCTTTCCGCCTCGAAGCAGCGGACGCGCAAGCACGACGAGCGTCGCGGAGACGATGGCAAGCGCAATGACCCAGAACAGCGCGACGGAAAACATTAGGGCGGCAATGTCCTTTGCGCGACGATCATGCGCGAGAGGGCGCCGCATTATACCGGGGCACATCGTGCGCACGATTCATCGTGGGCCGGCTTCGCTGCGCCGCATTAATCGCATGGGCTATGATGCATGACAGGGCGTTTACGCATAGGGAGTCTCATCGCATGCCCGACATCGACATTCGCGAAGCCTCGCTCGAATACCATCGCCGTTCGCCGCCCGGCAAGGTTTCGTTGCTGCCGACGAAGCAGCTCCTGAATCAGCGCGATCTGGCGCTCGCGTATTCGCCCGGCGTCGCGGCCGCGTGCGATGAAATCGTGCGCGATCCGAAGGAAGCGTCGACGCTCACGTCACGTGCAAATTTGGTGGGCGTCGTCACCAACGGCACGGCCGTTCTCGGTCTCGGCGCGATCGGTCCGCTCGCTGCCAAACCGGTGATGGAAGGCAAGGCGGTTCTGTTCAAGAAATTCGCCGGACTCGATTGCTACGACATCGAGTTGAACGAACGCGATCCGGACAAGCTGGTCGACATCATTGTCGCGCTCGAGCCGACGTTCGGCGGCATCAATCTCGAGGACATCAAGGCGCCCGAGTGTTTTTATATCGAGCGCAAGTGCCGCGAGCGCATGACAATCCCCGTGTTCCACGACGATCAGCACGGCACGGCGATCATCGTCGGCGCGGCAGTCGTCAATGGCCTGCGTGTCGTCGGCAAGGAACTTGCGAATGTGAAGCTCGTGTGCTCCGGCGCCGGCGCAGCGGCGCTCGCCTGTCTTGACCTATTGGTCGCACTGGGCCTGCGCCGCGAGCACATCTGGGTGTCCGACATCAAGGGCGTCGTTTACGAAGGTCGCAAGGAGGAGATGGACGATCACAAGGCGCTCTACGTACAGACGACGAAAGCGCGCACGCTGCAGGAGATCCTTCCCGGTGCCGACGTCTTTCTCGGGTTGTCTGCGGGTCGTGTCCTGAAAGCGGAATGGCTGCCTTCGATGGCGAAAGATCCGTTGATCCTCGCGCTCGCGAATCCCGAGCCCGAAATCATGCCGGACATTGCGAAAGCCGCGCGCCCCGACGCCGTCATCGCGACGGGACGCTCCGACTTTCCGAATCAGGTGAACAACGTCCTGTGCTTTCCGTTCATCTTCCGCGGCGCGCTCGACGTCGGCTCGACGACGATCAACGAGGCGATGAAGCTCGCCGCAGTACGCGCAATCGCCGACCTCGCGATGGCGGAACAGTCCGAAATTGTCGCGGCGGCTTACGACATCGAGGACCTGCGCTTCGGCCGCGAATATCTGATTCCGAAGCCGTTCGATCCGCGACTCATCGTCACGATCGCGCCTTCCGTTGCGCGCGCGGCGATGGAATCGGGCGTTGCGACGCGTCCGATCGAGGATTTCGACGCGTATCGCGCGCGACTTACGAGCTTCGTCTATCACTCCGGCCTGTTGATGCGGCCGATCTTCGACGCCGCGAAAAAGTCACCGAAACGGATCATTTACGCCGAGGGCGAGGACGAGCGGGTACTGCGGGCGGCGCAAGTCATCGTCGACGAGAAGCTCGCATTTCCGGTCCTCGTGGGGCGCCCCGCGGTGATCGAAAAGCGGATCGAACGCTTTGGTTTGCGATTGGACCCCGGGAAGGACGTCGAGGTGATCAACCCGGAGTTCGACGTCCGCTATCGCGAGTACTGGACCGATTACTATCGGCTGACCGAGCGCAAAGGCGTGTCGCAGCAATATGCGCAAATCGAGATGCGCCGGCAATTGACGCTGATCGGCGCGATGGCGGTCCATCGCGGCGAAGCCGATGGGATGCTGTGCGGAACGTTCGGCACGCACGCCGTCCATCGGCACTACATCGAGCAGGTGATCGGTCGGCGCAGCGGGGTCTCGATCTACGCGGCGATGAACGCGGTCCTGTTGCCCGCGCGCACGGTGTTTATCGCGGATACGTATGTGAACAGCGATCCGACCGCCGAGCAGCTTGCCGAAATCACGCTATTGGCCGCCGATGAGATTCGCCGCTTCGGCATTACGCCGAATGTCGCGCTGCTCTCGCATTCGTCGTTCGGCACGAGTCATCTGCCCTGTGCTCAGAAAATGCGCGATGCGCTCCAGTTGATTCGCGCGCAGGCGCCGGATCTCGACGTCGACGGCGAAATGCACGGTGACGCGGCGATCAACGAGAAGGTGCGCAAGGCGGTGTTCCCAAATTCGCGGTTGAAGGGGGAGGCGAATCTGTTGATCATGCCGTCGATCGATGCCGCGAACATTTCGTTCAATTTGCTGAAATCGGCGTCGGGCGGCGGGGTGACGCTTGGCCCGATTCTGCTCGGCGTGGCGAAGCCCGTGCACATCCTGACGCAATCGGCGACGGTGCGACGGATCGTCAATATGACAGCGCTGACGGTCGTGGACTGCGCGGTGCAAAGGCAGGCGACGCTGATCTGAGGCCGCGACGCAAAACCGCGGCGCCCAGCGGCTATAGGTCGGGCTAGTTCGACACCAGCGCCAGCAACTCCGGCCGCGCAATGATCGCGACGCCGAGTGCGATGAATGCAGCGCCGGCAATCTGCGCCAGCACGATGCCGTGCTTCCAGTTCTTTTCGGCAAAGAACAGAACGAATAGCACGACCATCCACAAAAGATTCATCAACCCGACGACCAGCAGCACAGTCATCGCCGCCCAGCAACAGCCGAGACAGGCCGCGCCATGGACGATGCCTGCGGCAAACGAACTGCCTGCTCCGCTACCGAAGTCGTGCGTCACGACGAACGCAAGCGGACTTTGGCATTTATCGAGACAAGCCCGTTTCCATGCGGTGAACTGGTAGGCGCCAGCGACGATCAGGATCGTTCCGGCAAGTGCTGGCAGCCACTGCGTTTGTGCGGCATCGTCGCCCAATTGCGCCAAGCCCCAATAGACGATGAGTGGCGCGATGCCGACACCCGACCAGACGAACAGATAGCCGCCGATGAATGCGAACGTCGCCCATGGTCCTTCGCGGCGCCGACGCACCACCGAAAGATGCGCGAGCACGATCGGCACGACGGTCGGCAACATCATCGCGACCATCATCGTCGTCCACATCGTGAGAAACACGCCGGCGCCCATCATGCCCTGCGCAAGGACGCCGATCTGGCCCAGACCCATCACCATGCCGCGCATCGAGATCGCTTGATCGATTGTGCTTCGCCATGCGAGCGCGGAGAGCACGACCATCGCAACCACCACCGCGATGTTGATGCGCCACGAGAGGAGCTTGAACGCCCCGCGCGGCGTGTCGTCTTCGGACGTCATCGAAGGCGATCGAGCATTTAACCGGGACCGCTCCAAGAAAACGGAATGTGCTTGCTCGATTGACCGCTGCGGTTCCACTTGAAGCCGAAAGCATCGGCGCGATCGACCGTCGATGCGCCCCAGGTCGCCACGACGCGGGGGCCGGGACCAATCTCCGATCCCGGCGGATTCGTCGTCTGCACGCGTTGACCCGGCAACGTGGTCGGGCCGCCGAGCGCTTCGGCTTTCGCTTCCACTTTGCCCGGCACGGCGGCGCGCCACGTCGCGAGATCGTTCGCGATTTCGAATTCGATCTTCGCGAACTCCATGCCCCGGATTTCGGCAATGTTCTGCGCGAACTGTCCGGGCCAGCCGCCAGCGTGGCCACCGAAGATCGTCTGCAGCGCTTCGCGTTGCGACGCGTCGGCGCGCTCGTCGATGAAAATCGCCATCGTCGCCTTCGCGCCAGCCCATATGTTGCCGTTGAAATACCCGAGCGCGAGGACGTTCAGTCCATCGAGCGCCACGCTCCCGTACGAGCCCTTCCGCACATGCCATACGAGAATGCCGTCGCAATCGACGAACGTCGGCGCCTGCGCGAATTCGCAAGGGCAGGGGATATTGCATTTGCAGACGTCGAACCAGTCGCCGTCGACTTTCCAATTCGGGATATTCGGCATATGCGTCTCCTTCTCATCCGGATGCACGTTATCCGATTTTATTCTCAGCGAGGCCAGCCGTTAAGCCCTTTGCCGGCATCCTTCGATGGCCCGTCGGCCGGGGCCATACACCGCTGCTATACTCGCGCGCCGCCCGGTGCCTCGACAACCTTGGTCGGCGTTGACCCTCGACCATGATCCTTCGCGCCCGCAGGTTTCTCCGCCGTCTCGGTCCCGGTCTCATCACCGGCGCGGCCGACGACGACCCGAGCGGCATCGCGACCTATTCGCAGGCCGGCGCGCAATTCGGATTCGGCATGCTGTGGTGCGTGCTGTTTACGACGCCGCTGATGGTCGGCATTCAAATCGTCTCGGCGCGCATCGGACGCGTGACCGGCCACGGCATCGCGCGCAATATTCGCGACCACTATCCGCGCCCGCTGTTGACGTTCATCGTCAGCCTGCTCGTCATTGCCAACACGCTCAACATTGCGGCCGATATCGGCGCAATGGGAGACGCGCTGCAGCTGGTATTCGGCGGAGTGCCGCATTTCCACGCGTTGCTGTTCGGTCTCGTCGCCGTCGCGTTTCAATTGCTGGTGCCGTATCAACGGCTCGCGCCGGTTCTCAAGTGGCTGACGCTGTCGCTCGTCTCGTATGCGTTCGTGCTGCTGCTCGTCGACGTGCCGTGGCGAGAGGTCGCCGTCAACACGCTGCTGCCGCCGATCAGCTTCAAGAGCGATTATTTTGTGCTGCTAGTCGGCGTGCTGGGCACCACGATCAGTCCGTATCTGTTTTTTTGGCAGGCGTCGCAAGAGGTCGAGGAACAGCGTGCGGCCGACGGGGAGGAACCGCTGCGTTCGGCCGGCGAGGCGCCCGAGCATGCGCGGGCGCATCTGCGACGCATTAAACTCGATACCTGGTTCGGCATGGTGTTCTCGAATGGAATCGCGCTCGCGATCATGATGACGGCGGCCGTTACGTTGCATACCGCGGGCATCACCGACGTCCAGACCTCCGCACAGGCCGCGCAGGCGCTGCGCCCGCTCGCGGGCGAATTCACCTTCACGCTGTTCGCGATGGGCATCGTGGGCACGGGACTGTTGGCCGTGCCGGTGCTCGCGGGATCCGCGGCGTACGCGGTTGCCGAATCGATGAAGTGGCCGATCGGTCACGCGCTGAAACCGGTCGAAGCGAAGGGCTTCTACAGCATCATCACCGCGGCGACGCTAATCGGTGTCGCGATCGACTTCTCGCCACTCGACCCGTTCAAGGCGCTCTATTGGGCCGCGATCATGAATGGCATCGTCGCGGTGCCGATCATGGCGTTGATGATGCGCATGGCGGTGCGACCCGACATCATGGGAGCCTTTGTCATTCGCCCGCGCTTGCGCCGACTCGGATGGTTTGCAACGGCCTTGATGGCGGGCGCCGTCATCTCGATGTTGACTGCGCAGATCATGTGAGCGCGTCCATCGGCACGCGAGGCCCTGCTTGTGGGTCAGGGTCCTACAGGAAGATCGGTCGCCGGCCGCTCCTGCGAAATGGCCCGTTGCGATACCGTAACGAGGTCACAACGATTTCGGAGGGGAGCTCGCATGAACCAATCTCTGATCGCGCTGGCTGTTGCCGGTGCAACATTCGCGATGGCCGCTTGCAATGCACCCGACCGCGACCGTACGACGTCGATTCCGCGGATGGTGGCCGCTGCAGCAACCGTTCAAGGTGTGCCTCACGGACTCAGCGCCCCGGCTGCGCCACGCGACTTGACTCCGCCTCCCGCGAATGCGAACAAAGCAGCGCCGGGAACGGATCCGGAAGCGGCGTTTGCAGATAAGACCAACTACAAAGATCCGTCCCCGCAGCCCTCG
The DNA here is from genome assembly GCA_036493535.1 of Casimicrobiaceae bacterium. Lineage (GTDB taxonomy): Bacteria > Pseudomonadota > Gammaproteobacteria > Burkholderiales > Casimicrobiaceae > VBCG01. The sequence goes on from DASXPO010000086.1 coordinate 25,246, forward strand.
AAGGACGGCGCCCCGGACGCTCAACATCGCGCGGTAATGGCGCAGGAGGCTGCGGCAAAAGCGCCCGACACGGCGTCGGCCGACGAAGCGAAAAAGGCGGTGATGTCGGAGAAGGATGCCGGGAGCGCTTCCTCGAGCGGGTCGAAATCGGCGGGGGCCGGATCGTCGCGTAGCAAAGACCAATCGACGCACACGGCGGACGACAATCCGCGTCACGGCGCGTTGACCAAAGACGAAGAAGTGAACAAGGGTCCCCAGGAGGGCCAGACCAACAACTTTTCGAGCACCGATCTCGAAAAGGACAGCGGCCGGCCGAGCGACGGCTCCGCGTCCAAAGAGACTAAGTAAGCTGCGCGGCTGCGACGCCGCGATTCCTTCGCGTTCACTTCTCCGGGCGGCGAATCGACGCGCCGCCCGGCGGCGGCCGCGCTCGCGTAAAATCCGGGCTACGGAGACGTGGATGAGCGGTTGAAGTCGCACGCCTGGAAAGCGTGTTTAGGGTAATACCCTAACGTGGGTTCGAATCCCACCGTCTCCGCCACAATCTCAAAAGTCTATTCCGGGCGAGCGGATGCGCTACTAATTCTCGGCAGGCGCCGGTCGTGGGGCCATCGATTTAGTGTTGTTATGAGCCAGCTTGGCCGCCCCACTCGTGTGATATGAACAGGGCCGTTCGCGTAGTCAGTCGACGGCCCAAACTCTAGAACGCCTTTTATCGCTTTTGCGCTCTGGTCCTGCGGGATAGGGAGAGTGTCGCGGGCGTCCGATTCGCTGACAGCAATGCCTGCGCCTCCTGGATGGGCTCGCGCGCTTTTTGAACCCTCACCCACGATTCGTCCTCGGCTTTTTGATCCAAGCGCGTTGTCTCAGCTTGATGTCGCCGGTGATCATTCGTGATCTTTGTCAGTTTCCGTACCTTCGGTGAACAAGCGCACGTAATCGTCATATCGATAGCGTCGATTGCGCGCGTATCCGGTGATCTCAACCAGGATGCGTTGATCGACGAATCGCCGCACGAGTTCATTTGCGGCGGGACTAGTTGTCCGAGTCATTTCGCGCACCTGTTTTACCGAGACGATTGGTCGGCGATAGAGGCTCTCGAGAACGCGGTGACCGTTGGCGGCTGCACGACCAAAATGGTCCGTGATGATCGTCCGGTGCTGCTCACGAAGCGCAAGAATGCGGCGAGCCGTTTCTGTCGCCTGTTCGCTGACCGTAGCAACGCCACGAAGAAAGAACGCGAGCCAAGCTTCCCAATCGCCGTTATCGCGCACTGACTGAAGGCGATCGTAGTAAATGTGACGATGTTGCTTAAACCAGTGCGAGAGATAGAGCACGGGCTTCTGCAACACGTTCTTCTCGCACAGTAGAAACGTGATTAGCAAGCGCCCGACGCGGCCATTGCCATCAAGGAATGGGTGGATAGTTTCGAATTGCGCATGAGCAAGCCCGATTCGGATTAACAGCGGGAGCGAACTTTGTTCGTGCAAGAACGTCTCGAGCTGGACAAGAGCGTCGGTCACTTGGTCGGGGGGCGGAGGGACAAAGGTTGCTTCCATGAGCGTGCAGCCCCCGGGTCCAATCCAGTTTTGGCTTCGTCGTAGTTCGCCCGGTGTTAGATGCGCACCGCGAACTCCCGCGAGGAGTCGAGCATGGATTTCACGGATGAGACGTACGGAAACCGGCAGCTCTTGTAAGCGCGCGAGGCCGTGGTTCATGGCCGCGATGTAATTGACTACCTCGTCGACGCCACGCGGCTCGTGGCGACCACCGAAGAGGTCTGCTTCGGCGGCAAGCAAGTCCTGCAGAGAAATTTGGGTTCCTTCAATCTGACTCGAAAGAACGGCCTCCTTCCGGATGTACATCAGGACAAACAGGTCGGTGTTGGGCAGCGTCTGGATGGATCCGTCCAGTCTCCCGAGCGCTCGATCGGCATCGGAGAGGAGGTTTTGAAGCTCGCCATCGAGTCGGATTGCCGGCGTCGGCGGCAACGGAGTCGGGATGAAGGCTTGATGGCCTGCCGGCTGCCGGAGATATCGGCCGGCGCGGCCGGACTGTGAAGAAGGTACGGGAAGGGGGGCTACCAAGGTTGCCTGTATCATGGGCCGAATTGGCTGGCATAATAAAGGCAGCCTTTATTAATAGCAACGGGAGCCGTCATAGGAAGATGAGCCCTTACTATGGGATGGGCGAGGGCGCAGCAGGCGCGAAATTTATCGGTATCCGGAGTGCGCCAAGTCGCAAAGCCTAGCCTGAAAGGGCGAAATGAAATCTGATTTCTTCCAGGAGCCGCGGGTAATTCTGGCGTATCCGTCACCCGTGCTTCCACGTTGCTAAACGCGTCCAACCTACAACAGAGAATGTTTGAGCCCGCTGAAGTGCTATTGAGGAGCGAGGCGGAATGCCTGTGTGGACAGCGCAACGGTAGATTTCAGATTAGTGTTTGAACGATCATTCGTCTTGAAACCTTGAACGCTGCTCCGGTTCCTACTAAAGCTTACTGCCACCGTAGTCGCTTTCGCCTCCACACTCGATGTACCGTAATCTAGCCACGGAGTTTCAAACGCCAATATGCTGAGCCACTCCGGTCGCATATTTCTCTCACCCTCCGACCTCAACGACTACGTTGAATGTGAGCATCGCACGACGCTTGCTCGGCAGGTTGCACTCGGCGAGGGTGAAAGACCGCATGTTGCGGACGATGGCGCGAAGCTGCTCGCCGACAAGGGCACGCTGCACGAGCTCGATTTCCTCGCGCGCATGCATGACGAAGGTCGCAATGTCGTCGAGATTTCGATGGACGAGCGCTGGGACTTCGACGCTGCCGCGGCACGAACGGTCGAAGCAATGCGCGCGGGCGCCGATGTCATTTCGCAGGCGACGTTTGTCGATGATCAATGGCGCGGCCGCGCTGACTTCCTTCTGCGAGCGCCACAAAACTCAAAGCTCGGACCGTGGAGTTACGAACCGCTCGACGCGAAGCTCGCGCGGGTCGAAAAACCGACCTATGTGCTGCAGCTCTGCTTCTACAGCGATGGCATCGCGGCCGTTCAGGGTATGCGTCCGGAGCAGATGCATGTCTTCCTCGGCGTCGGCGAGAAGCGCTCGCTCCGCTACGACGATTTCGCCGCCTATTACCGGCGCGTTCGCTCGCGTTTCGAATCCGCTGTCGCTTCGACTCGCACAACGGAGCCTTATCCGGTGGAGCACTGCGCGGTATGCGATTTCCACGGGGTTTGCAGGGATCGATGGCGTGCCGAAGACAGTTTGGTGTTGGTCGCAGGCGCGCGTCGTACCTATGTCACGCCACTGCGCGACGCCGGCCTGCCGACGCTGAAGGCACTCGCACAATCGCGGCCAGCAACGCCGGTACCTCACCTTGCTGCACATGCATTCGAAACGCTTCGCGACCAGGCGGCGCTGCAGCTCGATCGACGCACTTCGGGCCGGCTCGATTGGCATCGAATCGAAGCTGAGGTGGGCCACGGCTTCGAGCTATTGCCTCGCCCGTCGGCCGGCGACGTGATTTTCGATATCGAAGGCGATCCATTCTGGGAGCCGGCGCGAGGTCTTCACTTTCTGTTCGGCATGCTGCTGCGCGACAGCGCCGATTGGGAATACCGGCCGATCTGGGCGCACGATCGACCCGGAGAACGCCGCATGTTCGAGGAATTCGTCGATCTCGTGCATGCGCGTTTCGCCGCCGATCCCGCGATGCACGTGTACCACTACGGCACGTACGAGAATGCGGCTCTGAAGCAGTTGATGGGCACGTACGCAACCCGCGAAAACGCCGTGGACGAGCTCCTGCGTCGAGGCGTGTTCGTGAACTTGCACACAGTCGTACGTCAGGGCCTGCGCGCCGGTGTGGAGAGTTATTCGCTGAAGGAGGTCGAGGCGCTTGTCCCGTACATTCGGCTCGCTGACGTACGCAGCGGCATGGATGCCGTGCTCGCATACGAACAATGGATGAGCAAGCGTCACGAAGCGTTGCTCGACTCGATAGCCGACTACAACGAGGACGATTGCCGCGCCACGTTGGCGCTGCGGGACTGGCTCGTTGCCCAGCATCCGGATTCGCTGCGGTGGGCCGAGGTGCGCGACGGCAAAGCCGACGAGGACGGAAACGAAACCGGCGCGCGCGCGAAGCTTCGTCGGCGTCTCATCGAAGGCGAAGAACCCGACTCGATTCGATGGCTTGCCGGCGAGTTGCTCGAATACCATCGGCGCGAAGCGCGGCCGGCGTGGTGGTGGTTCTTCTTGCGCCGCGACGAGATGACCGAGAACGAGCTCCTTGATGACGCAGAGTCGATCGCTGGACTGACGCCGGTCGGCCCACCGATGCCGAACAAGAACTCGCTGATCCACACGCTCACGTTTCCGGCGCAGCAGTACAAGCTCGGGCCGCGCGATACGCCGACGGATCCGGCAACAAAGAAATCTGCCGGCACCATCGTCTCGATCGATGAGAACGCCGGAACGCTGAAGCTTCACCGCGGCCCGAGCCTCAAGAACGTTCCGCTGCCGCGGGCGCTGATTCCAAGCGGCCCGTACAACACGGATGCCCAGCGCGATGCGCTCGCTCGATTCGCTTCATCCATGCTGGCGGGTGATGGTCGCTATCGCGCGCTGCACGACATTCTCGGGCGCACGCCACCTCGCATTCGAGGTCGCACGCCACCTCGCATTCGCGGTCGCGAGCCTGGCAGCGACATTCAGACGGTCGACATCGTCGAGCAGCGTGCGCTAACGCTGCAGCTCGATTCCAGTTATCTCTTCATTCAAGGGCCGCCCGGCACGGGCAAGACGTACACGGGTGCGCGGCTCGTAACCGAGCTGATAGGCCGCGGCCGGCGCGTCGGCGTGACCGCGACCAGTCACAAGGCGATTCACAATCTGCTCGACGAGATCGAGCGGTCGGCGAAGGAAGAAGGATTGCGGTTTCGCGGCTTGAAAAAGTCGTCGAACGACAATCCCGAGTCTCCCTACGACAGTGCCTCGATCAGCAGCGCAGACAAGATCGATGCCTTCACTGGCGCCGGCGCTGACACGCTGCTCTTCGCCGGCACGGCGTGGCTCTTCGCTCACGCGGCTCTCGCCGGGGCAGTCGACACACTGATCATCGACGAGGCCGGACAAGTTTCCCTCGCCGACGCGCTCGCGATGGGAACTTCGGCACGTAACATCGTGTTGCTCGGTGACCCACTGCAGCTCGCGCAAGTCTCGCAAGGGATGCATCCCGAAGGCACCGGCTCGTCGGTGCTGGAGCATGTGCTCGGCGACAACGCAACGGTGCCGCCGCACATGGGACTCTTTCTCGAGCGTACGCGCCGCATGCATCCGGACGTTTGCCAATTCATCTCCGAGATCGTCTATGACGGACGGCTCCACGGCATTTCCGAGCTCGAACGACAGACCACTACGTTCGGCACGGGCTTGCGATTCAAGTCGGTACCCCACGTCGGCAACGCTGCGGCGTCCTCGGACGAGGCGATTGCGGTGACCGCCGAGATCGCGGCGATGATGGGCTCGGCATGGACCAATCGCGACGGCGAAGTGCAGCCGTTGCGCCAATCGGACTTCATGGTGGTGGCTCCGTACAACGCGCAAGTGCGGCGGTTACGTGATGCGCTATCGAAGGCGGGCTTTCCTGACGTGCCGGTCGGCACCGTCGACAAGTTCCAGGGCCGCGAAGCGGCGATCGTGTTTTACTCGATGGCTACGTCGAGCATCGAGGACGTTCCGCGCAGCCTGGAGTTCCTTTTTTCGCGCAATCGCCTGAATGTCGCGATTTCGCGCGCGATGTGTCTTGCGATTATCGTTGCGAGTCCTAAGCTGCTGGAGTCGCACGCCCGCACGATCGAGCAAATGCGGTTGATCAATGCGTTGTGCCGATTCGTGGAGATTGCGGATGCGCAAGCTGCAACGAGAATTGCCTCTGGAAAGCAAGATTCATTGCGTCAGCGAGATTAATGAAAGCGCACGTTGGTCTAGCATGTCGCTTCTCGACGTTCTGACTCTCCACGCTGTTCGGAAGTTGGCCGACGCGCGGACATTCGGACGCGGCGAAGCCTACTTCCACGATGGCGCTGTTTTCTTGGTCGACGCTGACGAGCAAGAGGTTCGCGCGAGCGTTCAGGGCACGCAGCGCTATCGGATGCGCCCTCGCGGTCGCGGGGAACGAAGAGCTTGAATACGAGTGCGATTGCCCAGTCGGCGACGCGGAGCATTCTGCAAGCACGCGGTGGCCGTCGCGTTGTCCTGGCTAGAGAACGACGGCTTGGAAGTTTTCCAGCCAAGTGAGGAAGAACCGGGCAAATCGCGGAAGAAGCGCAAGACCCACGAGGAGCAGATTCGCGAACGGCAGCTCGTTGCGGTAGTCCCATTTCGGGACTATTATGCGCAATGCGGCTCATCGCTCTGCGAACGCTGAAGACGTTTCTCGAGAACAGTTCGGAGTTCGCTGACGCTCGCGAACCGACTTTGGCGTGGTATCAGCAAGTGCGGAAGGCCGACTGGGCGACCCCGGCGGACGTCAAGCGCGATATCGGCAACGCAAGCATCCTGAAGGACGGTAGAGCAGTCTTCAACGTCGCGGGGAACAAGTATCGAATCGTGGTGTGGATCAACCATCCCTACCGTATTGTCTACACACGATTCATCGGTACGCACCGACACTACGGTCGCATCGACGCACAGTCGATTTGAAATGAGCGCAGAAATGGACATCAAACCCATCAGGACCAAGCGGGACCATGAAGCGGCGCTTCGTGAAATTGAGGCGCTCATGGCGGCTAAGCGCGGCACTCCCGAGGGTGACCGCCTCGACGTGCTGGCGACACTCGTGGAGGCTTACGAGGCGAAGCACTTTCCGCTCGATCTACCGGATCCCGTTGAGGCCATTAAGCTAGTGATGGAGCAGCGCAATTTGACGGCCAAGGACTTGGTGCCGTACATCGGCCGGCCCAATCGAGTGTACGAGGTTCTCAATCGCAAGCGTCCCTTGACCATGATGATGGCTTGGAAACTGCATCGAGGCCTGGGTATTCCCGCCGAATCATTGATCAAGCAGGCAGCGTGACGAATGTCCGTGTGCGCCGATTGCGATCTCTTCTTCAGTACGCAGCTAAGTTGGTTGACTTCCACTACGTCGTCACGCACGTTTGCGACTCGCCACCAGCGGCCGGGATACCTGCTCATGCTGCGCTCTTGAAAGCTCCCAGTCGATTCCGGATTGGACGCCCGGATGCAGGATATGACAGTCTAGGGATAGTTTGCGCGAGCGTACGAAACGAGCGACGAGAGCGCCGGTCCGCCGCCAAATTCATTGTCGCCGGACGTATTCATCGCAGGCGTCTTCGCCTCTGCGCTTTGCACGCCGACCACGCGGGGCCATGGTTCTTGTTCCCACCAACCCCACACCGGTCCTCCCGAATGACCAGGAACCGCATCATTGAAGTGTCCGAGCACATTGCCCGTTTGGCCGGACGTGCTTTGATCCTGCACCGATGAGATCACGCAGGAACCCTGGAAAGCCGGCCGTTCCGCGCCGCTAAGATCGGAGGGGTAGCCCATGTGCTGCCAGTAGGCGCCGCTGTTCCAGTCGTCATCATAAGTGCGATACCCCGGGTAGCCCAGAATGTCGCCCATGCGCGCGTCCAGCACGCAGACCACGTAATCGAAGGCTGTCTCGAAATCCGACAGCCCATCGCCTCCATTGGCCTTGTTCCAGAAGATGACGCGCGTGGCCCACGCTTCGCCGAACGGCGTCGAGCCGTTGTAGTAGGACGGACGAAAGCGAACCCATCCTGCGGTGTTGTCGCTGTTCCATTGAATGATATGGCCGCATGTGAGGAGGAGCCGAGATCCGATCGTGCATCCGGTACCGGTGCCCAATGGCGAGTCGACGCGTCCTACCGTGCACCATGGGAACGATGTGTCTTGATAGATATATCGGTCATCGGGTGGGAAGACGTTGCAAGGGAGGTCGACGCCTTCCGGCAGCACGAGATCGACCGGGGGCCGCGAACGTTCGTTGACGCGAAGCTTCACCTTGGGCGGCACGAACTTCACTTCGGTCCATGCATGTCGCTGTCCGGCGAAGCTGACTCGATCCAGCCGGCTGCTGATGCTGCTCTTTTTCAACGCCTGGATCGGAATCGTCTCGTAGGGCGATCGTTGGCCGAGCTGCCTTCCCGGGATCACCGCGTCGACGCGATACGCGTGCCGCGCTCCACGAACCTTGGTGAGCTCTGCCCGCGTTCGCGCAGGGAGCTGAAACGTTCCCATCCTGAGATTTACTGTTCGAGGCGGGCTGCTTTCCGCTTTCAGCGCGCGCAATTGCGCAACTTTGCTGGCGAGCAATGGCTTCGCGTACCGTTCGGCGTCACTCATGTTTCCTCCTCGCGAGATTCAACCCTCTGATCAAGCCGCTGTGGATTTCATGCGGTCGGAGCATAGCGCCCACCCGGACGACCTACACATGAATATTCCGCCGCGGCAGAACGTCAGAATCGCGTCACCGACGCGATCAAGCGAAACCCTCGAGGAGCGGGAGAGCAGACCCTATTGCAAACTCGCCCGTCATCGGCTTCTTGACGCCGCCACTCGGCGTCAACCTTTTCGTCGCGATGCGCATCGTTAGCGTCTCGCTCGATATCCATTCCGCTCATTCGGCAGGGTGCAGCCACACAAGAAGATCACGGCTGCCGTGCAATACGCGCCAAACGTCGACGTAATCATTCCGCTCGACATAGAACACCAGGTGCGGATAACCTTTGATCTGCCAGCAGCGCAAGCCCGGCAGGTGGAGTTCGGTTGCGTAGCGAGTCGAGCCAATGGTCGGGTGACGCTCGATGTCGCCAAGCGCCTGCTCCAGCGCGTCGATGAATTTCAGCGCTGCACGCGCCGCACCCTCACCAAGATAGAAATCGATCGCCTCTTCGATGTCGTGATCTGCTCGCGTCCGCAGAACGGCACGTTTGTGGCTCAACGGCCCGGCCGGCGGCGAACTCGCTTACGCAACTTGTCGAAATACGCGCGATCGGCAGGACCGGCGGAGGCAGATGCCGCACCCTCGAGCAACAGTTCGCGCAAACGGGCGCGCTCCTGGTCCTTACGGATAAGATCCCGAACGTACTCGCTGCTGGTGCCGTAGCCCCGCCGCTCAACTTGCTCGTCCACGAAGCTCTTGAGCGTAGCCGGCAAGGAGATGTTCATCGTGCTCATGAACGGATCTTATGAGTTTTGGCAAAATTTGGCAAGATCAGCGAGGCGGCCTGGCGTGGATGCCTCCTCGTCGACGCGCTTTGTCAAGACGTGATATCATGATATCCCTCCGGTATACGGCAAAAGATCATGGCCCAATTCATCGTTCGGGACTTAGAAGATGACGTCAAAGCACGGCTCAAGCGTCGCGCCGAGCGCCATGGGCGCAGTATGGAAGAGGAGGCTCGAGATATTCTGCGCAATGCGGTCAAGCGAGAGAACCGGCCGCCCCCCAATCTCGGCTCGCGCATTGCCGCCCGGTTTTCGAAAACCGGGTTGACGAAAGATCTGCCAGAATTGCATGGCGAGGCGCTGCGGCCCGTCGAACTTCGTAAGTGATCATTCTCGACACCAAAGTGCTTTCGGCACTGATGCGAAAGGTGCCGGAGACCGCGGTGCTTCATTGGCTGGACCAACAGCCCGCGGAATCTATCTGGATCACCGGCATCACGCTGTTCGAAGTCCGCCTCGGCCTGGCACTCCTTCCAGAGGGGAAGCGGCGGGCGACGCTCGTATTGGCGTTCACGCGCCTGGTCGAAGAGGATCTCGACAATCGCGTTCTGGATTTCGACGCTCGAGCAGCCATCGAAGCGGCGGAACTGGGCGCGCGGCGGCAAAAGGCCGGCAGAGCTGTTGATATGCGCGATACGCAGATCGCAGGGATCGCAATCGCGCGACGTGCCACGCTCGCAACTGGCAATGCACGGCATTTTGCGGATCTCAACGTCAAAGTGGTCGATCCCTGGCGAGTCTCTTAGACTTAGCTTGGGTCCATGACACAAATTCCACGGTAATTTCGAATGCCCTCTCGCCTCGTATCAGCTGCCAAAGGTGCATCGCGCGGCAATCTACGTATTGGCGACCACTGGAACGCGATCACGATCATCGCGCTGTCGCAGAGCAATCCTTTGAAGGCGGTGGCGGAGCTGGTCGAGAACAGCATCGATGCGCGAGCGAAGACGATCGTCATCACGCGAGGCAAGGAGAAGGGACAGCACTATCTGCGCGTAAAGGACGATGGCGAGGGCGTGCGCAGGAATGCCGATGGCGACCCCGACTTTCACTACGTCGCCACGCACGTTTGCGACTCGATCAAGCGACGACTGAAGACCCAGGGCAGGCCGGGCTTGCAGGGCGAATTCGGCATCGGTCTGCTGAGCTTCTGGACGCTGGGCGAAGACCTCCTGCTCACATCGGCGGGCGACGGACGGGCTTGGCAGATGCACTTGCGCAAGGGCGATCCGAGTTATCGCATCACGCAGCGAGCGACATTGTTCCCAGAGCCCGGGACCGAGGTGCTGATCCGCGGCATCCTGCCCGGCATCAAGAATTTCAGCGGCGAGAAGATCCAGTGGTACCTCGCCTCTGAGTTGCGCGACCGCATCCGCCACACGGGTGTTTCGATTCGCGTCGTCGATCGCACTGCGCGCTCCGAGTTCAAGGTCGAGCCGCGCAAGTTCGAAGGTCGGCTGCTCCACGAGCTCGAAGGGACTTTGCCGGTGCAAAGCGAGGTCTATGCCGAGCTCTACCTGCACGCGCATTCGCCGGCCAATGCCGTATCACTCTACCGCTCGGGTACGCGCGTGCTCGAGAACATTGCCGAGCTCGAAGCATTCGCGCGCATGCCGTGGACGAGCGGATACGTGCAGGGAATCATCGACGCGCCCCTTCTCAATCTGACGCCTGGAACCCGCCTCGGAGTCATTCACGACGCCGTACTCGCGGGCCTCGTCGACGAGCTCGCACCATTGGAGGGTCGGCTCGCGAAGATCATCGACGACCAGCAGCGTGCCGAGGAAGAACGCGCGAGCCGCGACGTGTTGCGTTCGGTGCAGGGTGCGCTCAAGGAAGCGCTGCTCGCGTTGCCTGCGGAGGAGTACGACTGGTTCGATCTGCATCGCGGCGAGGGCAAGCGCCGGCCGAGGACTCACACAGAGGCGACGCCCGGCGATGCGCCAGCGAACCCCGAAGAACAAACGATTTCGATGCAGACCGCTGAATCCGCCGATGAATCCGGGCCGCAACGGCAATTCTTTGAATACGCCGGGCCGCTGTTTTCGGTCGTGATCTCTCCGACATCGAGCGTCGTGGAGGTCGGCGGATCGCGCGCACTGCGCGCGTTGGCGCGCGACCGTGCCCGGCGATTGGTCGATCAGAATCTGACATTCGCCTGGAGCGTGATCGAAGGTGAAGGAACGCTCGAACCGATGGATGGTGAGATCGCAACCTTCCACGCAGGCAGCGAGCCGGGACTGACACGCATCGAAGTGGTCGTCACGCAGGCCGATATCGTGTGCCGAGCCGACGCCCAGATTACAGTGAGCGCGTCGCTCCTCAACAAGGCCGGAAGCGGCGACACGAACTACCAAGGGCTACCCGGCTACACTTACCACAAGGCCGCCGGCGAACTGTGGCGTTCGCGCTTCGACGCCGAACGCAATCTGGTCGTCATCAACAACGGCCACCGCGATTTCGTCTACGCCGCGCGCAACAAGATGCTGAAGCTGCGCTACATCTGCCGTCTGTTCGCGAAGGAGCTCGTGCTCAAAAACTTTGTCGGCATTGCGCAGGATCAACTGCTCGAGCGCCTGCTCGAACTGACCTTGTATACCGAAGAGAACTTGCGATAGACGCGATCGCCGCGAGGAGCGGAGCCTCCTCTCGGCTCATGTCCACTGTAGGAAGATAAGAGTAGCAATAATCTCATCGCATTTGATACCCTCGTCGCGGAATCGTCATTGCCGTGACGCCAGCGACAACGCATACCAGCCCAATCGAAGCTGTCGTCGAGAGTGATTCATCCAGGAAGATAACGCTGATCGCGACTCCAATCGGGACGCGCAGATAGGCTTGCGCGGTCGTGGCCACCGAGCCGATCGTATGGACCAATCTGAAGTAGATGACGAACGCGAGCGCGGTTGAAAACACCGAAAGCGCAATCAACGCTTCGATCGACGCCGTTGATGGGCGGATCAGCCAGGGACGGTCAACGATCACGCTCGCGGGGATGAGCAATACAGCTCCCACCAGCATCGAGCCGGCAGCGGGAACAATGGGTGGCAGACCTCTGAACGAGCGACCGTACAACGCCGCGCCAGAGTAACAAATCGATGCGGCGATGATCGCGAGTTGCGCGACGACCTCGCTACCAACCCCCTCGAATGTGCTTACGCCGACGATCAAACAAACGCCGCCAATTCCGATAACCACACCGAACAATTGCCGCGACGTGACGTGCTGATCGCGCGCAATGAGCCAGGCGCCGAGAAATGCAAAGACCGGCGCGACCGAGTTGAGAATGGTCGCGAGGCCCGCTTCGACCGACTGTTCCGCCCAAGCGATCAGCGTGAAGGGAATGACACTGTTCAGCAGCGCTTGAACCAGAAATCGCCGCCACACCCCAAAGTCTCGGGGGAACGCGATCCTACGGGCCCGCATCCATGCAACGAGAAGCGTTCCAGCAATGAGCGTTCTTGCTGCGATGAACGTCAGCGGTGGAATCGTTTCGACGCCGACTCTGATGAAGGCATAGGAGGCGCCCCATAAGGTGGACAGCGCGAATAATAGGAACAGATCCACTGCCATGATATGAGCCATTGTGGGCCAGCGCTGCACAAAGAGGGTTCGGCGCGCAACGAACTAAGCCGGCTTGATCTTGGCGGCCTTGAGGAGCGCGCTCGATCGCTGATCTCGTCGTCGACGAATTTGGCCGTCTGTACCGTAGCGTCGTCCGAGGATGGCCTCGATAACACGCTTCTCGCCATGATCGAGCTGAATGGCACGCGCCTCTGTGCGGAAGTGAACTCCGAACGGCGCGAGCTGGCACTCGAGGAAATCGTCGCGAAGTCGCTCGGCGACCGTGCGCGCTATCGTGTCACCGAGATCGCGTCGTTGGAGAAGCTTCTTTCCGAAGATGGCCGGCCGCCGCAAGCGGCGGAGGATCACGCTGCCCTCGCCGAGTTGCCCGAGGTGAAGACGAAGTTGCAGGGCCGCGTTGACGATGCGCCCCCGTGCGATTAGCATGGTCTCCATCAGCAAACTCCGTTTTCCATTGGCAAACATATGCTCGCCGCACTGAGCCACGGTCTCGATGTGATCGAATTCCTGTCGAAGGAGCGGCGGCCGGTTTCACTCGGAGCAGTCGCCACAGCGGTCGGCATGTCGAAGGGCGGGACGCACCGCATACTTGCGACTCTCTGCGTGCGCGGCTATGTGGCGCGTGGCGAAGGCGGGACGTATGGCCTGGGGTACAAGCTCTGGGAAACCGGCTGGACCGTCCCCGGCGCGCAGCTCGTGCCGCGCGCCACGCCGATCATGCAGCGCGTCGCCGACACGATCGGCGACGGCGCGATCCTCGGCGCGCTCGACACCAATGGCGACGTCGTCTATCTGCATGTCATCGAATCGCGCCAGGCTGTGCGTGTGTACGTCGAAGTCGGCTCGCGGCTGCCCGCGCATGTGAGCGCCACCGGTCTCGCGTGCCTCGCGCATCTATCCATCGAGCGGCTGCGCCAGGTGCTGCCGCCGAAGCTCAAAGCGTGGACGTCCGAAACGATCACCACGCGCGACGCGCTGATGCGCGAGCTCGAACAGGTGCGCGTTCGCGGCTATGCGCGCACCCTCGGCACGTTTCGTTCGGACGTGGGTGGAATCGCTGCACCGATCTTCGCCGGCGATGGCACCGTGATCGCCGCACTGTGCGTGTCGTCGCCGCGCTATCGGATCGACGCGGCGTGGAACCGCAAGGTGACCAAAGTCGTCATGCAAGCCGCGGGGCAGATCAGCAACCTCGGCGCTGCGAGCCTTTTCTCGACTGGCCGCGAGGCCGCCTGATGTACGCGCAAACGGAATCATGACGCGATGACACGACCGACCTTTCCCGAGCACGGACTCGCTCCCTCAGATCTTTTCGCCGAGATGGAGTCTGCGAGGCGCGATGACGTCGACTGGAAGCGCGGACGTCTCGGCCTCTACGTGCATTACGCGGGCGACGACGTGCTCGCCGTCGCGAAGGAAGCGTATCAGCGATTCTTCTCCGAGAATGCGCTCGGTCCGAAGGCGTTTCCGAGTCTCAAGAAGTTCGAGGACGATGTCGTCGCTTGGTCCGCCGATCTGCTGCATGCGCCCGAGAATGCGACGGGCGTGATGACCTCCGGTGGCACCGAGAGCATCTTCCTGGCGGTGAAAGCCGCCCGCGACTGGGCGCGAACCGAGCGGCCGCAGATCGTCGCACCCGACATCGTCGTCCCGATCAGCGCGCATCCGGCGTTCGACAAGGCTGCGCACTATTTGTGTGTAACCGTGCACCGGGTCGCGCTTGCCAACGACTATCGCGCCGATGTTGCCGCCATGGCCAATGCAATCACGCCGAACACGATCATGCTGGTCGGATCGGCGCCGACGTTCCCGCACGGCGTCATCGATCCGATCGGCGAACTCGCCGTGCTCGCGAAGGCTCGCAACCTCTGGTTGCACGTGGACGCCTGCGTCGGCGGTTTTCTCGCGCCATTCGCGGCACGCCTCGGCTATCCGATTCCGCCGTTCGATTTCGCCGTATCCGGCGTACGCTCGATGTCCGCCGATCTCCACAAGTATGGTTTCACCGCCAAGGGCGCATCGGTGCTTCTGCTCGCCGACGCTGCGCTGCGGCAACATCTGGTCTTCGAGTTCGACAATTGGCCGCGCGGCAAGTACGCGGTTCCGACGTTCACCGGTACGCGTCCAGGCGGCGCGATCGCAGCTGCCTGGGCGGTGTTGCGCTATCTCGGTATCGACGGCTATTTGCGGATCGCTCGCGAAATCATGGGCGCGCGCGATCGCCTGATGGCCGGAATCGGGGCGATCGATGGACTCCACGTTGTGGGAAAGCCGGACCTTGCCGTTCTGGGCTACGCGACAGGCGATGCCGACAGCTTCGCCGTGGCCGAGGAACTTACGCGTCGTGGCTGGTTCGTCTCCACGATGAGCGAGCCACCGGGCATTCATCTCGGCATGCCGACGATGGCGCATGTGCCGCACGTCGACACGTACTTGAGCGATCTTCGCGCTGCGGTGGACGTCGTGCGCGCGTCCGGACGCGTGGCGCGCTCGCGCGAAGTGAGCTACGGCGGATGACTGCGGAGGCATCGTTGCATTCGGGGCAGTCGCAGCGCGTACTCGGTGTGGATGTCGGCGGCACATTCACCGATTTTCTGCTGCTTGACCCCGCGACGCGCGAGCTCGCGGTCGCGAAGGTTCCGACGACGCCACGCGATCAGGCGGAAGGTTTCATGGCGGGCATTGCTGCGCTCGGCGCCGATCTCGCGACCGTACGCACGATTGTCCACGGCACGACGGCGGCCACCAATGCGGTGCTCGAGCGCAAAGGTGCGCGTTGCGGTTTGATTGCGACAGCGGGCTTTGGCGACATTCTGGAAATGGGACGGCGAACGCGGCCGCGCTTGTTCGGGTTGACAGGCGAATTCGAGGCATTGATCCCGCGCGAGCTGCGGGTCGAAGTACGCGAGCGCACCGATGCGGACGGCGAGATCCTGATCCCGCTCGACGAAGACGACGTACGCGCCGCTGTCACCAAGCTGTGCGCGCTCGGTGCGGAGGCGATCGCCATCCATTTCCTGCATTCATACGCGAATCCGACGAACGAGCGACGCTGTCTCCATCTGGTGCGCGCCATGTGGCCCAACGATTATGTTTCGCTTGGGTCGACGCTGCTGCCCGAAATCCGCGAATTCGAGCGCGGCACGATCGTCGCGCTCAATGCGTACGTGCAGCCGATCGTCGGCGGCTACGTCGAGCGTCTGTCGCGACGTCTCGCGGACGGCGGCTTCGGCCAGGAATTGCTCATCATGCAAGGCAACGGCGGCATGATGGACGCGACGCTCACGCGCCAACACGCGGTGCACACGGTGCTGTCGGGTCCCGCGTCGGGCGCGATCGCCGCGGCGCGAATCGGCGAAGCGGCGGCGCTCCCGAATCTGATCACCTGTGATATGGGCGGTACGAGCTTCGACGTTTCGGTGATCGTCGACGGTGTGCCCGCGATCACGCGCGAACGCAGCATCGACTACGCGATTCCGCTTCACATTCCGTTGATCGACATTCACACGATCGGTGCGGGCGGCGGCAGCCTCGCGCGCATCACGGCAGGTGGAATGCTGCAAGTCGGGCCGCAGAGCGCGGGCGCCGATCCCGGTCCGATCTGCTATGGCCGCGGCGGCAGCGAGCCGACGGTCACCGACGCCAACCTGGTGCTCGGGCGCATTAATTCGCAGCGGATCACCGGCGTCACCGCACCGACGGCGATCGACGACGTACGCGCGGCCATCGGCGCGAAGATCGGGGCGCCGCTAGGACTCGATCCGACGGAGGCGGCGGCCGGCATCCTGGAAGTCGCGAACCAGGCGATGGCGGACGCGATTCGCTACATGTCGATCGAGCGCGGCTTCGATCCACGCGATTTCGCGATCTTTGCATTCGGAGGTGCGGGTCCGTTGCATGGCGGCGCGCTTGCCCGCGCGCTCGGTGTGCCGACGATGCTCGTGCCGCGCTATCCGGGCATCACGTCGGCGCTCGGCTGTGCGCTGGCCGATGTCCGCCACGACTATGGTTTGAGCGTGAGCCGGCCGCTCGCGGAAGTGGATGGCACATGGGCCGATGCGGTGCTCGCGCAGCAGAGTGCGGAGGGGCGGGCGCTGATCGAGCGCGAGGCGGTTGCCGTCACCGGCATCGACGTTCATCACGAGGCGGATTTGCTCTATCACGGTCAGACGCACGTGATGCGCATGTCCGTGACGAGTCCCGGTTTTGATGCGATGGAGGTCAGAGCCGAATTCGAGCGCATCTATCGCGAGCGCTTCGACGTAGATTTGTCGGAGATGCGGCCGATGCTGGTCGCGCTGCGCACGACGGTGATCGGTCGTCGCGAATCGCTGGCGCAATCCGGCGGACCATCGGCAAGCAATGCCCGAACCGCAACGCCCGTTCCAACTGCGTCGCGTGCCGTCTATTTCGACGGCGAGTGGCGCGACACGCCGGTGTTCGCGCGCGGGTCGCTGGAGACCGGCGACCAGATCTACGGTCCCGCGATCGTCGAACAACTCGACGCGACGACGGTGCTCGATCCCGGCGATCGTGCGCGCGTCGATGCGCTCGGCAATCTGATCATCGCGATCGCTTTTAACCAACGGAACAGCGCGTGAACAAGCCGTTGACCGCGGCGACGCTCGCGCGACCGATCGATCCGATCACGCTGGCCGTCGCGCACAACAACCTGATGATGGTCACGAGCGAAATGGACCTGACGC